>CADBSM010000026.1 GCA_902797315.1 uncultured Pseudomonadota bacterium | reverse complement strand
CAAGTAAGCGATTGAGATTAATTTCTATGACAGGTTCGGTTAAAATTTTTGCAGAAAATTTTCTAAATAAATTCATTTTTCTTCTCCAAAGGCGCATTATACAATGATTAAAAAAGACAAAATTTTAATTTGTGACATATCAACATAAAAAATTTTTTTTTATTTTAAATCAATATGTTAATATTATTTTTTTGATAAACAATAAAAAAAAGGGAAATATCAAAAAATGTTTTGTTAACATATTGAAAATATGTGGTTTTTATTTTAAAGAAACGCAAAATTAATCTTTTTTTAAGATTTTCGCTTGACACAATATTTTTTTTTGTGTATGGTAGGCACAACCAATGGATAGGGTTGAAATTTTGTTTTTAGCCTTATCTTATGGAACATAAACAAACTGTTAAACCAAAAGGCTTTTTGATTTAACGTCATTTTGAAAGGGAAAACATGAAAAACGTTATCGTAATGTTAGCAATTGTAGCCGGTGTTTCTGCCTGCTCTTCTACTAGAACTGAACCTCAAGTCGCTCCGGCACAACCTGTTGCCCCTGCTCAGACTTATGCTGCTCCTCAACCTTATGCAATGCCTGCAACAGCTGGTCGCAAATGTGGTGCTAAACCGGCTCAAGGCGGTTGCGGTTCTCACAGCTACACAGTTTCAGAGCCTGTTGAAGTTGTATACAAAAATGTAACATACACAACAGTTTATGAACCGAAGACATTTTCTTCAACATCTTATGTTAAAAAGCCTTACTCTTGCGGCAATGGAAACCTTTGTGCTCAAGCTCAAAAACCAGTCCAGGGCCCGGTTTATGGTCAGCCTGTTTATATGAATAGATAATCATTGTCCTATTCATAAAGGTTTTAAGCAACAAAACCCATCGAGTTTTTCGGTGGGTTTCTTTTTGCATGAAAAGCCTATACTGATAATGCTGACTAAATTTTTTAAATGAAAAAAAACGATAAAAAAACACAGCGCAAATCATCAAGCTGTGTTTTTTTAAAAGATTTAAGCGAAAAACTAAAGGCTTTCAACAAAGGCGTTTCTTTTAATGTGTTTCACAGGGGCTTCATATGTGCGAAGCACATCTTCAATTTCATCATCCATTTCAAAAATCAAAACTTTCTCAGCATCATCTAAAAGATCAATAACTTTTTCATCGATGTAATCCAAAGCAATCGTTTCATCTTGGGAACGATACAAAGTTGCATGCCTTCCACCGTCATAAAGCAAAAAAGGTCTTTGAGGTGTATTCACACGCGACTTAATCAAAAAGACCAATACGCCCTCGTTTGTGATGATTATTTTATAATCTAAGGCTTGTTGCATTAATAAGATTGCCCTTTCTTTATTAAGAAAGCAGATAATTTTGCTGTTTGTTTTTTGACATCTTTCAAAAGCTGCTCGCCGATATTCAAATCAGGACCTTTAACAAATTGATTAGCCAAATTTTTAGCGCCGCCTAAGACAACCTCGCTTGCGCTCAAACCAAATTCTGCCAATTTCATAGCAACACCGGCTCCGAGATATGCTCCGCCGATAGCACTTTTAGCAACTCTTTTTAATGTTGTGTTCATCTTTTTTCTCCATATCTTTCTTTTAAGATAGCTTATTATGATTCTTTTGTCAAATTTATTCTTGCATTTGTTGTCAATTTATTTTATAATGAAATTCCAAAAAGAAATTATTAATCCATCCATAAATTATTATGAGAACAATCTTAAAAGCCCATAGGGCATGGTTTTGGGTCGTCTACATTTTAGGGCTTGCTTATATGGCTATCTATCTTGTGGCGGCCAAAAATGAAGGCGAGGCCTGGTTCGCGAACATGTGTATCCTTGTTTTGTCGCATGTGTTTGTTGTCAGTGCGTATGTGCTGACAAATTCCAAAATGAGGCAAAAGCTTCTTTTGAGGACATTTGCCTGTTTTGTGATGGCGTATGGTTGCCTCTTAACCCTGACACCTAAGGTGTTGGGTCTGATTGGGGCTTATGCCCTTTTCCTGAGTATCGGCTGGGTTCATGTCCGTATTATAAAAGATACAGATATCTTGCCTAATGATGGAGAGGGAATGAGCGCAAAAGAGATTGCTTCAAGCAAGTATTTGCTTTGGATAATGATCTCTATCACAATGCTCTTCATGCTCTACTGGAATTGCTAGAGAATACGGAGATTCTTTTTTTAAGAATCTCCGTATTTTTTTTGTGCTTATTGTAAAAGATCGTTTTTATCCAGAGCATAGCCGGTGGCGCGCACTGTTCTGATATAATCATCACCAAAGGCGTTGAGCGCTTTTCTCAGACGTCTGATATGTACATCAATTGTACGCGATTCAACATAAATATTGTTTCCCCACACGTTTTTAAGCAAAAATTCGCGTGAAAAAACTTGTCCTGGATTTTCGGCCAGTAATTTTAAGAGTCTGAATTCTGTTGGACCCAAATGTACGTAATTTTCGCCTCGAAAAACCTTTTTTTGGATCAAATCAATTTTGATGTCTTCGTAGACAATTTCTTTTGTTGTGACAATTTCTGGGGCGCGTCGCATGTTAGCTTTAACGCGAGCCATGAGCTCTGGAACAGAAAAAGGTTTTGTAACATAATCATCGGCCCCGGCATTCAAGCCCTTAATTTTATCTTCTTCTTGTCCTTTAGCTGTGAGCATGATAATAGGAATTTTTTTCAAATCAGGCTTAGAGCGGATTAATTTACAGATATCAATACCTGAAAGCTCAGGCAACATCCAGTCAAGCAAAATTAAAGAAGGGCAGTTTTTTTCTACCACCGATAAAACCTTATTACCACGAGCTTCAATTAAAACCTGATAACCTTCCTTTTCTAAATTATATTTAAGTAAAAGAGCTAATGCCTCTTCGTCTTCCACAACTAAGATTGTTGCCATTTTTATCTCCTTTTTTTATCGTAAAGCCTGAATATTTGTTTGGTAATCGTTTGTCTTAAACACAGCTGTTCCGGCAACCAAAATATCAGCACCAGCAGAAATACATGCGGCAGCTGTTAAAGGATTGATACCTCCATCAACTTCAATTTTAATGGAATAATCTTTGGTCATTTTTTTTAATCGTTCAATTTTTGTGACGCCGCTTTGAATAAAGCTTTGTCCTCCAAAGCCTGGATTAACTGTCATTACAAGCACTAAATCAAGCTTATCGAGCACATATTTAATTTTGTTTTCGTCTGTTGAAGGATTGAGAGCGACACCGGCTCTAAGGCCTAAAGTTTTAATTTGAGTAAGCACTCTATCAAGATGTGTCACAGCTTCTGCGTGTATTGTAATGCAATTGACGCCAGCGTGCGCTAAACTTTCAAACAAATTTTCGGGGTTTTGAACCATTAAGTGTGCGTCAAAGGGTAAATTTGTTATTGGCCTAATTGATTTTATAATAGGAGCGCCAAAAGTCAAATTTGGTACAAAATGTCCATCCATAATATCAAGATGAATCATATCAGCGCCGGCTTTTTCAAGGGCTGTGATTTCTTCTTTAAGCCTTGAAAAATCAGCAGATAATAAACTTGGAGCTATTAAGACCATTTTTTCTTCTCCTTTTCTTTATAAATTATATTATGCTTCAAAGCTTAAATTGAAGTAAATTTTTTTTAAAGCCCCAACTTGAATTTTTAAACGGAAGTCATACTTTGTAAAGATAAGACGTATTGTGATGAAAGGAAAAATAAAATGGGCGATATGGCACGGAAAATTTCAAAAACAGATGTAAATGATTTGATTAAAGTTTTAAATGAAGCGTATGCTGAAGAATGGCTGGCTTATTATCAATATTTTTTAGGTGCGAAATTAGCAACAGGACAAATGCGCTCAAATATTGTTGAAGAATTTGAGGAACACGCTAAAGAAGAATATAAACATGCAGATATGCTTGCCGATCGAATTATAGAACTTGGCGGAACGCCAATTTTAAATCCTGATGATTTTACTAAATTAGCAAAATGTAAATATGATATACCATTTAATGAAGATACATTTACACTTGTTAAACAGAACCTTGATTCTGAACGTTGTGCGATTGGTCGGTATCAAGGTATATGCGATATGACTTTTGGAAAAGATTATGCAACATTTGCTATGGCAGAACGTATTCTTCAAGAAGAAATCGAACATGAACAGGAAATGGAAGATTTCTTAAAAGATATGTCTGTTGCAAAAAAATATTATCGAGAAGAAACAACAAATTAATTTTATTGATTTTTTTAATCCTTAACAAAAAAGATGACTCAAAGAAAATTTAAGCTTTGGGTCATCTCTTTTATGATAAAAACACTTTTAGCTTTTATTATAAAAGGCGCGAAGATAATACAATATCTTTGCTCTTGGTGATTAAAAAACGACTATATTATAAAGCAGAATGTTCTTGGAAAGAAAAACCTCGTAGTAATTCAGCAGCACTCATAACGCGTTTTCCTTGCCTTTGTATTTCTATAATCTCTAAAGCATTTTTTTTGCAGGCTATAATAAGAGATTTTTGGGCTGATAAAATTTCACCGGGTTTTCCTTCTTTTAAAGTGACTTTAGCTTTTAAAACCTTGAAACGGTTACCTTGATATTCAAAATAAGTTCCAGGGTAGGGGTTGAAAGCTCTGATTTTTCGTTCAAGGTATTCGGCTTCTAATGAAAAATCGAGCTTTTCCTCATCTTTTTCCAATTTTGAAGCATAGGTCACAAGAGTTTCATCTTGGGGCATCGGCTGAATTGTCAAAAGATTTTTCAAAACATCACACATCAAGTCAGCGCCAACTTGTGAGAGTGTATCATGTAAAGAGCCTCCTGTTGTTTCTGATGTTATGGGGACAATTTGCTTTTGATACATCTTACCAGCATCTAAATCTTCAACAATTTGCATGATGGTGACACCAGAATAAGAATCTCCGGATTCTATCGCCCTTTGTATCGGTGCCGCACCTCTCCAACGAGGAAGTACAGATGCATGAACATTTAAACACCCAAAAGGAAAAGCTTCAATAACTTTTTTTGGTAAAATTAAGCCATAGGCAGCAACAATGGCTATATCAGCCTTTAAAGAACAGAATTCTTGTTGTGTGTTTTCATCTTTTAAGGTCTTCGGTGTTCGAACTTCAATGCCATTTTTTTCAGCAATTAAATGTACCGGTGTTTTTTTTAATTCAGCGCCTCTACCAGAAGGTTTTGGTGCTCTTGTGTACACACAAATCACTTCGTGTTGTTCTATCAGCTTTTTTAAAACAGGAACAGCAAAATCAGGAGTTCCCATAAATACAATTTTCATCTTTTTTATCTTTCAAAATGAGGCCGCTTTTTTGAAGCGGCCCGGTAGTTTATTCAATTATGCCCATGAGTTTATATTTGACCTTAATCTTATAATCTTTAGCATAAGAATCAAGCATAGCCTTTTCTAAATCACGCTGTAAACCTTGTTTGGTTTTAAGGGTGACAAGATTTTGTTCTGAATCACTTAAAGGTGAGGTGTCTTGATAATCTTGAGAAGGTACAGCAATGATGTAATTTTCTCCGATAGAGGTTTGATAAGGTTGTCCTAAATCTTGCATAAATAACTCTTTGATTGCACTGTAATCTAAATCAGCAAAAGATTCATTTCGAGTGATAGGTTGAGATTTATAAACATGCAAGCCATATCTAGGTGCTGCTTTGTATAAATCATCTCCATTTTCGACATCATGCAAAATATCATTTAAAGTTTCTTGTGCAAGGGCTGCTTTTTCATTGTTTTGCCAAAGTTCTTTAATTTCAGAGCTAACCTCTTTAATGTCTTTTTGATGTGTCTCTTCGATGCGATCAACTCTCAAAATTGCAAGACCGTCATCTGATTCAATTGTTTGGCTTGTTTCGCCTGCTGCATAAGAAAAAGCGGTATCAATAAAATCAGCAGAAGTTAAAAGAGCAGTGAGTTTTGATGGAATATGTGTTGCTGTTGCAGTATCAGTTAAGCCTAGAACTTTGACAACAGAGCCACCAAATTCAGAAGAAATTTCTTCCAATGATTTACCTGCACCTAAAGAATCTTCCATTTTGCCTGAAATTTTATAAATTTCATCATATAATTGATCAGCAATCAACTCCTGCTTAATTTCTTCAGACACAATTCTATAGTCCTTTTTGCTTGCTGGTTGAATATCTGTGACCTGCATGATTTGCCACACATCTCCAACCTGAAGAGGATTTGTATATTCGCCTTTATTCAAAGAAAAGACATCTTCGGCAAGTTCAACAACCAGTTCATCTTGCGAAGCATAGCCTAAATCTGTTTCTTCTTTTGTTTGATTGGCATTTTCTAAAGCAACTTGCTCAAAAGAAACGCCGGATTGAAGTTTTTCAAAAGCTTTTAGGGCGGCTTCTTGTGTCTCAAACATCATCTGTAGGATATGGCGTTTTTCAGGCGTTTCATAATTGTCAATGTGTTCTTGATAATAGCTTTTAATATCTTCATCTGCAATCTTCATGTTTTGAGCAATATCAGCAACAGGGATGTATAACACTGACAAATCTCGCATTTCAGGCGCAATAAATTGAGCTGAAAAATCTTCATAATACTGCTCGAGTTCATCTTGTGTCATTTGACGGTCAATTGTAATATCTGCTGGTTTAATCAAAACGTATTTAAATGTGCGACGCTTGTTATCAATCTTCGATTCGGCTTTAACAAGAGCGCTCGGAACAGTGATGTTTTGTACAGGCCAACGCACTAAAATTTGTTCAGCAAGCCCGCGTTCAACAGCTTTAACATATTCCGACTCGCTGATATTGTTTTCAGATAGCACACGACGAAACAAATCTTTGTTAAAGTTTCCAGACATATCATGAAAAGAAGGTTCGTTCATGATAATCTGTTGAATGAGACCTTGGCGGAAAGAAACATGATGCTTCTGAGCGGTTCGGTCAATAATAGCATCTTTGAGCATTTTTTGAGAAACAGAATTTGTAACAGCTGAACGAATCTCCTCATTCAGTTCATCATTTAAATCAATGTTGAGAAGGTTTTTGGCTGCATTTAATTCTTTTTGAAACTCATAAGCAAATGCGGCTTGGGAAACTTTCATGTTATCAACAGAAATAACTGTTCTGTTGTTTGAAGCATTTGAGATGTAACCGGTAATGCCAAACAAGGACATAAAGCTTAAAGCGGTTAATGTTAAAATTAATTTTGCAATCCAGCTCTTTTGAGCTTTGGCTAATTTATTGATCATTTTTCTTTCCTATTTTAATAAAGTTTATTTTAGCCCGTATTATAAAAGATTAAATTTTGATTGCAAATATTAAATATTGATGTTGAAAAGTTTTTTAAACTGGAAAATAAAAAATGAATATGCTAAAAGAAAGAAAGTTTAATTAAAGAGGATATGAATATGGCTTACAAACATAAGGTACGCAAACCCTTGATAGCCGGAAACTGGAAAATGAACGACTTGAAGGGAGATGCTAGGAGTCTTGCTAAATCAATTGCGTTGGAAACAAAAAAGATTGATTTAAATTGCGAAGTTTTGATTTGTCCGCCTTTTACGGTTTTGTCTGGTGTTAAAAATGCACTGTGGGGCTCAAATGTTAAATTGGGCGCACAAGACTGTTCGTGGGCGGAAAACGGCGCTCATACAGGAGATATCAGTCCTGTTATGCTTAAAGAAGTTGGCTGTGAGTATGTGATACTCGGGCACTCTGAGCGAAGAACAGATCATAAAGAAACAAGCTCAATGGTTAGGTCTAAAGCTAAAGCGGCACATAAGGCTGGCTTGAGGACGATTATTTGCATTGGAGAAACGCTTGCTGAGCGTGAAGCTGGATTGGCAAAAGAGGTTTGTGAAAAACAAATTATGACTTCTGTACCTAAAGAGTCAAATGGGGGCAATACGGTTATCGCTTATGAGCCTGTTTGGGCAATTGGCACAGGAAAAACACCGACGCCAGATGAAGTTGAAGATATGCACGCTTTTATCAGATCAGTTTTGGTTAAAAAATTAGGTGCTATGCCAGCAGTCAGAATGCGTATTTTGTATGGCGGTTCAATGAAACCGTCTAATGCTGAGCAACTACTGTCATTAAAGGATGTCGATGGTGGGTTGATTGGTGGTGCAAGTCTGAAGGTTGAAGATTTTATGTCAATCATCAAAAAAGTAAAATAATGTTTTAGAAAAGGAAAGATAAAAATATGGGATCAGTATTGCTTGTTATACATTTGATGACAGCCATCTTTTTGGTGGCATTGATTTTGATGCAACGTTCAGGTGGCGGCGCCTTGAACGGATTGGGTGGAGGATCAGGTGCTAACAGCTTTTTAAGCGCAAGAGGCACAGGTAATCTTTTAACGCGTTTGACAGCTATTTTAGCTACGGTGTTTTTTGCCACCAGTATTGCTCTTTCTCTTTATTATAAAGGAGTTGATCATAAAGTTGTCTCCGTTGTTGATACGGTGCCTGTTTCTCAAAATTTACCGGAAGTACCAACAGTTCCTGTTGAGAAATAATATGGTTTTAAATTAATGAACAAAGGCACCTTTTCTGAACTAAGGTGCCTTTGCCACTTTAAAAGAAAGAAAAAAATATGACATCTGCACAAACAAAATTTATTTTTATTACGGGAGGTGTGGTATCATCTCTTGGAAAAGGTTTGGCTTCTGCATCTTTGGCTGCTATTTTGCAAGGAAGAGGTTTTAAGGTCAGGCTTCGAAAATTAGATCCATATCTCAATATTGATCCAGGAACGATGAGCCCCTATCAACATGGTGAAGTTTTTGTGACAGATGATGGCACGGAAGCAGACCTTGATTTAGGACATTATGAACGTTTTTCAGGGGTGAATACAACAAAATATGACAGTGTGACCTCGGGTAAAAT
>CADBSM010000025.1 GCA_902797315.1 uncultured Pseudomonadota bacterium | reverse complement strand
TTTTGAAAGTTGCGCCTGAAAACTTAAAGGAAAAAATTAAAAATGCTGAAGTTAAAATAGTTTTCTACGACCCAAAGGATGGTTTTTATGCTTGATACCAATATTTTTCCTGCCCAACCGTCGTTGATGGGCCGTGTCCCGGATAAAGTTTTGTGTTTTCGTCAAGCTTTAATATTTTATTTTGTAGATTGTCCATTAGTTTTTGATAATTTCCGCCAGATCCTTCAATATCAGTACGCCCAATACCATTTTGAAAAATCGAATCACCTGTAAAGGCAGTTTGATTTTGTTCATCATAATAGACGACAGAATCAAGCGTATGTCCTTCTGTTGCTATGGTTTTAAGTTTAAAATTCGGGTTGGCGGCTAAAGTGATTTCTTCAGCATCACTCAAATATTTCATGCCTTTGAGAACTTTGGTGTCTGTAAAATGTGCTTGTAATTCAGGTCTTAAAAGATATTCCTTGGCAGCGATATGCCCGTAATAAGGAATATTGAGCTCATGAGACAAATCCAAAACTGCCCCAATATGATCCAAATGAGAGTGGGTTAGCAAAATCTTTTCAATTGTCCACCTATTTTCTTTGATAATTTCTAAAAGCTTGTCAGCGTGTGCAGAAGGGTCGATAACAAAGCCGTGTCTGCTCGCCTCATCAATGTAAAAATAGCAGTTTGAGGCAAAAATGTCTGTAAATTCAACTTTTTTGATAATCATTAAATTGTTCCTGTTTATAAATGACATTGATGAGAACAATCTTCGTTCTCAAGTTGTATGTTGCAATGGTTGATATTAAATTTTTGTGCAAGAAGAGTGTTGATTTTATGCACCAGCTCTAAATCAGAGCCCTTAATGTGGCATTCAAGAGACACATTATGCTCGCTAATGCACCAAACATGCATATGATGTACGTCGTCTACACCGTTGATTTGTTTAATGGCTTTTTCGATTTCTGCTAAATCAATATTCTCAGGTGCGGCATTCATTAAAATATGAACAATTGGTTTGAAGGATATAACAGATTGGCAAATCATATATGCTGCGATGATCAAAGCAATCAGCCCATCAACAAAATAAAGGTTAAACATCACAACACAAATACCTGAAACAATAACGCCGATGGAACCAAAAGCGTCTGCTAAATTGTGCAAAAAGAGCATTTTCATGTTTGAGTTTGAGTGTGCGCCATGATGTGAAATTTTGGCTGTTGCAATATCAATGACAAGAGCTAAAACAGAAACAATGATGATGACCCAACCTTCAATCGGACGAGGAAAAAGTAAGCGCTCAACACCTTCAATAATCAAATATAAACCTGAAATAAAAAGTAAAATTAAGTTAACAAACCCGCCAATGACTTCAGCTCGTTTGAAACCATAAGTGTATTTTGGGGTTGCTTTTTTGCGCCCGATTTTAAAAGCAATGACGGCAATTAAAATAGAAAAAGCATCTGAGGTGTTGTGCAATGCGTCTCCGATTAAAGAAACACTGCCGGCAATAATGCCTGCAATAAATTCTACCAATGAAAGCAACATATTAATAGCAAACGAAACGATAAGATATTTTATAGATTTTTCGCTCACATCTTGATGATGATTGTGTTTATGATGATGCTCTAAATGATGGGTGTAAGACATTTTTTTCTTCCTTAGAAATCTTCAAAATCTAATGTAAATCTTTGAAAGGACAAAAGCAAGTTTTATTTTGAAAGAACAAAAGAAAGCTTAGCAGCTTGATTTTTTTTGGCTCGATATTTATATGAAGATAAAAACAGTTAAAGCTTCTTATGATGGTTTGAAACAATAAGACTTTGAAATAAGAAAGGGTTCAGTATGTCAAAAACAAGGGCAGAAAACGATTTGAAACAAGCCGGTAAAGAAGTTGAATTTTTGAGCAAAACGCTTTATCACAAAATTGTAGATTGGATTAAAAAACATCCGCTGTTGACATTGCTGTTTTCTTTTTTGTTTTCAGTCGCTTCTAATTTAGTTAGTCAATGGCTTTGGAATATTTTTAAGTAAGCTTTCTTTTTTTTAAGATAATTTTAAGCCGAACATGTTCATAATCCATGATATGAAAGAAAAATTTGAAAATATTCGGCAAACATATTTCAATCAAAAGATGTTGGTGCTGACAATCTTGGGATTTGCAAGTGGTTTTCCCTTTTTGCTTGTATTTACCACATTGAGCCTATGGCTTAAAGATGTTCATTGGAGCTATGCTGCTATTGGGGCTTTTTCACTTGTCAAAATTCCTTATGCTTTTAAGTTTTTGTGGTCGCCATTGGTAGACGGCGTCAAAATTCCCTTGTTTTGGCATTTAGGAAGACGCAGAAGTTGGGGAATTTTAACTCAAATAGTTCTGTTTTTTGCAATTTTTTTGATGTCAAGATGGACACCAGAAATGTCAAAATTCTACCTTGTTGTTACAGCGCTGATAGTGAGCTTTTGTTCGGCGACGCTCGATATTATTTTAGATGCTTTTCGAGTTGAGATGTTTATCAAAGACAAAGATGCTCAAGCCTCTGGTGCGGCTATTTTTGTGCTTGGATATCGTTTAGGATTGCTTTTTTCAGGGGCTGGCGCTTTAGGACTAGCTTCTATGATGAGTTGGAATAGTGTTTATGTTATAATGTCATTGGGTACAATAGCCGGCATTTTGACTCTTTGTTTTGTAAAAGAACCTGCTTATTTTGAATATCAAAATCAACAAATTCAAACACCAAAACGTTTTTTGCAAAATAAAGTGCTTGAACCTTTGAAAGATTTTTTATCACATAAAGATTGGAAACTCATTTTGTGCCTGATTTTTATTTATCGTCTGTGCGACGCTTATATTGGTCCGATGGCTTATCCTTTTTATGATGATATGGGCTTTTCCAAACTTGAAATCGCATATGTTATTAAAATTTACGGTATGGGCGCAACAATTTTGGGAGGTTTGTATGGTGGACTTTTCCTGAAAAAACAAGGCTTGTATCGGGGGCTTTATATTGCAGCATGGGCACAAGGGGCAACAACAGCCTTTTATGCCTTGCAGGCATTGGTAGGACATAATCTTTTTATGCTTGTTTTAACCATTTCGCTTGAAAATTTTGTTTCAGGTATGGCAACAGCGGCATTGGTAGCTTATATGTCATCGCTTTGCAATGTTTTATACACAGCAACCCAATATGCTCTTTTGTCTTCGCTGACAAGTTTGGCGCGAGATTTTTTTGCGGCAACTTCTGGTTTTCTCTTAGAGTTAACTTCTTGGCCGATATTTTTCATCATAGCGGGTTTAATGTGTATTCCCAATGTTTTTCTGGTGCGCTATTTGTGGCAAAAAGATGAAGGGAAAATCAAATGAAATTCTTGTGTTTGAAAATAAAATGATGTAAACTAAAACATCAGTTTTGATGAGGGAATATCACGATGTCGGACCAAAGTAAAAAAACAGCTGAGCGATTTAATCTCATGCGTGCAAAAGTTAGAGAAGCACGTCAGGAAGATTTTGACATAGATAAGTTGTACGAAAACAATTTTTCGTGGTCTGCAATTTCAGAATTTAGAATTAAAGAAGGTGATGAAAAAGCACCGCTTACTCAGGCAAAACGTCTTGATGATGGTGTTGATTATCATGATCAAGAACTTTATGGTGCTCAATTTTCAGGACAAACATTGAAAAATGCTGATTTTTCAGGAGCTGACCTGCGTGAGGCTGACTTTTCAAATGCCAATTTGCAAGGGGCTGATTTTAGTTCTGCTGATTTATCCGGCGCAAATCTTTCCGGAGCTAATTTAAATCAGGCTGTTTTTTCAGGCGCTAAACTCAAGTCTACGAATTTTACGGGCGCTAAGATGCGTGGCGTTAAACTTGTTGATGCAGATATTGAAGATGCTATTTTACTTGATATCGAAGTAGATGAAATAGCCTTGCAGGAATTGCAGGATTTAATTGAATTTTTAGCTCAATACTACCCACACAAACTAAATTTAAGGCGGATCAACCTCACACTTCTTGACTTGTCAAAAATAGATTTGAGCCAAGTGAATTTACGTGGTGTTGATTTCACGGGTTGTAATTTTACAGGGGTCAATATTTATGAACTTGATTTGAGTGAGTGTATTATTTCGCAGGCTCAAATTGAACAGGCTCTCGGACGGCCAGTTACTCCCAAAGAATTGAAAGAGATATTAGCACCTAAAACAAAAAAGAAAAAATTTAAAGGGCTGGATTTAACTCAATTTTTCTTTTCTGTTGGTCCGGCAGGCGTGTGGGACGCCAGAAAACATCCAGGGGTAAGAATTGAAGACATTATGCGTGCAGGCAAAAAGCTTTATGACGCCTTTTTAAAAAGACAGGACACAGATGAAGAAATTATGGAAAAATTTCATCATCGCGGTGAAAAAGATGAGCAAAGCGCTGAGAAAGCAAGACATGATCGTATGCGTCGTGTTTTGGAAGAAAAAAAATATGAACTCAGAAAAGAAAGAGAAGATCGAGAATATGAAAAAAAGATGATAGAAAGTCAGAAGAAAGAATATGAAGAATACAAAAAACAACAGCTTCAAGAGCAAATCAAAAAACGTAAAGCAAACGAAACAATAGTAGAAAACACTTATCAAAAGGGCAGAGAGAGCAGATAAAATGGAAGAAACGTTGTTCTCAACACAAGTTAAAAGACCTTTAGCAGACAGGCTTCGACCTCAAATTTTAGATGAAGTTGTTGGACAAACACAGCTTACAGGGGCAAATGCGCCGCTTAAGCGTATGATGGAAAGCGGTAAAATTTCTTCTTTCATTTTATGGGGGCCTCCGGGGTGCGGGAAGACAACCATAGCCCGTTTAATGGCAGAACATACAAATCTTTATTTTGAACAAATTTCTGCCGTTTTTTCAGGTGTTTCTGATTTAAAACGTGTTTTTTCATACGCTATGGACAGACGTGCAACACAAGGCAAAGGAACTTTGCTTTTTGTAGATGAAATTCATCGTTTTAACAAATCTCAGCAAGATGGATTTTTGCCTTATGTTGAAGATGGCACAATTATTTTAGTCGGTGCGACAACAGAAAATCCTTCCTTTGAACTGAATGCGGCTCTATTGTCGCGGTGTCAGGTTTTTGTGCTTAATCGTTTAGGTTCAGACGACTTCGAAATTTTGCTTTGTCGGGCAGAAAAAGAAGTCGGTCGAAAACTACCGATTACAGATGAAGCCAGAACATTTTTAAAACAAATTGCAGATGGTGACGGACGCTATATTCTCAATTTAGCAGAAAGCATTTTTTCTTATGCTAAACAAGGTGAAATTTTTGACCAAGATGCCGTGATGAATATTGTCCGTTCGCGAGCCCCTGTCTATGATAAAGGGCGTGATGGCCATTATAATTTGATTTCAGCCGTGCATAAATCATTGCGCGGTTCTGATGTTGATGCGGCGCTTTATTGGGTGGCCAGAATGTTAACTTCTGGCGAAGATCCGAGATATTTACTCAGACGCATGATTCGCTTTGCTATTGAAGATGTCTCACTTGCCGATCCTAATGCTGTTGTCCAAGCTCTATCATGTGCTCAAACGTATGAGAGATTGGGTTCTCCTGAAGGTGATTTAGCCGTGATGCAACTTGCTGCTTATTTAGCAACAGCTCCTAAATCAGCCTCTGTATATAAAGCGATGGACAAGGCTTATGCTTTGGCTCGAAAAACAGGTTCTCTGATGCCGCCGAAACATATTCTAAATGCACCAACTAAACTGATGAAAAATTTGGGTTATAGTGACGGCTATATTTATGATCAGGATTTAGAAGACGGTTTTTCGGGGCAAAATTATTTTCCTGATGATTTGAAAAGAGTTAAAATTTATGAGCCAGTTGAACGAGGCTTTGAACGCGAGATAAAAAAACGGATTGAATATTTTGATCATTTAAGAAATCAAAAACAAAAGGAGACAAAAAAATGAGCAATGAGGAAAAATTCAAAAAAATTGCAGTTTCTCAAGAAACGTTTGATAAGTTGACCGAAGAATTTATCGACAATCTTAAACAAAAAGAAAACGCCGTTCTTGTTGTTATGCCTCGAGAAGAGATTTTTTCGCACACCAAGAAAAACTCAAGTGACATTTCGGGCGTTATTTTAGTTCAGGACGAAGTAAAAGAGTATGAAAAAGAACGCGCCGCTCAAGAGCGTATCATTGAATTTAAAATGCCGCAATACATAGATGAATTAATTGAAAGTCTGCCTCAAATGATTGACTCAAAAGTGTATGATAATCAAAAACAACAAAACAAACCCTATGTCCCGCGCACAATCGGCCGGCCAAATTCTAAAAAGAAAGGCGGCAGATAATGTCTGGCATCTCAATTATTAAAATCAAACCCGATGATGACGGTATCAGATTAAACCGCTGGTTTTTAAGAGAGTATCCTTCATTAACACTTTCGCATTTGCAAAAATTGATACGCACAAAACAAATCAAAGTCGACGGCAAGCGTTGCGAAGCATCAACACGATTGTCGGCAGGGCAAGAATTGAGGATTCCGCCT
>CADBSM010000024.1 GCA_902797315.1 uncultured Pseudomonadota bacterium | reverse complement strand
TTTAGCAATATACTCTTCGCGAACATCAATGTTTCCTGAAAATAAAGCTTGTAAGGTTACAGTTGTGTCTTGATAATATTCAAGGCGAATTTCATCAAAATTATACAAACCTTTACGAGTTGATAAATCTTTAGCCCAATAATTTTGATTGCGTTCTAAGATAATATATTTTCCTGCCTTAAAACTTTTAATTTTATAAGGTCCGTTTCCGAGAGGAATTTGAAGACTTGGCTTTGCAAAATCGCGATTTTCCCAATCCTTTTTGGGAAAAATTTTGAATTGGCTTAAAATTAAAGGAAGTTCACGATTTTGATTGTTTGGTTTAAAATGAAAACGTACATGCCTTTCGCCTTTTTTCTCAACGCGATCAACATCAGCATAATAAACTTTATAAATCGGTGCGCCTTTTTTAAGTAAAATATTGAAGCTGAAAATAACATCGTCTGCTTTAATTGGGGAGCCGTCGCTAAAAACCGCTTTAGGATTTAAAATAAAATCAACATAGTCTTGACCGAGTTCAAATTTTTCAGCGATTAGTGGATATACAACAGAAATATCATCAAGCGGCGTACAGCCTAAACTGTCCCAAATTAAATCAGCAACCGTTCCTGAGGCAGAACCCTTGAAAATAAAAGGGTTAAAATTATCAAAGCCACCATATTCAGGCATAATTATTCGCCCTCCCTTAGGGGCTTCGGGGTTGACATAAGAAAAATGCTTAAATCCATCTGTGTATTTTGCGTCGTTATAAAGGGCGATTTTGTTTTCAAGCGCACATAACTGTCCTGAACACAAAAATGTCAGAACAAAAAGTGTTAAATAAAATTTATTTTTCTTGAGAATTTTCATCTGTCCAACCGCCAAAGGGATAAGCTAAATTATCTTCTGTTTCAAGTTTTGGTTCAGTCTTTGCAGGTTCTTTTAAAAAATTCTTAAGTGTTTCTTCTTGATGTTGGGCAAGCTCTTTTATCTCGTCAGAATCTTCTTGCTCGCTTTTGGTATCAAAACTAATTTCAAAGCGCGGCTCATCATTATCTTGAGAAGCGTTTGTCTGTTGCAATGCTGGTTCTTGTTTGTCTTCTGTCATGCTCTTTTGCAGGGCAGAGAAAAAAGCCTCGTCAGAATCTTCTGGTTCGGAAGGTATGTCATTGTCAGGCGTTTCTCTTGTTTTTTTCTTTTTACTGAAAGGATTAAGTTTTGTGAACACAGAATCTGTTTTCTCTTGGATAGGAGCTTCCATCTTTTCAATATTAGGAGATATGTCAAAAGTCTCGTCCTCTTGTTCGGATTCTGGCTCTTGCTGGGGCGCTTGTGTGGCTGAAACGCCTAAAGCAATCGGCGCTAAAATAGAATAAACCCTTCCCATAACGCCGGTTTCTAAAATAGTGATAAAAACACGATCTCTATCGTGCTTTTCAAGTAAACCGGTTAGGTTTTGATAACGTGCACAAAATTCTAACAAAGTTCCTTTGAAAACAGTGTCTTTTTGAGCTTTTTCTTTTAAATATGTTTCAAAATCAGTATTGGCTTTTGCATTTTCAATAAAAGTTTTTGCGATGCTCCACCGTTCACCGTTTTTGACGCGAAGCCATAATTCCTCAAGTTTGATGGTTGATGCAATGTTTGAACGCTGAACAATATCAGCTAAAATCTCATTAATGTCAGCCACAAAAACATCAAATTTTCCGACAACAAATCCGTCTTTAATTTCGTGCTCGGCATCAAGCATGACACGAACAACCAAATCCGTATAGTCTTGATTTTTTTTCATCTGAGTAAAAAGTTGTTGAAGTTTCGTATCGGTTGACTTTGTTTTGAAGTATTGATTGATAAAACCAAAGACTTGCCAAACAATCCAAACAGGAATCATAACAAGTGCGGCATATAAAGCAAGCGTGTAAGCATCAACGGAAGTCATGTCAACAGTTTCAAAACGGTGATAGACAAACAAACCGGAGTATATAAGCCACATGAGTGATGAGAAAACAGATATAAAAAACAATATCGAAAGCAAATTTTTTTTCCTTTAGAAAACCAATCGAAATACAAAACACAACGCTAGTTTAAGTAATTTTGTTTTGATTTTCAATCATTGGAATAAAAAAATCAACAGTTATCAAAAATAAAAGATGATATTTTTTTGATTACGTGCTAAGAGTTAGGATAAGAAAAATTGAAAAAGGAAGAAAAATGCCACAAGAACAAGCTGAAGTTGTTTTGGATTTTGAAACGGAAATTGTTGAGGTCGAAGAAAAAATCGCCCATCTGCAAAAAATTTCAAAAGAAGAAGATCTTGATATTGAAAAGGAAATTAAGCGATTAAAAACAAAACTCAGTCGTTTAATTGCAAGCGCCTATCAAAATTTGACACCATGGCAGAAAACACAAATTGCTCGCCATCCGAATCGCCCACACACACTTGATTTTATTGGGGCTTTGATCGAAGACTTTGTTCCTCTTTCAGGCGACAGACGCTTTTCGGATGATGCTTCAATGGTTGCAGGTATAGGTCAGTTTAAGGGCGTCTCAGTTGCTGTAATCGGACAAGAAAAAGGTCATGATTTGCAAACACGAATGAAGCATAATTTTGGCATGGCTCGTCCTGAGGGGTATCGAAAAGCACAACGTTTAATGGATTTGGCCACACGCCTAAATTTGCCAATTCTTAGTTTTGTAGACACGGCTGGAGCTTATCCAGGTATTGATGCTGAAGAACGAGGACAGGCAGAAGCTATTGCTTCATCAATTGAAAAATGCTTTCAAGTTAAAGTTCCTGTGATTGCGACAATTATCGGCGAGGGCGGATCGGGGGGCGCTATTGCCATTGCGACGGCTAATAGGGTTTTGATGCTTTCTAATGCAATTTATTCAGTTATTTCACCAGAAGGATGTGCATCAATTTTATGGCGTTCAGTTGATAAGGTAAAAGAAGCAACGGAAGCATTAAAATTGACAGCGCAGGATTTAAAGAAGTATAAAGTGATTGATGATATTATTGAAGAACCTGTCGGCGGGGCGCATCGTCATCATGAACAGATTTATCAACTTGTGGGGGATACTATTGCAAAACACCTTTCAGAACTTTTAGAAATGACACCGAATGAGCTCAAAAAACAGCGAACAGAAAAGTTTATGGAGATGACGCGAAATTTGAAACCTGTGAGTTCCACTCAAAAGAAAAAATAATACGAATAAAGTGGGTTACAAAAAAAAACCTCTTGTGCAAGAGGTTTTTTTTGTAATCTTTTTTTTTACAAGATTTTAATGTCGCCGGCTGCAATGCGCCCCCTGTCATCATAAGGCTCATAGCTTACTTTTTGCCCATCAAAAAGCCTTCGAATCCCTTTTTCTTCAAGTTTTGTAATGTGAACAAAAATATCCTTACCACCGGCTTCTGGTTCAATAAAGCCATATCCCTTTTTGGTATTAAACCATTTTACAGTTCCAGTCGACATAGATTATCCTTTCTTATAAAGTTAAATTTTTATGAGCCATAAGGCTTTTTTGTGTACAAGAAAAAATATAAAACGTCTTTGTAAAAAGTCAACTATTAATTTATATATATAATATATTATCCTATTAGTTGTGTATAAATTCATCTAAATGGTGATAGGAAAGCATATTTTTGATGTATTGGATTCGATTAAGATCATTTTTATATTGGGCTATGCAGGAGCTTAAAATTTCAAAGATTGGTTTTTGATAATGCGGTTTCATGTGTGCAATAACGCAAAGCTCATAAACAGCCGCTTCAAAGACTTGTTGTTTGTTTGACAACAAATCGCAAGCAATAGTTTGATATGTTGGAATATTGTGTTTATTTTGATGGTTTTGAACAAGTTTAATTAAATTGTTTTTATGATCAGAGGGTACACTTTTTGCAAAACCTGAAGAAATTTTTTGATATATTTTTTCAAACATAACGGCTCCTATAAAGAAGATATAGAGAATAAGATTGAAAATACAAGAAAGATATTAAAAAATATTTGACAGTAAGAAAAAAAAGTCGTATAGAGCTTCTACGAGATTTAGACATTAATTGCTTCATCGTCTAATGGTAGGACAGCGGATTCTGACTCCGTCAATCTTGGTTCGAGTCCAGGTGAAGCAGCCAACAT
>CADBSM010000023.1 GCA_902797315.1 uncultured Pseudomonadota bacterium | reverse complement strand
ATTGAGGAAACTGAAGAAGTTTTAAACCAAAAATGGGAGGATATCTCCGCTTTTGTCGGAAGCTTGAAGGCAGAAGAAGTTTTTGATACCAATCTTTCTTCAGAAGAAATTTTACACAGGCTTTTTCATGCCAATAAATTGCAAATCAGCTCTTATAAAAACTTTGAGTTTGGTTGCCGTTGTTCTCGTGAAAAGCTTTTGAATACCCTTTCAGGCTTTGAGCTTAAAGAAATTGAAGAAATGTGTGATGAAAACGGCAAAATTGAGGCGACTTGCCATTTTTGCTCTCAAAAATATACATTTTACCGAAGTGAGTTGACAAATCCCCAAAAAAACTTGCAATAATAAAGTTTTTGAAGTAAACTGTCGGTTAGATTGTTAAAAAAGGAACATTCCATGTTGAAGTTTTTAAGATTTTTGAGTTTATGTGTTTTGCTTTTTGCCGGTGCTTGTGCTCATCAGGGCGAAAAAGCCGAACCCAGACGTTATGTTGAGCCGCGTTTTAATCACCAAAAACCGATTGAGCTGTTGGTTAATAAGGTTGATGTTGTTTCTGAATTTACGCCTTCTTTTACAAGACCAAATGTTGAACATTTGCTTCCCGTTTCAATTGAAAGAGCGGCAAAAGTGTGGGCGACAGATAGTTTAGTGGCGGCTGATTTTTCGGTTAATCGCAAGGCAGAATTTGTGATTAAAGATGCAAGTGTTGTTGAAAATGAAGTGAGAGCGGTTGATTTGTTTCATAAAGACAGTTTAAAATATCGAGCTAAACTTGTAGCGGCTTTGCGAATTATTGATGCGAACGGGTCCAGAGCTCAAACTTCTATTGAAGCATGGCGCGAACTTTCTATTCCGATTGATACGCAAATTGATGAAAAAGAAAAATATTGGCACGATATGGTTGAAAACCTGATTGAAGACTTTAACGCTAAAATGCGTGAAAACATTGAGCAAAATTTGAATATGTATGTTAAAGACAGCTCGGTTGTGATGCGTTATTAAGTTATAAGCTCTTGAATTTTGGCTTTAAACGTGCTAAGATAACATATGTTTTTTTTAAAGGAATAGAATATGTTGTTCTTGTCAAAATTGATGGGGTTGGTTCAATCGGGGGCGAAGCATTTAAGCAAGGCGGCAACGGCAGCTCGTTTTGACAAAGCCATTTCAGCGGCTGTGCTGGCACCTGCCAATTTGGTTGAAGGTGCGACAAACATTATTGAATCTCAGGTGGCTCAAAAGGGCGGTAGAGGCGCCTGATGAATCAAGAGTTAAAATCTGTTTTAAAAAAGATTCCTTCAGAGTTTTTTTTCGATCAAGAAGGTGTTTTAATTAAAGTTCAGCTGCAGTCTGATTTTGTTTTTCGATCAATTTTGGTTTATGATGGCAAAAATCATGCAATTTTGGGTCGAAACAATAAAGACTTTTATCTTTTAAGCTCAATAGACCCCATCATCAGAAAAAAATTGCTCAATTCAAAAACGGTCACAATTGCAGAAAACTCCGGCACAGAAATTTTGCAGGCCTATGAAACAAAAATTGAAATTGTTGATGATATTGGTTTTGATGACACCTATATCGAAGATTTGCAGAAACATTTTTTTAAATTAGAACAAATGTATGGCAAAGAGCGTGTCGAAAATTTTAAGCAAAAAGCGCGTAATGCTTTGAGAAATTTTTTTAAGATTTCTTAGAATTTATTTTTTTATCTCCATTTAAATCAGCTTTAATCGTATTTATATGCTTTTCCATCTGAATATGGAGAAAATGATGGAAAAAAGAATTTGCCTGCTTGCCGGCGGAGACAATCGCAGTACAATGCAAGATTATGCTCTTTATATTGCGCGCAAACTTTCTAAAATGAGCGATTTGTATTATTTTGCAGATGCGCGTTTAAGCGAAAAAGAGCTTAACAAAATAAGACCATATGCCAAATATGCCGCCTCGTTTGGTCATAGAAGTTCTGACTTTGGCTCGTGGCAGTGTTTGTTTAATCATTTAGGTTTTTCTTTTATTAAAAATTGCGAGCGTTTGATTGTTTGTAACGACACAATTTATGGACCACTCAACAATCTTGAAGATATTTTTGCATATATGGATATGAACGATTATGATTTTTGGGGCTTAAAAGAAAGCTATCACAGCACATATCACCGAGATGGTTTTTTCTTTGTTTTTCAAAAAGATGTAATTTGTCATCCGAAATTTCAACAGTTTTGGCAGACTATGAAGCCGGTGAAAGGCATCTGCTCATATGAAAGCGATCTTATTGCTTTTTTAACTGAGCTCGGTTTTAAGGGTGTTCGTTATACGAAAAACTATCAAAAAGATGATGTTTTAAACTATCCGCTTTATTTGTTGAACTTAAAAAAAGAAGCGCCCCAAAATTTTGAGGCGCCTTTTAATCAAAGAAAATGGCGATTTGATACAAGGTTTGAAAATGAAAAACAAGACAAAACAATCTTTTCTTAGTAAAAATCGTTACAAGCCGCATAAGAATCTTCACAAGAACCCGACTGGCCACAACTTACATTAAAATTAGATCCTACTACGTAATACTTCACTTTAGCACTACGATAATTGCCAATTTGTATGCGCATTGATGCTTGTTAAGCAACTTTTTTTATTGGGAGTATCCGTCACAAATACCATTATAAACTCTTTCACAATTCAGACCTCCGCAATTGACATTTATATTACCGTTAGTTTGATATCTAATCGTAATTGTTTGCACGGGGGGGCCTTGAAATGTCACAGTCGGTGTGACAGAAGTGGGTGTTGAAGATCCCGTATACATCAAACACACCTGATTGGCCGTATTAGGACCAAAAGCCAATATCATATTACTATGCATATAGGATGGGACTGACGAAATTGCAATTCTTAATTTTGCCCCCTTTCGAAAGTCGAGACTTTCCCAGTGGTCATTGTTTCCCGGAACGCCCGAATAGTTCAATACTCCTTGGATTGTGACCGGAACAAAAAAAGTATTATGGCCTGTCATAGAACCAGATCCTCTCGGCATTATAAGTTCAGGCGTACCATTCATAGATGCAGCACAGTTAGCATTAAATTGTTCTCCTGCACTATAAACTGTTGCAGAATGGACGTTACTTGTTGTGACAGGGCCTAATAAATAGGTGTTACCGCCGATGGAGTTTGGGGAAGCATTACTTTGAAGCAAAGTCCCCGGGGAAGTGTGATCTGGTTGAGTAGCGAAGAGACCATTACCGGTAGAGGTACAAGGGCGAGAAGCCGCTCTGACACACATAGAAGGAGTATCTTGGCAATATTCAGAACAATATTGGGTCAGCGCGTTAACAGTTACCTGATTACAATCAGTAATAGAGCAGAAGAAGAAATCATCGCTAAAAGGACATTTCAGCTTTTTGATAGCACCGCATTGAGTAGCGGTAAAAGGGAAGCCAATATCAGCGCAGGAAGGTGTAGGGTCACAATTTGCTTCAGCCGCAAGGTTAAGAGGGAACAGAGCGGAAAAGCAAAGAGCAGTCAATTTAGCGAAAGTATTGTTCATGGTAAAAAATCTCCTTGATAAAAAAGTTTAATTCATAACACCGGTGCCGGAAATGCCCATATTAGCTTTAGTCCATTTAGTGAGCGGGCCATAGTTAATGCCGCCAGCGACAAAGTTGGTACCGGAAGGGACACCGTTTCTGCAGGAAATAGGCGTACACTTTGAGCAGGTTTTAGTGCCGCCGGACATCAGATAGCTGGTTAAGATATCGGTGCGACGCTCACCGCAGCCGCAAGAGGTTTGGTCTGTGTAGCCGTTTGCAACATCACAACCATAGACACCATAGCAGCCGTTGACAAAGACACAGGCAAAACCTGTTGGGCAGTAATTATAAAAGCCTGATGTTGCGACACAGGTGCGCTCACATTTTCTGCAAGTACCGTGCGAAGTTTGAGTATCCGTTGCATAGTAGTTTTGGGATGTGTCGCAAGCAGCACTTTGGTATGGGTCTTTACACTCAGTTTTATAGCATTTTTTAGAGCCGAAAGAATATTCGGTGTATGAATAAGCGCTATGAGTTGGCTTTGTCGGATAATAACCCGATGCACAGCCTGTAATGTTCTTACAGACAACAGCGGAGCAACCATTTGCGAGACGAGTGACATGAAAAATCTCTGTACCAGAAAACACTTCGTAATTATTTTGTGTGTTACGCATCCAGCCTGAAGCACAACCACTGACCTGATAACACGTTTTATTGCCTGTGCCTGAAGGAATAGAGCTGGTTGAGCAGCTAAAGCCTGTCGGACATGCATCTAAAAGGTTGTTATCTGCACATGTGCGCACTCTTGCGTCAAAATAACACCCAATAAAGCCATCTGCATAGCTGCTTATGTATACATAGCCCGGTTTTCGTGCATGTGGAAGAAGAGCGTTAACAGCATCTGGTTTTCCGGTGAGTTTAACACAGTCTCCATCTCCATCGCAACCAGTATGACTCCATGTCGTTAAATCACATCCATATTGAGAGCGGCAACGACAAAGCTTTTCCTCTCTATCATAACCATAACCTGCCGCTTGAATACAAGGATAACAAGGTTCGTCGACTACTTTCGCACACCAATCATCACCTGAATAACCAGACATTATCGTAGCTTTTCCAAACTCACCTCCTTGCCCTATTGAAGCATCAGGTTCGTAACCTGTTGGGCACTCTTTTGCAATACATTTATAACAAATGCCGACAGAAGAATTTTTCTTATCGTTATAATTTAATGTCCATCCGTCTGCTTTTCCACGACCGTTGCCGCATTGATTGACATATTTTGCATACCCCGAAGGACAAGATGGACAACCGCAGCTATAACAAGTTTTTGTTGTGTCGCCTGAATAAATAGTTTCAGTCATGGCTGTTTGCCCCGTTGGGCAATTTGGATTGTCTTGTAATGGTGTTCCAAAAGCGCTCCAGTCTGAACACTCTTTGGCTAAACACTTTTTACATGTTGCTGTATCAGATGAAGAAAATTTCCATCCCATATTGGAAGTTCCGCAAAGCGATGTGTAATAAGCATAACCTGACGCACATTTACAAGTTTTGCACTGGTCGTCACCGCTGTAACTGCCGTTCGGATTGTCTTCTTGCGATGGTGAGGCACAATAGTTTGAATCTGTGCTTGAGCCACCAGGACATTCTTTCTTTTCACATCGATAGCAAGCCGTTGTTCCCTTATAGCCGACAATTGTGCTTGTTAAATTCCACCCTGTTTCACCTGTAGAGCCGCATTCTGCAACAGTTGTTGCTGAATTTGCCGGACAGTCTGTATTGGCGGCACATGAATAACAAGTAGCATTTGTATCGTCGCCTAAAGTCACCGTATGAGGCGTTTCAGTAAAGCCTGCCGAACAATGCTCTTCCTGATAAGCTGCATTGACATTAGCGCACGTCTTTTTAACGCAAGCATTACATGCATTTGAGGTTGTAAACTTCCACCCGGTCGCGCCTGTTGATCCGCAAGAGGCTGTTGAAGCATAAAGCCCTGATTTGCAGGTGCATTGACCGCATTTTTGATCGCCGCTGAAATAAGTGTCTGACCACAAAATTGTTTGGCTCGAATCGCACGAAGGTGATGTATACCATTTGCTCGGACACGCTTTGTCTGTACATTGACCGCAAACCTGACCATTGTCTGTGTTGGTGTGGGCGTTATATTCATATCCCGCACCGCAGCCCGAGGCTGTGAGGCCTGCTGTGTAACCTGTCGGGCAACCTGTGTGCTCACACTTGCCTGTTGAAGCGTTGTATGTGTAGCCGTTTGTTGTGTCACACTCTTTGACCTTATATAATGTTTCGCCGCAGCCTGTGCATTCTGTCGTTGATTTCAAGCCTTGGTTAACATCTGCGCCTGTGCCGGAAACAAGCTCGGATTTGGGTTTGTATCCTTGCGCAGCACAATTTGAACGACATGTCTCATATTTGCCGTTGCAGCATTTGTTTGATAGTGTGGCTGTGCCTTTGTTTGTATCATCCCATTTGCAGGCGGCAACAGCCTCACAATCGCACTTGCCGCAAAGTTGAGTGCCGCTCATTGAGCAAGGTGGCTGAGAATACCATTTCCAATACCGACCATCAGGGCAGCTTGCCTGCGAAGGATAGGCTGTTGAATAGCCGGTGTTGCACGTGTCAAGCACACATCTGTTGTTTTGAAGTTTATAGCCGCATTTGCAAGTTTCAATTTGGCACACTTTTTCAAAATCGCAAGCGACATATTCTTTGATTCTGTCGGCATAAGGATCACTACAAGCGACTTTTGTCGCAGTTGATGGTGCTGTTGTATGACAATCTTTATAATAGCCGTTGCAGCACAAATCTTCATCTTTTAAAAGACCGTCCTTGTTTTTGTTTGCCACACTCCAATGACACTCATCTGTTGAAGCTGGTACTGATTTTTGTTCACACACACACTTGGTGCAGTTAAGTTCACCGCTTAATTGAATGATGTTGTTGCTGTCTTTTTGATATTCAAGCTTCCAGCCATAGGCGCCTTCATATAAACCTGTTTTTGTGGTACACTGCTGAGTTGTCTGTGCTTTTGTGCTGTAACCGTTGACAATGTCGCAGGAAGCTGCAACACATGTGTTGTCTTCCAAGACATAGCCCCTTTGGCATGTTTCAATCTGATAATATTTCTTGCCGCAAGCTTCGCAAACTTCCCATGTTGCCGCATGAGGATCAGGATCTGTTTCAAGATTTCTGCCTTCGCAAAAACTGCGGCATACACTGTAATAACCGTTGCAACACAGCTTGTCTAAAGAAGCATTGCCGGCATATATGGGCGTGACTTGCTGCCCGTTAATTGTGATTTTTGAGACATCTCGTTGATAGGTGTAAATACAGTTGTTTGCAACCTGACAACCGCATCTGCCGCAAGGCTGACCGCCGCTAAAGCCGTCTTGAACATATGTTTCGCCTTCCTGTGAACAACCTGCCAGACCTGCCGTATATGTCGGCGGACAAGGTGTCGGCTCACAGGTGTTTGTGGCTTGGTTATAAGTCCAGCCTTTTGTAGTATCACAGCCTGTGATGATGTAGCAAATTTCTGTATTGTCAGGATCAAGACCACATATGGCTCCTTCGTTGGCTTTTTCACAAGTTTCCAGGTCTTTATAACAGTCTTTGCCATTGCAGTTCATGTATTGTCTGTTAAACGGACATCTGATTGTTGTTTGTCCGGCAAAACGCGTTCCGGGAGGGCATTTGCCCGTTGGTGCATAGACGTAACCTAAATCTACACAATTAAATACAACATCGCCTGTGTACTGACAATAATATGTTTCGTAGTTATACTCATCTTCTGTTTCGCATGGCTGATTGTCACATTTATGACAGTGTCCAGTGCCAATACCCGTGCCGCCGAAAACATTTGTTAAAGGAAGCAAGCATCCGTCATTTCTGTCGCGGCAGCCATGAGCGCTCCAGCCTCGTTCAACATCACAGTCACATTTTTTGAAAAATTCCCAGCCTCTGGGGTCTTCGCACCTCAAATCAGGGTCAATCGGTTTTTT
>CADBSM010000022.1 GCA_902797315.1 uncultured Pseudomonadota bacterium | reverse complement strand
GAAGATGAATATTGGTTGTGGGCATATATGATTCATTGTAAAAAATATTCATTTATCAATGAACGGCTGTATTTTTATGTTCAGCGTTCAGGTTCGATTATGACAACACGCAATGGCAATGATAAGGTTCTTGATATATTAGAGATTGAACGGAGAATTTACGAGTTGGTGGAAAAGTATGCCAAGATTGAAGATTATCAAGAAATTTTAGCTGAGTGGTATATCAAAACTGTCGTTGAAATTTTGAAATACCGAAAACCAAAAAATATGAATATGTTGCTAAACAAATTTGAAGATTATATGCAAAATGATAATCCTTCAGCAAAGCTGAAGGCGTTTTACGCGACACTAAAAGCACAATCTTGAAGAAGTTTCTGTTTTAATATCATCTAGCTTGTCTATTAGAATGTTTCGGGCGGCATTTGCTGAATTTTTTCGATTTGAGGAAGATATTGATAAAGCGCCTCACGATTTTTAGGTGTCCAATTAATAGAGGTGTCTTGCAAGCTAACCCATTTCAACTCTTTTTGTTTTTGAGGCTCAACAACTTTAAGCAAAGAAACATCTGTTGGTCTGCAAACATACCAATGGAGTTTATACTTGTTGTTACGTGTTGAACCAAGTTTTTTAACAACATCTATATTTAAGTTTGTTTCTTCTTTTATTTCGCGATGTATAGCAGCAATATAGCTTTCGCCAGGCTCAACCTTTCCGCCGGGAACAATATACTGCGAATCGTCTGTATGAACAATAGGATTACGTTGTGCTGTCTGTGCCAATATTTTGTTGCCATGAACAATAACAGCGCATACAACATCTTGGTTGTTGCATTTGAGACGATTAAAAATCTCCCAATATATAAAGTCTTTCATTTTCTCTATAAAATTTAACATGTCAAAATTCTCCTTGTTTTAATCAAAAAGATACAATCAAATCAAAATAAAGTAAATGTACAAAAAGCTCATCCTACACAGAAAAAATATTTTTAAAATCATCCAGCATTAAGATCGTAGGTCTTATAAAATAAAATATCTTGCAAACTGCAGATTATTAAACAAGCAAAACATCATGTTTTCTTTAGATTTAATAGTTTTGAAGATTTGCTGTCATAAAAATAAATCTGATATTTTGAACATTTCATCTTAATTAAAGCAATTAAAATAAGCATAAGTGATGTCAATACAATAAGCTCAAAATGTCAACATGCAAAAACGTCAAAAAATACTTGAATTTTTATTTTGCATCACTAATATCGCAGTATAAGGAATGAAAATAGCATGTCAGATGATATGAAAATTTCAAAAAGTGATAATGTGCAAATATTCGCAAAGAATGGGGTTTTGCAAGTAGTGTTTTGCGCTGATGTGGAAAATACGTCTTACGACATTTTTGAAAAAGATTTTTTAAACACTCTAAATGACAATATCAAAACCATCAAAATTGAAGCCAAAAATCTGAAAAATTGGGATTCATCGCTGTTACTCATGGTTTTTAAAGCTATAGAATATGCGAAAAAAAACAACATTAAATACGATATTTCGTCTTTGCCGGATAATTTGCAAAATTTATCTGATTTGGCTTTTGCGGTGGACAGAAAGCCTACCAAAAACACCAAAACAAGGCTTCCTTTTCTTGATAATGTAGGATTTAAAACTATTTTGCTTTGTCGTACCATTTCAGGTGTTTTGACTTATATTAGAAATGTGTTGAGCTCTCTTGGTAGATTGATTTCACTAAAATCTGTGATGCGAAAAGTTGATTTTTTAGCTGCATTGGAAGAGTGTGGTCCAAAAGCCATTGCAATAGTGGCTCTTATCAGTTTTTTGGTCGGTTTGATCTTGGCGTTTGTTGGAGCCGTTCAGCTTCAAACTTTCGGCGCTCAAATTTATGTTGCAAGTTTGGTAACAATCGGAATGTGCAGGATTATGGGCGCTATTATGGTTGGCATTATCATTGCCGGCCGAACCGGTTCAGCATATGCGGCCACAATTGGTACCATGCAGGTTAATGAAGAACTTGATGCCTTGCAAACAATGGGGATATCAAAGTTTGATTTTTTGGTCTTACCCAGATTTTTAGCGCTTATTATTTCCATGCCAATTCTCACAATGCTGGCTGATATCATGGGCATGATAGGAGGAGCATTTGTCGGTGTCGTTTTATTGAATTTGCCGGCGCAAGAATATTGGAAATTTGCTTTTAATGCCTTTACTTTGAAGAACTTTTTAGTTGGTATCTTTCACGGATTTTGTTTTGGTATCATTATTTCTTTATGCGGGTGTTATAGCGGGCTGAATTGCGGCAGAAATGCTGACAGTGTGGGCATTTCTACGACCAAGTCTGTTGTTTCTGCGATTGTTTGGATGATTGTTGCAACGGGAATTATTACCGTTATCTGTCAGGAGCTTGGAATATGAGCAAACAAGCAATGATAGAAGCAAAAAATTTGACCATCGGTTATGGTGATTTTGATTTACTCAAAAATACAAATTATGTCGTCAACGAAAGTGATATTTTTATCATTATGGGCTCAAGCGGATGCGGAAAAAGCAGCATGCTCCGCGTGTTAACTGGACTATTGCCACCCAAAGAAGGAAAAGTGATTATCGATGGCGTAGATATGCAAAATGCACCGACAAAGCAAATACAAAAAATTCGTGAAAAATCAGGAATTTTATATCAAAGCGGAGCTCTTTTCAGCTCTATGACATTAGCAGAGAATATCGCGCTGCCGCTTGAGCAATATTCCGAC
This sequence comes from uncultured Pseudomonadota bacterium, assembly GCA_902797315.1. Taxonomy (GTDB): domain Bacteria; phylum Pseudomonadota; class Alphaproteobacteria; order RF32; family CAG-239; genus UBA1254. The sequence goes on along the minus strand of CADBSM010000022.1, from coordinate 5,728 downwards.
TATTCACCTGCCACAATCAAAGAATTGGCATCTTTAAAACTAGCACTGGTCGGTTTGAAGGGTTTTGACAATTTCTATCCTTCAGAAATCAGCGGCGGGATGAAAAAACGTGCCGGTTTGGCGCGCGCTTTGGCACTTGATCCAAAAATTTTATATTTTGATGAGCCATCTGCCGGTTTAGACCCGATAAGTTCACGTAATCTTGATGATTTAATTATTGAAATCAATCAAAGTTTGGGCACAACGATTGTGGTTGTCACCCATGAACTGGCTTCAATTTTTGCCATCGGGAATAATTCTATATTTTTAAATGGCGCGACAAAGAGCATTACGGCGCGCGGCGATCCTAAAGAATTGCTCAAGAATCCACCTAATCAAGAAGTTTATGAGTTTTTGACACGAGGAGAAAAAAATGCAACAAAATAAAACGTATAAAATAACAGGATTATTCGTTATTGTCGGCATTTTATGTTTGTTTGGCACCATTTTTCATTATGTCGGCAAACAGATGTTTATGAATCAAGATGAAATGATTGTTCTTTATTTTGACGAAAGCATACAAGGTTTAAGTGTTGGTTCTTCAGTTGTAATGCAGGGGGTTGAAATCGGCAAGGTAGAAAAAATCGGTTTGATTGCAAACCTAAACGAGGGAACCTTTAAAACACCTGTATTTATTTTGTTTTCTGACAGTAAATCGATATCTTATATTGCAGATGAAGATATGTCAGAAGGCGAGATATTGCACAACCTCATTGAAAAAGGTTTGCGCGCACGCTTAATGACTTCAAGCTTTTTGACAGGACAGTTGAGGATTGAACTGATTATGGATCCATCGCAACCAGCTATTTTGCGCGACAATGAAAAATACTATGAGATTCCGACAGTTTTGTCACCATATGAAAGAATTTCAAAAGATTTAGAAGAAATACCACTGCAAGACAGCTTGATAAGAATAGGAAATTTGGTGGCTGAGCTTGATGATAAAATGCCGAAATTGCTTGATAATTTTGATGCAATATCATCGAAAGTTGATAGAATGCTTGATAAAAAATCGGGCGAAATTTCAAAAACGCTGAACAATGTCAATGCAACAATGGAAGAAATTTCAAAAGCAAGTCGCTCTGTAAAAAATTTAACCGATTATTTAGAGCGTCATCCGGAAGCCATTATTCAGGGAAAGGGGAAATAAAATGAAGAAACTTTTATATGTTTTGCTTTTATCAATTGTCGCGTGCAGTTGGCGTTCACCGGATTCAAAGTTTTACATGATGGATTCTGCAGGTTTGAATGAACTTTCAAACAAAAAGGTAAATGTGGCTGTGGCAAGGGTAAAGGTTCCAGACTTGCTCAATCGTGCACAAATGGTTGTTTATGAAAGCGACAATGACCAAATCGAGATTATGGAATTTAGCCGCTGGGGCGAGGTTTTACCTGATGTTTTGCAGGCAACAGTTGTGAATGATTTGATAGCATACTTGCCGAACGCTTATATCAAACGCTCATATTTTGACAGTTCAAATATGGATTTCAATGTCAATATAGAAATTAATAATCTTAAAGCATATAGGGGTGAAAAAGTCGTTTTATCGGCATGGTGGAATGTTGCAAATTTATCGGGCAGGGTGATAGAGCGCGGACAAAAAACGTATGAGGTTGCCGTTAAGGGTAAATCAACCGAAGCTTTGGTTGCAGCACAAAACGAGGCTGTCCACTTGCTTTCAAAAGACATTGCCGCTGATTTGTTAAAAAAAATAAAATAAGCGGTTTATCTATTTTAATTTAAGGAGAGAATCATATGAAAAATTTAGCATTTTTAATCATGATGTGTGTTTCTGGTGCGGCTTTCGCTTCTGATAGCGTTTTAGGATATTGGACGACAATTGATGATGAAACGAATGCCCCAAAGAGTGTTGTTCAAATTTATGAACATCAGGGAAAAGTTTATGGCCGAGTGGTGGAATTGTTTCAAAACAAGCAAGCTGTTGCAAAATTGCCTGATAGCCCACGCATTGAAGGGCTGGATGTGATTTGGGATATGGAACAGAAAAAAGATAAATACACAAACGGAAAAATTTTAGATCCAAAAACAGGAAAGGTTTATGATTGTGACCTGTGGCGCGACGGGGATAAGCTGATTGTACGAGGCAAAATAGCCTTTTTAGGACGCAATCAAACATGGCAAGAAAATACAACGTTTAAATCTGAATCAAGCGCAAAACCGGTGCCCCAAAAACCTCGCCTGAAATAACAATATCAATAAGCCACCTTAAATGGTGGCATATCTTTTATTGTCAAACCGAGCTTGCACTTTGCAAGCTAAAATAAAAATTGAGGTAACATTAAAAAATATTGACTTTTAAAAAAATAATTTTACTATGAATGCATCCATTAAATTATTTGTAAATGTTTAACTTGAAATTTTTATAATTATGCCTAACAATCACGTAAACGGAACAGATCCGTATCGTATGACTGCTTCCGAAGCAGCAAAAGAAATTGATAATTGGGTGGATAATGGTGGGCAAATGCGAATAGATGGTCCGCACCAGGGAAACGATGAGGTTCACGCCCATCTGTACTTGGATAACAATCCCAGTACAGATATTTTGATCCAAATTGAACCTGATCCCGTTTCCGATCCCGATGATGATCCTGAAGATGATCCTGATGAGGACAGCGATGGCGATTCTGAAGGTTATTCTGATGATGACTAATCAGATTCTTCCTAGTCAGTAAAAAAAAACCGCTCACTGAACTGTTCAACTTTTGGAGTGCAGTTCACACAGGGCGGTTTTTTTTGTTGGCTGGAGTGAGCTTGCGGTTTTCGAGATGAAATTAAATAAAAGGATAATTATTTAAGAAGGTATTTACTTTTGATAAATTATATTCTACATATAGTACTAGAAAAATATGGAGGGAACTATGGCAAATATATTTGACGTAGCAGATTATATTCTATCAAAACAAATGCGAATTACGGCTATGAAGCTTGAAAAACTTTGTTATTATTGCCAAGCATGGACTTTGGTTTGGGACGAAAAACCTTTATTTTCTAATAAGATTGAAGCATGGGGAAGAGGTCCGGTTTCTCCTGAGCTTTACCATTGGCATAGTGGTAAGTTTATTGTTAAAAAAGATAGCACTTTAGATAATTTGTGTAGTGGTAAATTAACTCAAAAAGAAAAAGAAAATATTGATACTGTGCTTAGAGGGTATGGAAAGTTAACTGCACAGGAATTGAGCGATTTGACACACAAAGAAGATCCATGGCGTATTGCTAATGGAACCTGTGATATATCAAACAAATGTGATGCTGAGATAACTTTAGCAATGATGCACGAATACTATAGCTCTTTACCGGAAACACAAGAGATTGAAGAATAAACATAAAATAAGACGTATAGAAATTAGTACGAACAGGAATATTCGCACTAACGTCAGCCTTAATAATATGTTGTTTAAATGGGCTGTACGTAGCGATATTATAGATGTAGAATATGAAGGATTCGGCTTTAATGTCCGTTTAATAAAGGATTTTTTACAAAAAATTAAACCTCGCTTAGACGATTATGTTACTATGACTTGGGATGAAATGACGCGACGAAAAAGTTGTCATGCAATGGATGTTGATAAAATACAAGAAAAAATGATTACAAGGTTAGAGGAAAGATTTGGAGAAAATGCTCCTGAGACTTTATATCAAGTAGATATTACTACGCAACATCGGGTTTGGGGTATTAGAAAGAGTGATGTGTTTTGTTTGATGTGGAATGATCCTTTACATCAGGTTTATCCTGTTCAAAAAAAACATACTTAATTGTTGTAGATTCTTAAATGAAATTTATAACTTGGGGATGTTAAGAATCCAAGGTTGAAGTAACTTTTGTTTTTCAATAACAGAAGTTATTTTCCAACCCCATATAAGCGATTTAAATTTTGATACAGGTTTAATTATAAAATATAAATTCGGCTATTATGGGGTGATGTATGGCTGATTTTAATTAGAGTTTTATAAAACAACAAAAACATTTGATTTAAATATGTAGTCATATAAAATACACATATCTGAAATTTTAAGGACTATACTTATGAAAAAAAATCTTTCTTTTCTTTTATATCTTATTGTTTTAGTTGCAGGTATGATAGCGTTTATATGCCATCTAGATTCTAATAATACTCCTTATATTCCAAGTTCAGAAGAAAAATTTATTAACATTATATCAAAATATCAATCAGAAGCAGTCCAAGCTAAAAATAATTCTTTATTGAGAGAGAAACTTGCTAGAGATCGGCAAGAAGAATTACAAAATTCTGACATAAAAATTGATGAGTGGATAGGTATTGCAAAAAGCGTTGGCCATACATTAGGAGGAGATGTTCGTTTAGACATAGAGATAGGTAATGGAATTTTGTTAAGATTCTTTGGAAAAGAAAATGAACCTATTGTAAAAGCATTAAAAACGGTAAGGGACAATTCAATCATAACGTTTTCAGGAAATTTTTTAAATGAGTATGCAGAGAAGAGTCTAACAATATCAGGGGGATTAGGTAAGCCAGAGTATGATATCTATATATCTTCAATATATTTTGGAATTAAAGATGGGGTTGTAAATTCGTATTATGATAATGATATTCAAAAGGAATCTGAAATAACATATAAAATGGGAAAAAAAGAAGGTAGAGCAGTAACTTATTATAGAAATGGAAAAATCAAAACTAAAAGTTATTACAAAAATAATAAGTTAAATGGAAAAGCGACTTTTTATAATCAAGATGGAGAAATAACTTCAGAAGTTATATTCAAAGATGGCATAGTTAAACAATAACATATCAAAATATCGTAGCCCTGCTACTCATCTTTTCATTGCAATATAAATTTATTTTCTTTAACAAAAGCACCCAAGGGTGGCTGGATGCTATTCGAACTCAAGTATTTGATTTTTAAGGAAACTTATTGCAAATAGTTCGAAGATTATCTGGGGTATGGTATATTTGGCATCAAACATTCGAACCAGCTTAAATGCTTGATATAAAAAGAAAAAATCGCCATTTTTGACGATTTTTGAACTGTGGCTGGGGCGGCTGGATGGAGCGCGACATTGCCTAAAGGCAATGCTTGCTCGGTCTGCGCCTGACGGCTTGACACCGAACCGGTAGGTTCTTACCGGACCATTCCAACCAATAAAAAAAACACCCATAAAGGGTGCTTTTTTATTGGCTGGGGCGGCTGGATTCGAACCAACGAATGTCGGCACCAAAAGCCGATGCCTTACCACTTGGCGACGCCCCAATTCTTTTGGTAAGCTCATACATAAAATAAAAAAATTCCAATTGCAAGAACTTTTTTTACTTTTTTATCAAATTTATTATCATTTCGCTTTTTATCCTTTTTCTTTTCTTGATTTTTCTATCAATTTTTTACTTTACATCTTTCTTACTTTGTTTTATCTTTTTCCGAAAGCATTAATCGACTATTTGTGGGAAAATAATAAAATGACTGCTACGCTTAAACATATTCGCAAAACTTTTTTGGATTATTTTGAAAAAAATGGACACACCATCGTCCCTTCATCTTCCTTAGTGCCGGATAATGATCCGACTTTAATGTTTACAAACTCTGGTATGGTTCAATTTAAAAATATTTTTACTGGAAATGAAACAAGACCTTACACCAGAGCCGCCTCGGCCCAAAAATCTGTGCGAGCTGGCGGCAAACATAATGATCTTG
>CADBSM010000021.1 GCA_902797315.1 uncultured Pseudomonadota bacterium | reverse complement strand
TTTTTTATTGGTGATCCCAACGGGATTCGAACCCATATTACCACCGTGAAAGGGTGATGTCCTAACCATTAGACGATGGGACCATCGTTAAGACCTTTGCATATATACATATATTTTATTCGCTCGTCAAGAACTTTTTTTATTATAAATTATTTTTTTCTTCTGAAGTTCTATTAATTCATCTAAATGAACCAATTTGACGTCTTTATCTTTCAATGTTTCAAGCCAATCTTTCAAAGCCTTATAAGTCTGGCTTTTAGGGTGGCAAATAGCAACGGCATATCCCTGTTTTTTTGCTATTTGTTCGGCTTTTTTGAATTGATTAAGAATATATTGATAATTATTCTCGTTGTCTAAAAACACATCCCTTTTTAAATAATCAACTCCATTTAAGGCAGCAACCTCTTTGCCTTTAGTATGTGCCGTTGTGCGTGAATCTAAAAAGAACAAACCTCGCTCTTTTAAAACTCTCATCACAACATCTAGTTTTGCAGCACTCTCTGTGAAAAGGCTTCCCATATGGTTGTTAACTCCTTTCACTTTTGCATCGTCAAATTTAGCTAGCATCTTTTCAAAGGCAGCTTCGATTGCCGCATCGCTCATCGAAACTTTTAAACTATCTGGCGCTACATCTGCTGAAGCTTTTGGTTGCATCGGTGCATGAACAATAATTTCATGACCTGACTGTTGAGCCGTTTGATAAAATTCCTTCAAATTCTTGCCATAAGTCAAAAATGAAGCTGTTAAGGGGGCTTTAATAGAAATCATATCCTTCGTACGAGGAATATTGATGCCTAAATCATCAACCACAACAGCAATATAATATTGATCTTTATCTTCAACATTCTTCTGCTCGTTGTCTGCTAAATTATCATGCTTATCTGCCGTTTCTGATTTTTCCTCAATTTGTTTTTCTTGTTTTAAAATAAGGCTATCTTCACTTGGCTCTTGAGGCTGATGTTCGGTTTCCAAAACAGGTATTTTGCTTTCTTCTTCCTTCGTTTCTAAAACCTCTGTTTTTTGAAAATCCGCCTCAACAACAGGTTGTGTTTCTTTATTCAAATCATTTAATAATGCTTCGCCAGATGAGCTTAATTCTTCTGTTTTTTGAACCTCTTCGGGTTCAATTGTTTTTTCAATTGCTTGGACTTCCGGAGTTTCAGATTCGTTTGAATTTTTTCGAATCGTTTCTTCCTCAATAGTTTGTGCTTCAACAACAGCTTCTTCTGGTTTTTGACTGACTGAATCTAGAGGTGTTTCTGAAACTTCATTTCTAACAGATTCTTCTGCTTGTGGATCATGCAAATCATTCTGGTCTTCTAAATTTTGTGTTTCAGTAGATAAATTTTCTCCCTGAAGTGTTTCACTTAATGGGTGTGTATCTTCAAGTATATCTTCTCGCGTTTCTTCTGTTTCTTGTTCTAAAGCTGTTTTTTCTTGGGCAACAACAATAGGTTTTTCATCTTCTTCAAGCGTTTGAATTGGACCAACTTCTTGCGTGTCTGCTTCAGGCTCAACAATAACCGGAAGAACTTGCTCTTCCAAAACTTCCGTTTTATCTTCCGGTATTTCTATTTCTTCTATTTGAGGTTCTGAGACAATAATCGTCGGCTCGCTTTCTATGCCTGACATCACGACAAGGGCTTTTGATTTTTGAGCAGGCTCTGTTTTTGATGCAATGTATTGCGTGTATATCAACCACAGACAAAGGGCAGCCAAAATAAAAACAATAACTGAAATAAGTTTCAATGCGATTGATGTTTTTTTTGCTTCAGACATTTTCGTTTCCTTAAATATTTTTTAGTTAGTCTCTTTTTCTTAAAGTCGGAAAGGCTATCACATCACGAATCGTTTCAGCTCCTGTTAAAAAGATTGCAAGTCTGTCAATGCCCATACCCATACCTCCTGTAGGTGGAAAAGCATTTTCCAGTGCGTTAACAAAGTCTTCATCCATCATCTGCGCTTCGTCATCACCTTGCTCACGAGCCTTACTTTGAGCTTCAAAACGTTCTCTTTGTTCCAGCGGATTAGAAAGCTCAGAATAAGCACACCCCATTTCCATGCCTCCAACATAAGCATCGAAATGCTCAACCAGACGCGGATTTGAACGGTGCGTTTTAGCCAAAGGCGAAATATCGCGCGGCATATCCATAACCAAAATCGGATCAATTAAATGAGGCTCGACTTTAGCATCAAAAACTTCTTGCACAACCTTACCCCAAGAGCTGCATTCAGAAGCATCAACAGCGACAGATTTTGCCATTTCTTGGGCTTTTTCAAGCGTATCTGCCTGCATTAAATCAATGCCGGCATATTCTTTAACTAAATCAACAATAGATTTGCGTGCAAATGGTTTGCCTAAATCAATTTCATGACCATTAAATGAAACAATCGTTGTTCCTAAAACTTTGAGAGCGACATATTTGAGCAAGTCAGGAATAAGATCTGCCATCGTATTGTAATCAGCATAAGCTTGATACGCCTCCAAAGCCGTAAATTCTGGGTTGTGGCTTTTATCAATACCTTCATTTCTAAAGTTTCGACCAATTTCAAAGACTCTGTCAAAACCGCCGACAACGAGTCTTTTTAAATAGAGTTCAGGAGCAATACGCAAATACAAATCCATATCAAGCGCATTGTGGTGCGTTGTAAAAGGTTTGGCGTTTGCACCACCCATAATCGGATGTAAAATTGGTGTTTCAACCTCTAAAAAGCCGTGTTCTTCAAAATAGCGTCTGATAGCTGAAGTAATTTCACAACGCTTTTTAAAAATTTCTCTTGCTTCATCATTGATGATAAAATCAACATAGCGCTGACGATATCTGGCTTCCATATCTGTCAAGCCATGAAACTTCTCAGGCAGAGGCTGAAGTGATTTTGAAATAATATCGAATTTTTCAGCCGCAACAGAAAGCTCGCCACGAGGTGTTCTTCTGATATAACCCGTAATACCGATTAAATCGCCGACATCTAAGCATTTTAAAATTTCTAAATCTTGTTCAGATAAGTGGTTTTTGTGGCAAAAAACTTGAATTTTTCCTGATTTATCTTTCAAATCAATAAACATACCACTATTTCGAACAGCCATTGCACGGCCTGCGATGGTCACTCTGTCTTCAGTGTCTGCACCCGTTTCCAAATCTTTGTATTTTTCTTGCAAATCAGCAGCATAAGCCGTTGGCTCAAATTTATAAGGGTAAGGATTATACCCTTTTTCCTTGAGAGAATTTAATTTGTTTAATCTGGATTCACGATGAATGTTTGTTTCTGTTGACATTTTTATTGACCTTATTTTTTAAAAAAAATTGAACGATACAAAGCACTATAAACACCTTGATGATATTTTTCAAGCACAATTTGAAAGCTTGTTATTTTTTTATGTGGCGCATATTTCATACAAATTAAATTGACAAACTTGTATTTTACTGGTAGCTTGGGGCAAGATTTGATTATTATTAAAACTTATGCTTATGAAAAAAATCATTATCATGTTTTTTGCACTGCTGATTTGTACAGTCACATCGGCACAGGTTTCACTTCAAAGCGCAAAACACCTGTGGACCCAATACGATTTTATGCACGCCCAGAAGGCCCGCGTCTATTTTCGGCTTAAAACTGAAAAACAATTAGATTTTCAGTTTTTCAGCCAACCAAAACGCGAATATGTGCGCTTACTGTCAACGCTAACGCTCAAATCGGCAGATGTGTCCGGAGAACAACTGGTGTACGGTCACGCGACCGAATATATGGAAAAAATCGTTGACGGGTTGTTTCAAACAGTTATCGAGTTTAAGAAAAATGAAGCTATGGAGCATGTTTGTCTTTGCCCTAGAAATGTTACCGCTTCAACGATTTTTCAACGTTTAATTTCACCAGCATTTGAAAAAATGTAAAAATTTTAAACCATTGATTGAAGATAAAAAATACTCCTTTAAAATCTAAAGGAGTATAGTCAAAAACGGCTGTTATTTTATGCTTTTTTCTTACTTTTTATCGTTTTTTTCAAAGCTATATCTAAAACTTCTTTAACCTCAGATACCGGTACAATTTTCAAACCTTGTTTCACATTGTCCGGAATTTCTGCCAAATCTTTGACATTTTCTTTAGGTATAATCACTGTTTTGATACCACCCCTTAAAGCTGATAACAGTTTTTCTTTTAAACCGCCAATCGGCAAAACACGTCCCTGAAGCGTTATTTCGCCTGTCATTGCCACATCTTTGCGAACCGGCGTTTTAGTAAACACAGATACTAAAGTTGTAAACATGGCAATACCTGCTGACGGACCATCTTTAGGTGTCGCACCTTCCGGCACGTGAATGTGTATATCTGTTTTTTCAAAGATTTTCGAATCAATACCAAGCTCTTTTGAATGAGCTCGAACAACTGAAAATGCTGTATCAATTGATTCTTTCATCACATCGCCAAGCTTGCCGGTTTGTTGAATTCGACCTTTGCCCGGCATATCGACAGCTTCAATAAACAAAATATCACCGCCAACTTCTGTCCAAGCTAGTCCGGTTGTCACACCAATATGATCTTCCTGTTCAGCCTCTCCGAATGAAAATTTTCGAACACCTAGATATTGATCTAAATTTTTCGAATCAACTTCTATTTTAATGCACTTTTCGGGCGACATTAAAAATTGTTTAACAGATTTTCGAGCAATCGTTGATAATTCCCGCTCTAAATTACGCACGCCTGCCTCACGTGTATAATAGCGGATAATATCACGCACAGCGTCGTCTGTAATGGTTAACTCTGAACACTCTACAGCATTTTCACCGAAAATCTTCGGAATTAAATGGCGTTTTGCTATTTGAAGTTTTTCGTCCTCGGTATAGCCCGACAAACGAATAATTTCCATTCTATCCAAAAGCGGACGCGGCATATCAAGTGAATTGGCTGTTGTAACGAACATCACATCAGACAAATCATAATCAACATCTAAATAGTGATCATTAAATGTTGTATTTTGTTCGGGATCTAAAACTTCAAGCAAAGCCGAACTTGGATCTCCGCGCCAATCATTGCCCAATTTATCAATTTCATCAAGCAAAAACAGCGGATTAGAGGTTCCTGCTTTTTTCATGCTTTGAATAATTTTGCCTGGCATAGATCCGATATAAGTGCGTCGATGACCTCTGATTTCAGCCTCATCACGCATACCTCCCAAAGAAGCTCTGACAAATTTACGCCCAGTTGCCCGAGCAATAGATTGCCCTAAAGATGTTTTACCAACACCCGGAGGCCCGACCAAACACAAAATAGGTCCTTTAATTTTTTCGTTTTTTGCGCGTGACTGCACAGCTAAATATTCCACTATACGCTCTTTAACTTTTTCAAGCCCATAGTGATCTGCCTCTAAAATTTCTGTCGCTTTCTTTAAGTCTTTATTGACTTTAGATTTAACTTTCCATGGAATATCCAACATCCAATCAAGATAATTGCGCACAACGGTGGCTTCTGAACTCATAACCCCCATGGTTTTGAGTTTTTTTACCTCAGACAAGGCCTTATCTTTAGCCTCTTTTGAAAGTTTTGTGCTTTCAATTTTTTTCATATACTGACCGATTTCATCTTCATCTTCACCATCATTAAGCTCTTTTTGAATAGCTTTCATTTGCTCGTTAAGGTAATATTCTTTTTGACTTTTTTCCATTTGTTTTTTAACGCGCGTTTTGATTTTGTTTTCAATTTCCATCATTGAAAGCTCAGCATTCATCAACAAAAGAAGCTTATCAAAGCGATCATATAAATCTTTTGCCTCAAGCAAAGACTGTTTTTCTTCAACCTTTAATGTGAGGTGAGACGCTATGGTGTCGGCAAGTTTGCTATAATCTTCAATTTGGTGAATAGCTGTAATCACATCAGGTGAAACTCTTTTTGATGTGCGAACATATTCTTCAAACTGAGAAATAACAGCTCGAGACAGAGCCTCTAGTTCGGGTGTCTGAATTTCACTTTCAGGCAAAACTTTTATCTGTGCAGAAATATAAGACTGTTCGAACTCGAAATGCTGTACCTCAATACGCTCTATTCCCTCAATTAAAACTTTTACTGTCCCGTCAGGAAGTTTAAGCATTTGCAAAATATTGCCCATTGTGCCTATTTGATACAAGTCACCTTGTTTAGGGTTTTCCAGCGCAGCTTTTTTTTGTGTAAGGAGTGCAATCGTTTTGTTTTGATCATGTGCTTGTTCTAAGGCACGGATTGATTTTTCGCGTCCGACGAACAACGGCACAATCATTTTAGGAAAAACCACCGTATCCCTTAAAGGTAAAACCGGATAAAGCATATTTTCAAAATCTTCTGACATTTTTTAACCTTCTCAAAATTTCAACTTTATCATTATATAAGAAATTTATCGGCATTTAGCAAGCCCCGCAACCTCATTTCTTTTTAATCCACAAAACATTAGACGAATTTTAAATTAAAAACTTGCACTATTCAAAAAAATGTCTATGATTGCTATATCGTTTAGTTTTAAATAGGGTATCTATGAAATCCTTTAAAAAGATAATGAAGTCACCTTTTGTCACAAGCCTTATCAGTTGGCTTGCCTATTGGTATGTGCGTTTTGTTGCTTTTACCACACGCTGGGACGCGCGTCACATCAATGTTTTTTACAATACTCTTAAACAAAACAAAGGTTTAATTTTTGTAGCCTGGCATGGCAGAATTGCTGTTGCCCCATATTTTTGGAACAGAACATCAAAACTTTCGGCTCTTGTTTCGCCTCATCGTGATGGACAGCTGATTGCCGGCCTGCTTCGCCGTTTTGGCATTGAAAACATTAACGGATCTTCTAATGAAAATGCCAGAAGTGCTGCTGTCAAACTTTTGCGAGAGCTTAAAAATGATGCAAGCATTGCCATTATTCCTGATGGACCGCGTGGTCCTTCCATGACAATGACCATGAGTCCTCTTTATTATGCCCAAAAAACAGGAAAACCTGTTATTGGTATGACCTACAGCATTGCTCATTCTAAAATTATAGAAAAAAGCTGGGATCGTATGCTTTTTCCTCTTCCTTTTCAAAAGGGAATTGTTGCCATTACAAAGCCTTTTTTCATTCCATCAAATGCCTCACCAGAAGATATGGAAAGATATCGCAAACAGATTGAATCTGAGCTCAATCATTTGACATGGCAAATTGACAGAGAATTAAATTTGCCAAAGATTCCTCAAGGAACAATGCCCAGAAATCACAAAAAAACACAAACCAAAGGGAAAGGATAAAATATGTTACTCAAGCTTTATAAGACTCTGCTCACTTTTTTGTACCCCCTTGCTATCAGCCGCTATATAGATAAGCGCAAAAAAAATGGTAAAGAGGATTTGAAACGTTTCAACGAACGTCTTGGTAAAGCAACCTTACCTCGTCCTAAAGGCAAGCTCATATGGATGCATGGAGCATCTGTAGGCGAATCCGTTTCAATGTTGCCGCTTATTCACAAACTTTTAGAGCTTTATCCCGATATTCATATTATGGTCACAACCGGCACAACAACTTCTGCTGAGATTATGGCCAAAAGGCTTCCGGAGCGTGCGTTTCATCAATATTATCCGTTAGAACACCCCTTGTATGCTGCCAGATTTGTCAGACACTGGAAACCTAATCTCGCACTTTGGTTTGAGTCTGAATTTTGGCCGGCCATGCTTTCGACCATCAAAAAACGCAACATCCCGATTATTTTGGTCAATGGCCGCATTTCAAACAAATCTTTTAAACGCTGGCAACAATTTGAATTCGTCATTAAAGAAATTTTAGATTGTTTTTCACTTTGTTTGGGACAATCTGATGAAGACACCTATCGTCTCAAAGTTTTAGGGGCTAAAAACACGGCCAGTTTAGGCAACCTCAAATATGCCGGACTTCCCTTGCCTATTGATCAAGACAAAAAAGCTCAAATGCAAAAACTTTTTGAAGGCCGTACTGTTTGGCTTGTCAGTTCGACGCATGAAGATGAAGAAACAAAAATCGGACGTTTTTTAAACGATTTAGGATTAAAAGTGCCTAATCTTTTAACTGTTATGGTTCCCCGTCACCCTCATCGCGGTGTTGAAATTAAAAAGAAACTCGAAGACGATTACCACCTAAAAGTTGCTCTTCGTTCTGCCGATGAGCAGATTACAAAAGACACTAATGTTTATATAGCTGACACAATCGGTGAACTCGGTATTTTCTATGAATTAATCAATGTTGTGTTCATTGGTGGATCTTTGATTGCACACGGCGGACAAAATTTCATGGAGCCCTCGCGTTATCGTGATGCTGTTATTGTTGGACCTCACATGTTTAATTTTACCGATGCCATGAACAGAGCAAAACGGGCTGATGCCATTATACAAGTTAATGATGTCCTAGAGCTGATTGACATGGTCGAAAAACTGTTGACCACACCTGATTTGCTGGAAGCTAAAAGAAGTTTAGCCTACAACTGGGCAACAGGCGAAGCTAAAGTTTTAGATGGTATTGTTGAAAAGATTAAAGATTACATAGATTAATGACCAATGAAAACACCAACATTTTGGCAAAATAAAGGTATTTTATCAAAATTGCTTTCTCCGTTCGGTTTGTTATACGGAGCAGCAACTTCTCTGAAATTTAAAATATCAAATGGATATAAAGCGAACATTCCGGTCATTTGCGTCGGAAACATTTTAGCCGGCGGTGTCGGGAAAACACCTGTTTCTATAGAAATTGCAAAACTTTTAATACAGCAAGGGAAAAAACCTTTTTTTATTTCAAGGGGCTATGGCGGCACTTTAAGCGGCGTTATTGTAGACAACTTAAAACACACATCTCAAGAGGTTGGTGACGAACCTTTGATCCTATCACAAGTTGCACCGACAGTGATATGTGCTAATCGGGCAAAAGCAGCTCAAATTGCACAAAAACATGGTGCCGATATTTTGATCATGGATGATGGTTTTCAAAATTCGAGTTTAAAAAAAGATGTTTCTTTTTTAGTTTTTAACGGACAAATGGGCTTAGGAAACAATAAAATTATACCGGCGGGTCCTTTAAGAGAAAGCTTAAAATCGGGTCTAAAGAGGGCTGAAGCCGTTATTTTAATCGGACAAGACCAAACAAATTTGAAACAACGTATCAATAAACCTATCTTCAATGTTGAAATTTGTGAAGAAAAACCAAAAAACAACGAATTAAAAGTTTTGGCATTTGCCGGAATTGGTTATCCTCTCAAATTTTACAATTCTCTCATGCGCTGTGGCTTAACAATTGCTAAAACTTATGATTTTGCAGATCACCATTTTTATACCCGAGACGAACTTCAAAACATCATTACAGAGGCAAAAAAAGACGATCTTGTTATTTATACAACAGCTAAAGATATTGTAAAAATTCCAACAGATTTTAAACCTTATTTTAATGTGTTAAACATTCAAGCACGCTTTTCAAATGAACAAGCTTTTTTAAGTTTCTTAGAGGCGCATCATGTCATCTAAACTAAAATTTCACCTCTTGGCTATTGTCTGTTTGCTTGGTTTTTCAAGTCTTTCTTTTGAATTAATTATCTTAAGACAACTCATTAATTTTGTGGGTTCAAATGCCTTAATTACCTCAATTATCATGACCGTTATTTTGCTGTTTTTATCGACGGGTTATTATATCGGATCTGTCATATCAACGAAAAAAAATCCCATACGTCGATACATGCAAATTTGTTTCATTGTTATGATGTTTTTATATTTAATAGCCTGTCCTTTTTATTTAATGGAAACATATTTTTATCTTTTTTATCAAGCAGGCGTTCGTCAAACTTTGCTTTTGGTCTCATTTTTTGCCATATTGTTTTTATCGATACCTTCTGTTTTGCTTGGTTTTATCACCTCATTTATCGGGCGAATCATACACAACTTTGATTCTAATTACACGGGAAGATTTATGGCAATTGACACCATCGGCAGTGTTTTAGGCTCGCTAGGCACAACTCTTGCTTTAATGCCTTTTATCGGGGTTTCGAACACAATCACCTTTTTAATTGCCATTAACATTGTTTGTTTACTTTTAATCACCAAGGCTCAAGACATTAAATTTTATTTAGCACCTATAGCTTGTTGCTTGTGTTTATCTATACTTTTTAACAATGAAACATTTATGCAAGGCACAAACAATTTAATTAAAGATGATGCTATTTCGCGCATCGAGATTATTCCGACCGATCAAGAAAATGAGCATTATTTATCAAAATTAATGAAAATTAACGGCTCTTTATCTTCAAAAATTTCACAAAAAGAAGATCTCAACTTTGAATATATTAATTTTATCAATAAAACTTTTATCAAACAGTTAGATCAAAACTACCCACGAGATATTTTGGTTTTAGGGGCCGGTGGTTTTACAATCGGCATTGATGATACATTCCATCGCTATACATTTTTGGATATTGAAAGAAACTTGCAATCAATTTCTGAAAAGCATTTTTTGCCCCAGCCACTTTCTAACAATAAGACCTTTATTGCTCAAGATGCTTATCTTTTTTTGTTGGCGAACAAAGAAAAATATGATTTGATTGTGGTTGATGTTTATTCTGCTGTCCAAAGTATACCTCTTAATTTTACAACCACAAATTTTTTCAAGCTTGTAAAAAAACACTTAAAAAAAGATGGCATCATGATTGCTAATATTATTGCCTCACCAAACTTTCAAGATAAATATTCTAGACGCATTGACAACACGTTAAGAGAAGCTTTAGGCAACACTTTGCAGCGCACCATTATTCAAAACTATAACCCTTATGCACAAGATTTAACCAATATCGAATATATTTACTACAACATGGCAGAAGACCCTGCAGTCTATACCTTAGATAAAAACACTTCTTTTTATGATTTGAATTATCAGGAAAAAGAGGGGCTAAACTAATTGTTTGTCTTATTTAAGTTTCAATAATTTCTGAAAAAACAGCTTTAATATCTGTAGCATCTTTTTTTGATCCCATAAACATCATCGCTTTAATCTTGCCTTTTTGTGATATATATTTCGGCAAGATTTGTATTTTTTGATTGCTGTCATAATCATAAAGGTCAAAATCAAGCAACTTTCCTATTGCCATCAGGGGCGCTACATCCCAAAGTTTAGCCGTTGATATAACAGCTCTTAATTGCCCCAAAGACAAATATAGCGAATAAATTGCTGCTGAGAAATAATCTTGAACGATAAATTTTCCTTGAATATGATTTGGCTTTAATTTTGTCTTCCAACAATGAGCTTGAACAACACGTGACATATTTTGCAATGGCTTTTTTACAATCTCTGTTTTTCCAAAATGTTCTCTAAAAACCTGCAAGCCATCAGTATAAACCAACTCATCAAGTGCCGGTGCATAAATAAATCCATATAAAGGCTGGGCATTCTTAAAAACAGATAATAAAATACCCCAAAAAGGCAATCCTGAACTATAATTTAAAGTTCCATCAATCGGATCAAAAATAAATTGATATTCGCTCTGTTCAATTTTTTCAAAAAAATTTTCGTTTAAATCATCTATACTTTCCTCGTCAATAATGACATAATTCAAATTTGAAAAATTTTGCCTTACAAAATTTCTAAAACATTGGCTGTTGTGCAAATCAACCTCGGTAACAATAGATAAAATAGCATCATTGTCTTCTTTGAATTGCTCTTGATGTTCAAATTTTTGCCTTTGTAAAGAATAAACACCTATTTCCTTGAGAAAATTTTTTATTTGATCAAGCAACAACATCTCCATCAAGCTTTGTTTTACTTCATACTTTCTGCAACGTTATTTTCAAACTCAGAATTTTTTTTGATAATCCTTACGTATTATTAATTGTGTGTAGCACATCAATCAAAAACAAGCAACTCTTTTATGACTTATTTTTTAAATATTTTTTTTCTATTGCATTTTATCAAAAGCTTTTATATAACAAGCCATATTAATCAAAATGGAGTAAAAAAATGGGGTTTAATTGTGGTATCGTCGGGCTTCCTAATGTCGGAAAATCTACACTATTTAATGCTTTAACAGCAACGATTTCAGCGCAGGCCGCAAACTTCCCTTTTTGTACAATAGAGCCTAACACCGGTCGTGTTGCTGTTCCTGATCAAAGACTTGATAAGCTTGCAGAACTTGTTCAACCCAAAAATTTGGTTCCAACACAGCTTGAATTTGTTGATATTGCTGGTCTTGTAAAGGGCGCTTCAAAAGGAGAAGGTCTCGGCAACCAGTTTTTGGCCAACATCCGCGAAACAGACGCTATTATTCACGTTCTGCGCTGTTTTGAAAACGATAATATTAGCCATGTCGAAGGTTCTGTCGACCCAATTCGAGATGCTCAAATTGTTGAAACAGAATTAATGCTTGCTGATCTTGAATCTTTGGAAAAACGCTTTGAACAGATCAAGAAAAAAGCAAGAGGAGGAGATAAAGAAGCAAAAACTCAAGAAGCTGTCATAACCCCCATTATTGAGGCCTTAAGTGCAGGGAAACCAGCAAGAACAGCCGCTCCAAGCTCTGAACAAAAAGATGAATACAAACAATATAAAATGCTTCAACTTTTAACTTCAAAGCCTGTATTATATGTTTGCAATGTCGATGAAAACTCAGCTTCTACAGGCAACGCTTTTTCTGATAAAGTCTTTCAAAAGGCTAGTCAGGAAAATGCTCAAGCTGTAATTATTTCTGCCGAAATCGAATCTGAAGTCGCTCAGCTTGAAAACGATTCTGAAAAACAAGAATTTTTAGAAAGTTTAGGCCTGCACGAAACAGGTCTTTCAAAAATTATTAAAGCCGGATATGCCCTCCTAGATTTGCAAACATATTTTACGGCCGGACCAAAAGAAGTGCACGCTTGGACTTTCTTAAAAGGCTCAAAAGCGCCTCAATGTGCTGGTATTATCCATTCTGATTTTGAACGCGGTTTTATCAGAGCTGAAACAATTTCATATAATGATTATATTCAATTTGGCGGCGAGCAAGGAGCCAAGGAGGCAGGTAAAATGCGCTCGGAAGGAAAAGAATATATCGTTCAGGACGGCGATGTGATGACATTTTTATTTAATGTATAGGAATAAAAAGATGGAAAATATGACTCTTAAAGTCGAAGGCATGCATTGTAGCGGCTGTGAAAACAGAGTAAAAAATGCCCTTATCTCCCTTAATGGTATAACGACTGTTGAGGCAAGTTTTGAAAACAAAACAGTTTCTGTTGCCTTCAATTTGCCGGCAACATTTGAAACAATTAAAAATAAAATTGAAGATTTGGGTTTTGAAGTTATTCAACAATTATGAAAAAAGTTGTGCTTAACATTGAAGGTATGACTTGTAGTGCCTGCTCTAACGGTCTTGAGAAGTATGTTAAAAAACAAAAGGGCGTTTTCAATGCTTATGTTAACTTGGTATTGGCAACCTTAAATGTCGAATATGACGACACCCTTTTAGACATAACAGATATCGAACAATTGGTTCAAAATGCCGGCTTTAAGAGTTTGGGCGAATTTAAAAAAATTTCTCTTGAAACGCAAAAAAATAACAAAAAACTTAAGCTTGTGTTCGGGGCCTTAGTTTTAGTTTCGCTTATTTTGTGCTCAACAGTATTGCATTTTGAGACCAAAATACAAACACTCTTCAGTTTTGTCCTTTCAACATATTTTTTAATTGATGGTCGAGATATTATTAAAAGCGGCCTAAAAAATATGCTTCACTTAATGCCCAACATGGACACTCTCGTGATGTTAGGCACTTTAACATGTTATAGCTACAGTTTATATCATGCCTATTTAATCCTTTCTGATTTGGTTTTAACAGCCCCTCTTTATTTTGAAAGCGGGGCGATGATTATTTATTTTATTAAGCTTGGACGTTATATTGAAAATTTAAACCAAAACAAAACAAGACAAGCCATTTCTAAGCTTGTGACTATAACGCCGGATTTTGCCCTAAAACTGCAAAATAAGACAGAAACAAAAGTAACAATTGATGAAATTCAAAAGGGAGATATTCTTGTTTCATATGCCGGAGATAAAATTGCAGCTGACGGCATAATTGTTGATGGGTCTGCTCACTTTGATGAATCTTTTATCACAGGTGAGAGCAAAACCAAAAAGAAACAAGTTGGAGATCATGTTTTAGCCGGAGCTTTCAATTATGACGGTTATATCCATTATCAAGCCCTAAAAATCGGCAAACAATCGAGTGTTTCTGAAATTGTTCAATTAGTGCTTGAGGCTTCAGCAACAAAACCCAGAATGGCACAATTTGCCGACAAAGTTTCGGGGATTTTTGTTCCCTCGATTATCCTTTTGGCTTTATTAACTTTTGCCTACACTTTATTCAGCGAACAACAGTTTCACCTTGCCATTGTCAAATTCGTTACCATTTTAGTTTGTGCTTGTCCATGTGCTTTAGGTCTTGCAACACCTCTTGCCTTGATAACAGGCGAAGGTATTGCGCTACAAAATGGTATTTTAATTAAAAAAAGTTCGATTTTAGAAAACGCCTCAAAAATTAATGCCATCGTATTCGACAAAACAGGCACTTTAACTGAAGGAAAACTCAAAATAGACAAGATATTCAATTTCTCGCAATATTCTGATAAACAATTATGCGAACTTGCGTCTATTCTTGAAGCACAATCAAAACACCCGATAGCAAATGCTTTTAAAACAAGCGTTCTTTCACACAACATGCCGATTTCTCATTTTGAAAATCTCTCAGGTCTCGGCATCAAAGCTAAAATTGATAATCATGATGTCTTGCTCGGCAACCAAAAATTGCTTGAAAAATATAAAATTAAACTTTCAAAAAATCATTTCTACAAAACAAAAGAAAATGATTATACCCCTGTCTACATGGCCGTAGATGGCAAGTTTGAAGCATTGTTCTGCTTAAAAGATGTTCTCAAAGAAAATGCAAATATCGTTGTCAAATGGCTTGAAAAGAATCATATATCTGTTTGGATGCTAACAGGCGACAATGCTTTAACAGCAAATCTTATTGCAAAAGCCGTCGGCATTAAGCATGTTTTGGCAGATGTTTTACCATCACAAAAAGTTTTGCAGATTAACTTTTTAAAAAAATGCGGGTATTGTGTGATGATGGTTGGAGACGGCATTAACGATAGTCCTTCCTTAAGTGCTGCTAATATTGGACTTAGCATGAATTCAGGAACTGAAATTGCTATGGATTCTTCTGATGTTATCCTTCAAAATAATAACCTTATCAATATTCTTAAATTGCTCGAAATTAGCCGACAAACCGTAAAAATCATTAAACAAAATCTGTTTTGGGCTTTTTTCTATAATATCTTGATGTTGCCAATTGCCATGGGGGCTTTATCTGGTTTTGGTATTGAGATGTCTCCTCACATAGCTGCACTTGCCATGATTTTTAGCTCGTTATTTGTGGTTTTTAATACCTTACGCTTAAAAAAAATTCACCTTTTCCACACAGTATAATCAGTTTACAAAATTTGTTTTAAGGTTGACTTTTGATAAAGCTAAAAGTATATCGTATTAACAAGATGAAGGAGTATATTGATGGAAACAAGGGTCGCACTAATCGCAATTTTGGTTAAAGATCGTAACTCAAGTGCCAGAATTAACGAGATTTTGCATGAATATGGCACCTATGTTATTGGTCGAATGGGGCTTCCTTATGCGCAAAAAAATATCAACATAATTTCTATTGCCGTTGATGCCCCGCTTGATATTATTTCAGCCATATCCGGTAAAATAGGTGCTTTAGTCGGTGTCTCCACAAAAACAGCATATTCTGAATTTTAAGCTGATAAACTTTAACTGACGGGGAAGATAAAACTGACCCAAAAGATGAGGAAAAAGAAAATGTACAACCCAAAATCAGACAAAGCCGAAGAATTTATTTGCCACGAAGAAATTCTTTCAACGCTTAAATACGCCAATCAAAATAAAAACAACATTGAGCTTATCGATGAAATTTTGGCCAAAGCAAAACTCAGAAAAGGCCTCAATCACCGTGAAGCCTCTGTTTTACTAGCTTGCGAATTAAAAGAAAAAAATACTGAAATTTTTCAACTAGCAGAACAGTTTAAAAAAGATTTTTACGGCAACAGAATTGTGCTTTTTGCGCCTCTCTATCTTTCAAATTATTGCGTTAATGGTTGCCGATATTGTCCATATCACGCTAAAAACAAAACTATGCTTCGTAAAAAACTCACCCAAGAAGAAGTTAAACGCGAAGTCATTGCACTGCAGGATATGGGGCACAAACGTCTTGCTATAGAAGCAGGTGAAGATCCCGTCAACAACCCAATTGAATACATTTTAGAGTGCATTAACACAATTTATTCTATCAAACACAAAAATGGGGCTATCCGAAGAGTTAATGTTAATATTGCGGCAACCACTGTCGAAAACTACCGGAAACTTGCAGACGCTGGTATCGGAACATATATTTTGTTCCAAGAAACTTACAACAAACAAAGCTATGAATATTTGCACCCGACTGGACCAAAGCACAACTATGCTTATCACACCGAAGCCATGGACCGAGCCATGCAAGGTGGTATTGACGATGTGGGTTTAGGCGTTTTGTTCGGTCTAGAATCTTATCAATATGAATTTGCCGGACTTTTGATGCATGCAGAACATTTAGAGGCCAGATATGGTGTCGGCCCTCATACAATATCTTTTCCTCGCATTAAACGTGCTGCAGACATTGATCCGAATGCCTTTTTGAACGGTATTGATGATGAAATTTTTTCAAAAATTATTGCCTGTACAAGAATTTCAACACCTTATACGGGAATGATTATATCTACCAGAGAAAGCGAATCTTGCCGCCAAAGAGTCATTCATTATGGCATTTCTCAAATTAGTGGTGCTTCGCGCACGAGTGTTGGCGGTTATGATCATGATGACCGAGAGCACGACTCTGAGCAATTTGATGTGAGTGATCAACGAACCTTGGATGAAATTGTGCGTTGGCTCATGCAGATGGATTATATTCCAAGTTTTTGTACGGCCTGCTATCGCGAAGGAAGGACAGGAGACAGATTTATGGATTTGTGCAAAAAAATGCAAATTTTGAATTGTTGCCACCCAAATGCCCTTTTAACATTAAAAGAATTTTTAGTCGATTATGCCTCTGATGAAACAAGAAAAGTTGGACAAGCTTTAATCTCTCGAGAAATTAACCGTATAAAAAGCGATAAAGTCAAATCTTTAACCGAAGATTATTTACAAAAAATAGAGCAAGGTTCAAGAGATTTTCGTTTTTGATTAATTTTCATTAAACAAACTCTTATAAATCGAATTTGACAAGGAAACAGCAAAAAAAAACTTGCTTTATAATCGAAAAAAGGCTAAAAGAAGGAAACACTGGATAGATGGCCGAGCGGTCGAAGGCGCACGATTGGAAATCGTGTGTACCTGTTAAAGGGTACCGTGAGTTCGAATCTCACTCTATCCGCCAATAAAAAGCACCCTTTCAAAAGGGTGTTTTTTTATCCTAAGGTTTATCTTCAAAAATACCTTTAAAAGCATATTTTCAAGTTGCAAACTTAAATTGAAGTGCAACTCATACAATTTTAACACAAACTTTTTTATAAGGAGAAAAAAATGGGTATTTTTAATCATCACCACAAAACAGATTCTGATTTGAACGCATCTTCTCATGGTTATCGTATGAATGAAAATGAAACAAATCAAAACAACTCTTCTTCATCTCAAACAGAAAACTCATCTACGAATGAGCATTCTCAAAAGTCAGCTTGCGGCTGCGGATGCGCTCATAAGACCAAGCCAATGGATGAAGAAGTTGTTGAAATTAAAGAAGAAGAATGGGATTACTAAATTCAAAGGAGATCATCAAATGAAAGAAATAATCCGAAACAATGAAGTAGAGACAAATCCAACACATTTTTCTACTCAAAGTCACGATCTTCGCAGTTTGTGGAATTATTTTTTTGATTTCGGCGGTGAAAACATAGATCGTTTGCAACCTAAAATCGATGTAACAGAAGAAAAAGATTCAGTTTTAGTCGTTGCTGAAATTCCGGGAATAAAAGAAGAAAATCTCGATCTTAAAATTTCTGATGATGGATACTTAACAATTTCTGGCAAAAAAGAACAAACCAAGGAAAACAATATGAAAAATTGCTATTTTCAAGAAATTTCCTATGGTATGTTCAAACGCACCATCCCGCTGCCTTTTGATTTGGATTACAATATGGCCGATGCCGATTATGAAAACGGCGTTTTGAATATCCGTATTCCAAAATCAAAAGTACAAAAACAAAAATATAAAAAGATTAGCGTCAAGAAAAAAGACGCTCAAGCACCAAACTTTCAAGCTTAATATTCTATTTTGCTTAAATAAAGTCCAGAGGCTGGAGCTGTTACACCAGCCTCTTCTCTCTTGCGACTTTCTAAAATGGCGACAATGTCTTCAGGTTTCAAGTGTCCATCACCAACCATTTTCAAGGTGCCGACCATATTCCGAACTTGGTGATATAAAAAGGACTTTGCTTCAACAATAAAATGTATTTCTTCACCTTGTTGTACGATATCAAGTTTATCTAAAGTTTTAAGTGGCGAAAGAGCTTGGCACCCTGCCCCCCTAAAAGCACTGAAATCATGATGTCCTAAAAGATGGATTGCCGCTTGACGCATTTTTTCTACATCCAGCTTATAGTTGACATGCCACACTCTGTTTTCAAGTAAAACCGAACGGGCGCGCCGATTTAAAATACGATAAAGATAAGCACGTTTTACAGCTGAAAATCTTGCATGAAAATCCGGACAAACTTCTTCTATTGTCAAAACGCTAACAGGAGCTTTCATGTCTCTTAAATGCGCATTAAAAGCTTCGCACATATGGTATAAATCCATTTTTGTTTCAACATCAAAATGAGCCACTTGTCCCAAAGCATGAACTCCCGCATCTGTCCGCCCTGCGGCAAAAATGTTATTTTTTTGGTGTGTAAAACCAAACAGAGCTTGCTCTAAAAATCCCTGAGCACTATCACCAATCTCTTGTTTTTGCCAACCTACAAGAGTTGTTCCGTCATATTCAACAACTATTTTATAGCGTGCCATCTGTTCCTACTTTCATATTCATCTGACTCTCGGCTCAATTAAATTTTGCTGACTAAAACTAAAGTGATTATCTTTTGTAATAATCAGATGATCCCAAACTTTAATTCCTGAAAGCGTAAACAAATCAACAAGTTTTTGTGTAATTAACAAATCATTATTTGAAGGCTGACATGATCCGCCCGGATGATTGTGATACAAAATTACAGAAGTGGCTCCATTATTAAGAGCAAGCTTTAAAACTTCTCTGGGATGTACAGCCACTGCATTAACAGTTCCTTTTTGAACAAGCACATCTTCGATTAATTTGAGTTGAGAATTTAAAAAGATAGCATGAAATTCTTCAATCTCTAAACCAGCCACCTTGCTTCGACAGTAGTCCAACACATAATCTTCATTGCTAAAAACACAGACATCACTTTCCTTCAAATGTTGCCAATTCATTTGTGTCGCAATTAAAAATATGACTCGAAAAAAAGCCCTCAATCTGTCTGAAACGCCTTCCTGTTTCAAGCGAATATCCGTCGCAGATAACAATTCCGGAATAGAATGAAATTTTGTAAGCAATTTTTTGGCAAGCGGTTTAACGTCTTGTCTGGTATTGTAATATGTCAACAACAGCTCTAATATTTCATAATCAGGCATCGATGTACCTAGATCTTTTAGAAATCTGGTTCTTAAACGCTCTCGATGACCTGTTTGATTTGCCTTCGAACTACTATCTTTAATATCTTTCACTCAATCTACTCCCATAAGTTTTTTTATGTCAGTAAATCAAGCTTGTCAAGCGCTTTATTCAAAGTATTTTTTTATTTCTAGCATTTGATGATTTGAGTTAGAGTTAACATCCGCTTCCTCGCCATTTATAGGCAGTAATCATCCCATTTTGAATGTAAAACGATGTTTGACATATCCCCTGAACTTCCGTATCAACAATCTGAGAATAAGGGCTTAAATCATATTCTCCAAAAAAGGGGTCATATACAAACTCTGTTGCACCCCAACCGGGTGTATCATAATAATACTCCGTAGGCACATACCATGTTTCTTGTTTCACATATGTAATAACCTTATCCCCGTTTTCTAAAATTTTTTGTCCTGTCGGTGTCCCCCACGAGCTCAACAAGTTGTTCTCTGATTTTCCTATCCAATTCTGCAGCCTTTGATCATAGCTTTGTGTCATAGCACATGCCAAAATCAAAAAAGTTACAATCAACAAAAAAGCAAGTTTTTTCATTTTTTATCTCCTTTTAATATCTTAAGGAGATAAATCTTCTTGCCTTTCCTTTCAAGCAAACCAAAAGATTAGTCATTAAAGGACTGACGTCCTAAATTAACATGGTGGTTGATATCCATACATAAAATAATGCCAAAACTTGCCATCACGGAAAGCATCACTGTTCCTCCATACGAAATCAAAGGTAAAGGAATACCTACAACCGGAAGCATACCTAAAACCATCGCAATATTGATAAAAACATACATAAAATAGTTTGTATTCAACCCAATAACCACCAGCTTACCGTAATAGCTTGTGATGCGATATGCAAACATATATCCGTAAATAATCAGAATCAAATTAAGTAATATCACAAAGCCACCACCAACCATTCCAAACTCTTCACAAAGCATTGTAAAAATAAAATCGGTATGTTTTTCTGGTAAAAAGTTTAAATAGCTTTGCGTGCCATTTAAAAAACCTTTGCCAAAAACCCCACCTGAGCCGAGAGCTATTTTAGCTTGAATAATATGATATCCACTGCCTAAAGGATCTCTTTCAGGATTTAAAAATGTTAAAACACGATTTTTTTGATAATCATGCAAAAAATGCCAGGCGATAGGCGCAAGAGCTAGTACGCTACTACCAACTATTAAAAATTTCCATATTTGAACACCCACAACAAAAAATATAACAACCGTCGTAAATAAAAGCATTAAAGCCGTTCCTAAATCCGGTTGCAAAATAATCAACAATGCTGGGAACAAGGCCATCAAAAGAGGCGCAATTATTCCTTTTATGGTCCGAATTTGATGCAAACTTGAAGCATGAAAATATTTAGCTAAAAAAAGAACCATACTAATTTTCATTAACTCAGAAGGCTGCAACTTGAAAAGTTTTAAATCAATCCATCTTTGAGCGCCCATACCAACATGCCCAAAAATTTCAACTCCAATTAATAAAAGCAAAACAGCAAAATACGCTAAATATGAGTATTTAAGATAAATTTTAACATCCATTACGGCCAAAACTATCATTAAACCAAAACAAAATACAAATCTGATAAGTTGATTTCTTGCCCAGGGCACCATTGATGCCCCACCTGCCGAATATAGAGTTAAAATACCGATAAAAGCCAACAAAACAATGCATAAAATGTATGCAAAATTGAGACGATAAAATTTTTCTTTCAGAGATAACCTGCGGCTAAAATTTGAATGATACATTGATTTTCTTTCATATTCCTAATTTAAGAGCTTCTTGCAAAATTTTGGAAGCAATCGGAGCAGCCACAGCTGAACCTGATGAGCCATGTTCAACAACAACTGCAACAGCATATTTGGGCTGATCATGGGGCGCATAGCCAACAAAAAGCGCATGATTCCTGAGCTTCCATGGCAAATTTTCATCTCGAATAATTCCTGTTTTTCGCTCTTTCATACTAATTCGGCGTACTTGCGTTGTTCCCGTTTTTCCACCCATTTTCATACCATTGATATCAAATTTGGCCTTTGAGGCCGTGCCTCCGAGGGCATTAACAACTTCAAACATGCCTTGTTTCACAATTTCAATATTTTTCATATGTATGGGCAATTTTTTAATTTTAGCCTTTTCTTTTAAGGACAATTTTTGAAATTTCGGACTAATCTCATAACCGCCGTTAACAACTCTTGCAAGCATTGTTGCAAGTTGCAAAGGCGTGGTTAAAACATATCCCTGCCCAATCCCCGCAATCACCGTTTCGCCCTGAAGCCATTTTGACTTAAATCGATTTTCTTTCCATTGTTTATCAGGGATTAAACCTTTGGAAGTATTGTTAAAACCTATTCCCAAATCAGAACCCAGACCTAATATTCTGGCCATTTCTGCTATTTTTTCGATTCCAAGCTTCAATGCAATATCATAAAAGAAAATATCGCATGAATGTTTCAATGCTCCGACAACATTTAATGGACCGTGTCCAGAATGCTTCCAACAGTGAAATTTATGCGAACCAAGTTCCATCGCACCTAAACAATCTACCGTCGTATTTTCATTAATAATACCTGCCTCTAATGCTGCCAGTGCCACAACAATTTTAAACGTCGAACCTGGAGAGTAGGCGCCTGAAACAGCCTTGTTTGTCAACGGGTGTCTTTCATTTTGAATTAAAGCACTCCAATCCCGATTTGAAATACCCCCGACAAATAAATTGGGATCAAAAGAAGGTACAGAAACAAATGCTAAAATTTCACCGCTATGAACATCTAAGACAACGGCCGCACCACTGTTTGGTCCAAAGGCATCTTGCGAAGCCTTTTGAAGCCGCCAATCAACACTTAAAACAACACTTTTCCCTTCTTCTGCTGCTTGTCTTTCTATTTCTTTAACCACACGACCAAAAGCATTAACTTCCAGTTTGATATTGCCGTTTTTACCTCTTAACTGTTTTTCAAAAACTTTCTCAATTCCTGATTTTCCAAGTTTAAAACCAGGAACAAGTGCCATAGGATCAGATTGAGCTTCTTGAGCATTGACAGATCCAACATAACCTAAAAAATGTGCAAAATACGACCCCATTGGATAGTATCTGTTCAAACCCTCATCAATAAAAATACCTGGCAGTTCCGGCGCGTGTAATTGTAGAGAAGAAACATCATTCCACGACAAACCATCTTTAATTTTGACCGGCATAAAACGCCTATTATTTCGAATATCTTGTAAAACCTTTTTTTCTTCTTTATCTGTTAAAGGTACGATTTTTTTAAATTGTTCTAATGTTTGCGCAATATCCGGCGTTTGTTCTGCAATAATTAAAGCCTGAAAATTTTGTTTGTTCATTGCCAACACTTCTCCATTGCGGTCATAAATCAAACCCCGAGAAGGAATAATAACGCGTGTAGCTATCCTGTTTTCATCTGAAAGAACCTTATATTTTTCGCCTTCAATCACTTCAAGATAATAAAGGCGTGCAACCAAAACCATTAAAAGGCAAAAACATGAAAAAGCCACAATCAAAGTGCGTCCCAATAAAATTTTGCCTTTATCATTGTCTCTATTCATCAAACAGCTCCTCATTTGATAGATATCTGTTTTGAATAAAAATATTAATACGTGCAAGCATTGGATACACTAATACTGTCACGATATATGAGATTAAAACATGCCAAAAGCTTAACAATGTATGTTCGTAAATTAACACAAGCAACCATTTCATACAAAAAGCCGCTAACAAAACAAGAGCAAAACCAATCCAACTTATAATAAACGGTTTTGTGTTAACATATCTTCCGTATGTAATGGTCAAAAGATAAACCAATGTTAAAACAAAAATATTCATTCCGAAGGGCGCACCGCTTAAAGCATCACAAATCATCCCAAGCAACGCTACTGAAAAAATACCAAACAAATCAAGACGATATAGAACCCAAAAATAAACACAACAACAAGCCAAATCCGGACTCAAATAGTGTGCTAGCGGAATATGAAAAGGCACATAATCAACCAAAACAAAAAAGAGAGTGCTCAAAAAAGGTATCGATCTTTTAAAGGATAAAAGCGCTATATCTGTCAACGAATCGTGCATTTTAATTATTGTCCCTCAATAAGGTGTCTGTCAAACCATAATCAACTATTTCAACGTATTCTATTGATTCAATCGGTATGATTGGTTGAACTTCAATTTCGCCTTGCGATATTTGAGAGACATAACCTATTTCTAAATCGCTGGGGAAAATGCCGCCGATCCCTGATGTCACTATTCTATCTCCCACAACGACATCTGCATCCGAACCCATAAATAACAAGCTCAATTTTGAAGAATTGTTTCCAGACAAAATACCTCTTCCTCTGGTTCTTTTATTGAAAACTGGAATCTTAGAGTTAATGTCTGAAACTAATAAAATTCGGACATATTCTCCGTGTATACTTTCAACACGACCAATAACTGTCTCTTGATTCATGACAACACTGCCTTTTTTTATGTGAACTGTTTCAGGTACATATGCCACAATTGAATGAGCAAACGAGTCTCCCTGCCCTGCAATAACCTTTGCAGTCACATAGCTGGCTTCCGGAGGTGGAGTGTAGTGAAGCATTTGAGATAAAACATCATTTTCTATTTTCAAAGCTTGATGTTTTTTCTTTAAACGGTTAAATTGAAAAAGCTCTTGTTTAAGCGCTTTATTATCATGATATACTTTCACAATATCTCTAATGCTGTCATAGCAAAAATAAATACCATCTGCCGGAATTTGCAAAACTCTGATCACAGGATACAACATTCTTGAGACAAAATCTTCTGCCTTATTAACGTGCGCACTATCGGCCTTACTCAAAACTAAAAGCAAAAGTGCTGCAAAAAAGATAATTGTCACCGCAAGTTTCCGCACAAAAACTCGAAATTGACTTAGCTGAATAAACAAAACGCGCCGACGTTTAACCATCTTAAAAATCCCCATCAAGCCACGCGCTTAAATTTAGTACATCGATGAGAGAACGCCTTTGAACTTTTGTATATCATCTAAAGCCAAACCCGTACCTTTCGCAACACAGGCCAAAGGCTCTTCTGCTATTGAAACCGGCAAGCCAGTTGCTTCTCTTAAAACACGATCTAAATTTTTAAGCAATGCGCCACCGCCTGTTAAAACTATACCTTTATCAACAATATCTGCAGCAAGTTCAGGCGCCGTATTTTCGAGCGCAATTTTCACAGCTTCCATAATTTGTGCCACAGGCTCAGCCAAAGCCTCAGCAACTTGACGCTCAGAAACGACTATTTCCTTTGGAATGCCATTTAACAAATCTCGTCCCTTTATTTCCATGGTTTGACCTTCACCGTTTTCAGGCGGACAAGCACAACCTATTTGCTTTTTAATCCGTTCGGCACTGCTTTCTCCAACAAGCAAATTCATGTTACGCCTGATGTAAGAAACTATAGCGCTATCCATTTTATCTCCACCAACCCTAACAGACTTGGCATACACAATACCACCAAGAGACAAAACAGCAACTTCTGTTGTACCTCCTCCGATATCAACAACCATTGAACCGGCAGGTTCTGTCACCGGAAGACCTGCACCGATTGCTGCAGCCATCGGCTCGGGGATAAGCCAAACTTTACGAGCCCCTGCAGCCTCTGCCGATTCTTGAATAGCTCTTTGTTCAACCGCTGTTGAGCCAGAAGGCACACAAATGATAATCAAAGGTGTTGCAAACGTACGGCGATTATGAACTTTTCTGATAAAATATTTAATCATTTCTTCAGCAATTTCAAAATCAGCAATCACACCATCTTTTAAAGGACGTATGGCATGAATATTACCAGGGGTTTTCCCAAGCATTTGTTTTGCATCATTGCCAACAGCTAAAACCTGTTTTTTACCGCGATCTTCTTGAATAGCAACAACTGATGGTTCATTCAAAGCAATGCCTCTGCCACGCACATAAACAAGTGTATTGGCAGTGCCGAGATCTATTGCCATATCTGCTGAAAATAAGCCCATTAACTTTGATAACATCATCATTCTCCATCTTTACATTTTGTTAACTTTTATTTTCTTTTAAGACAATATCTCTATTTTTTCAATCTTTTTTTTTAAGATTAAAGCGGTAATTAACAAGTTTTTTATTTTTGAAAAATGCTTCTAACTACATTCCTTTGAGGATATATTCGCTCAATTTTTCAGCAAAAAATCCCGCATCAGAAACAGCCTCGCCTTCTGCAATTTTTGCCTGATCTAAAATAAGACGCGACACATCTGCAATTTCATTTTTTTGATCAGGCTCTGAAATCATCTCAGATAACTTAATAATCAAAGGATGATACGGATTTAGTTCTAAAATTCTGCTGCTTGCAAAAGCCGTTTGTTGCTGATGATTGCGCATTAAGCGCTCCAAATGGATACTCATCTGTCCATTTTCAACATTAAGCGCAGCAGGACTCTTCGTCAATTTTTCACTAATTTCAACTTTACTTACTTCATTTTTGAAAAGCTCCGCCATAAAATCAACCAACTTTTTAAGCTCTCCCTCATTAGCTTTCTTATCCTGACGCTCTATTTTCAAGTCGATATCTGCTGCACTGATGTGCTTAACAGCAAATGTTTTATAAGAACCCAAAACTTGCGTCCAAAATTCGTCAATAGGATCAACGAGAAGTAAAACTTCCAAACCTTTTTCTTTGAAAGCTTCCAGTTGCGGATTATGTCGCAATGTCGCGACATCATCACCAGTAATATAATAAATATCCTTTTGATTCTCTTTGGCTCGTGAAATATATTCATCAAGTGTCGTTAGTTTTACATCATCATAAGTTGAGGCAAACAAAGATAGGCTGGCAACTTCTTCTTTATTTGAAAAATCCTCATAAATACCTTCTTTAAATGCAACGCCGAATGCATTCCAAAACTTCAGATAGTCTTCGTAATTACCTACTCGCTTTTTGAGCTCTTTTAAAATGCGGCTCACTGTACCTTGCCTGATTTTTGAAAGCAACGCATTTTGCTGCAGCATTTCGCGTGAAATATTCAAAGGCAGGTCCGAACTATCAATAACCCCTTTTACAAACCTTAAATATGAAGGCATCAACCCCTCAACCTTGTCAGAAACAAATACCTTATTCACGTATAGTTTTAAGCTTTGTCTGCGATCCGGTTGGAATAAATCATATGGGGCTGTTGTCGGAATATATAAAAGTGCATTATATTCTATACTCCCTTCCGCCTTAAAATGAAGCGTTAACCATGGATCATCCATATTTTTTGAAATATGATGATAAAATTCTTTATACTGATCTTCTGTAATTTCTCCCTTGTTGCGGGTCCAAAGTGCCGAAGCTGTATTAACTGTTTCCTCTCCGGCCTTTCCTAAATTGAGCACGATAGGATATTCTACATGGTCAGAATATGTTCGAATGATATGCCTCAAATAAACCGTATCTACAAAATCTTTAGCGTCATCTTTTAAGAACAATTTAATATCTGTACCGCAAGTTTCCTTGGTTGTTGGCTCGATTTCAAAGCCCTCAAGTCCATCAGACATCCATTTATATGCTTGCTCCTCACCTGCTTTTTTAGTAATAATTTCTACTTTTTTAGCCACCATAAATGCCGAATAAAAACCCACACCGAACTGACCAATCAAATCAACAACCGATCCATTGTCCTTCACGTTTTTAACAAAATCGGCCGTCCCTGATTTTGCAATTGTTCCAATGTGACAAATTAGGTCATCTTTACTCATCCCAATACCATTGTCTGATATGGTCAATGTATTTTCTTTTTCATCTGGAGTTATCACAATTTTGAAAGCACCCGTATTTTGGGCTGCATTTTGATTCATTAATGACCAATATTTAAGCTTATCACAAGCATCGCTTGCATTTGAAATCAACTCTCTTAAAAAGATATATTTTTCCGAATAAAGCGAGTTAATAACAATATCCAAAAGTTTTGCAACTTCTGTCTGAAATTCTATTTTTTCACTCATAAAAACCTCCATTATGAAAACATAGTTTTTATATGGGATTTAAAAACATCCTTCGCAAGAGTTTTTTTTGTATTTTTTTATGTTGCAATTTATAAAAATATTAATACTTCTTAGCATAAAAGTTATCTAAACGATTAATCAGATGATTGGAGAGGAAAAATATGCACGGTTTGCATCCGCTTATCACAGATTTGACGCTTATTACCGTTTATGCGGCCATAACAACTCTTATTTTCAAAAAATTAAAACAACCGATGGTTTTAGGCTATTTATTAGCTGGCATTTTAGCAGGACCTCATCTTAATTTTTTACCAACGGTTTCAGATCGTACCAATCTTAATTTGTGGGCGGATATAGGTGTTATTTTTCTGCTTTTTTCCCTAGG
>CADBSM010000020.1 GCA_902797315.1 uncultured Pseudomonadota bacterium | reverse complement strand
ATGTTGAAATCAAAACAGCGCAAGATTTACTTTCTTTGGGTAAAGGCAGACTGGCTGTTATTGAATATCGTGACGCCATGCTTAAAAAAATAAGAGAGAACAAGGCCCAAAACAAAGCACCGTTTGATAACATTGACTTTCCCGATTGCTCACAAAAAAATTTTGGACTTGATTATCGTTATTTCATTTTAGAAGATGATCCAAACGGTATTGAGTTTCAAAAAGCAATAACAGAACAAATCGAACACCATGACAGCTCAAAGCTTGAAAAATTTGTTTTGGCGCAAAATATATATGAAACTTGGCCGACAGGGCTTGAACAGGGTTTTTTGCAACTTTGGTCAGACGATCAAATCAAAAAACCACTGGATCATGTTGTTGCCGTTTCAAGACATATGTTTGAAGATTCAAGCCAAAAATTTATTGCGCTTGAATACTATGGCCCATCTTATATCAAGGCCAGAATAAAACAAGGCGACACGCTCTCAACAAAATCTGTTCAACACTTAAGTACCATGATTTTAGAGGCTGACAACAAGCGTAAACTAAGCGATAATGTTATCCGTGCGCTTGCCCCGGCTTTAATGAAGGCAGACATGTCAAAAATCTATGAAGAAAATAAACAAAAAATAGAGAACTTGTTTATTCAAAAAACAGGCATGGACCGACTAACATATTTATCACAATCAAGAGCTTGCAACTTAAGCCAAAAATCGTTTTTACAAAAACCAAACTTAAGCGTTGATGACGCGCATCAATATGCGGCACATTATCATGAATCTGCATACGATTTATTAAAACAAGCGCCAAAAGAAAATGAGGCAGCAACTTTTGTGCGCGGTCAGCTCGCTGTTGAGTTGATTGCTCAGCAAAAAGATAATTTAAAAAGTCATTTTAATGGGCTTTATTCAAAAGAGCTTAATAATATAATTAACACAAATGATGTGTTGCACGGTTATCAAAACAATCCTGATGCGCTTAAAGCTTTAGGTGCCAATATTCCAACCGTTGTTTTAGACATCATTCAACAAGAAAAAACTTTTACAAACAATCCTGA
This sequence comes from uncultured Pseudomonadota bacterium, assembly GCA_902797315.1. Taxonomy (GTDB): domain Bacteria; phylum Pseudomonadota; class Alphaproteobacteria; order RF32; family CAG-239; genus UBA1254. The sequence continues at coordinate 26,523 of CADBSM010000020.1, read as the reverse complement.
TTTTAAGTTTTTGATTGAAGCACATCAATTAGATTCAAAGCATATTTATTTAGCAGAAAAGTCATTGGAAGAAATTGCCGAAAAAGGCTTAAACGCAGGCTTTGGGGCAGATTTTATCACATCTAAGGTCTGCACTTATTTAACCGAACACCGCGAAAAAATACAAAACCTGAAAAAAGAGCACAAAGAAAGTTTGCAAAAAGAGTTGAATGCTAACGAAATACACAGCAGGTATAAAATGTTATCTGATATTAAATATGTGATCGATCAGTCTTTTGATCGTGAGATGCTTCAACATATTTCTAAAGATGACATTTTAAAATCAGCATCAAGAAAAATAAACGGCGAAAAAGTTCCAGCTTTTGTTTGCAAAGACATACCAACAACAGGTATTAAAGCTTTGTTTATGAGACAATCTACAAAAAAAGCCGAAAAAGATGATATTGCAAAAAAACGTCTTGCTCTTCAGGCTGCTAATAAATTTATTGATGATTTTGCCGCAAAATACAAAGATAAATCGTATGCTTATCACATTGATTCTTACAGCTCTTTACAAACGCTTGTCAACAAGGCTTCCGCCGACAGAGATTTACCCGAAGGACAGTATAAGTATTATGGCAAAGAATCAAATATTGAAAGAATTGAACATTTTGAAAAACTAGATGCGCTTTATCAGGCGGCACAAAGCAAAATACAAGAGCAGATGCATGCCATAGTTTCTTTAAAACAAACAGCTCGCGAAACATCAGGTATCAATGACATTGAAAACAATACCGGCATTGATATTTTAGCCACCAAAGAACGTTTAAGAAAAAAGAAAATGCACGGCACAGATATGAGCGTTAAAGAGCTCTATCAAGCGGTGCACGAGGAGCATAATGAGCAAAAAGAGACAAAGCACAAAGGGCTCACTCTTTTAGACAAGCGCAATCAATCTCGCTGATAATATAAAATTTGTTTATAAATTAAAATTGCGATTTATGAAAAGTTTTCTGTGTTGTATAAAAACGATATGGAAAACTTTGTTAAGCAATTTAATGTTTCACATGAAACATTTGAAAATTTATCACGCTATGTCAATATCTTAAAAGAATGGCAAGCTAAAATGAACCTTGTCAGTCCAGCATCAATGAACAGTGTTTGGACAAGACATATCGCTGACTCTTATCAGTTGTGCCAATATCTGAACACCTGTTCAGGTCTTGTTTGTGATATTGGTTCGGGTGCTGGCTTCCCTGCCCTGGTGATGGCAATATGGGCGCTCGAAAACAGACCTAATCTTCAGTTTAAGCTCATTGAAAGCATTACAAAAAAAACAGTGTATTTAAATGAGGTTAAAGAAAAACTTCAACTAAAAAATGTTGAAATTTTAAACGAAAGATCTGAAAATTTACATGGATTGAAAGCAGATTTTGTGACCGCTCGTGCTGTTGCAGAACTTTCTAAACTGCTTGGATTTGCTTATAGTTTGTGCAAAAAAAACACTGTTCTTTTATTGCCTAAAGGCCAATCTTTTGAAAAAGAAGTTGTTGAAGCACATAAAAACTGGTGTTTTGATATAGAAATCTTTCAAAATGAAATTGAAAAAGATGGTGTTGTTTTGCGTATTCAAAATTTAAGGAAGAAAAAATGAAAATTATCTCGGTCACAAACAGAAAAGGTGGTGTAGGTAAAACAACAACGGCTATCAATATTGCCACAGCAATGGCTGCTATCGGCAAAAAAGTTGTGCTTTTTGATTTAGATCCGCAAGGTAACGCTACTACTTCTTTAGGCTTAAATAAAAACAAGCTTGCTCTTTCAACCTATGATGTTCTGGTGAATAATGAAAAAATAGAAAACGTCTTACAAAAAACGCTTGTTCCTCTTTTTGAAATTGCACCGGCAAAGCCTGATTTAGCCGCAGCGGAAGTTGAACTTATTGGCGCTCACAATCGTGAAAAAATTTTGAAAAATGCTTTAAACACTTTAAGTGCTTCTATTGATTATGTTTTAATTGATTGCCCTCCTTCCCTTAACTTATTAACTATAAATGCTCTCTGTGCTTCGGATTCGGTTATTATTCCCCTACAATGTGAATTTTTGGCTCTTGAGGGTTTAACAGATTTGATGAAAAATATTGAGCGTGTTAAAAAAAGTTTTAATCCGAGCTTAAAAGTTCAGGGTATTGTTTTAACGATGTTTGATAAACGAAACAAACTGAGTTCTTTAGTGGAAAAAGATGTGCGAAACTATTTCAAAGATTTGGTTTATCAAACAGTTATTCCGAGAAATGTCCGCGTTTCAGAAGCACCATCACATGGTAAACCGATAATGATTTATGATTTTAAAAGTGTTGGGGCTCAAAGTTATATCAATTTATCAAAAGAAGTTTTAATAAGAGAAGGAGAAATTTAGTATGTCTGATAAAAACAAACATGGTTTGGGCCGAGGTTTAGATGCTCTTTTTGGAGATGATTTTGATGATCTTGATATCAAAACCTTAACAGAAAATCATGGTTCGGATATTAAAGAAGTAGAAATTTCAAAACTTGTACCCTGCCCTTTTCAACCACGGCAAATTTTTGACGAAGAAAGCTTAAATGATTTAACGCAATCAATTAAAGAAAAAGGTATTTTGCAACCGTTGCTTGTTCGAAAAAAAGCTGATAAATATGAAATCATTGCAGGAGAGCGTCGTTGGCGTGCGGCACAAAATGCCGGGGTGAAAAATGTGCCGATTATTGAAAAAAATTTGAATGATGCTGAGGCTTTTGAAGTTGCACTTATTGAAAATATTATTCGTCAGAATTTAACACCAATTGAAGAAGCAAACGGGTTTGAAAAGCTGGTTAAAGAATATCATTACACACATGAAAACCTTTCAAAATCTGTTGGAAAATCAAGAAGTTATATCACAAACTCAATTAGGCTTTTGTCGTTACCTAAAAGTATTCAAAATTATGTCAATGAGGGAAAACTTTCAGCTTCGCATGCCAGAACGCTTGTTGGTTTGCAAAATGCTGAAAGCTTAGCTTTGAAAATTATGAACAGAGATTTGAATGTTAGGCAAACAGAAGACTTGATTAATCGCTTGAAAAATGGTAAAACAAAAACAGAGAAAAAAATAAAAAACGCTGATATTATCAACATAGAGCGTAGCCTTGAAAAAATTTATAATGTCAAAACGCAAATTGTTTTGAATGATAAGGGCAGGGGGCGCATTGTTTTGAAATATAACAGCTTTAGTGAACTTGAAAATTTGTTAAATAAACTTGAAAAATAAAGGACGACTGTCATGAAAACAATTTTAGAAAAAATGCTTCAAAACTGTAAAAAAGCCGGCTATGAACCTACGGAAAATATTGAAAAAATCGCTAGAGCAAAAACAATGATGTTTGGCGATAAATCTTGGAAAAAATGCCCTTGTGATGGGCAAAATGAAAGCAGATACTGTATTTCTGAATTATGTAAAAGCGATATTGAACGCGATGGTATTTGCCATTGCAGATGTTATCGTAAAATCAGCTCTGATCAAAAATCTGCTTAAAATGATAAAAAAGTTGTTTTAAGGATATCTTTTAACCGCTTTGTATTGTTTATAAAAATGAATAAAGCAATTTTAAATATAAAAGATTTTCTTTACTTTTTTGATAAATTGGCGTAAAATTCAAAATTGTTAAATATCATTGTGGAAAAAAATGGCTCAAAAAGAAAAACACATACCTCATACACGAGACGAAATGCTTGATTTTTTTAATCAGCAAAAAGATATTTTTCGCGCCTTAAAACTAGAACGAAACCAAACTTCAGATCGTGTGTCGGGTGTTGTTGTTGCTGATAAAATCGCCCAATCTATCAGGGATGAACAAGTTATTTCTGTCGTTACACCAGAACTTGGTCGAGAACTTTCTAATAGTGTTCAGCGGCATTTAAAAGAAAAAGATGATGTTGAAATTTTAACGGTTTCTCCTATTGAAAAATTACCTAAGGGTAAACTGATTATTATCAGTTTGCCAGGAAACGCTATTTCTTTGACAAATGCAAAAGAAAACCCTGTTGAAGAAAAAATTACAAAATCAGCAGCACAAGATGGAGTTGAAAGCTTTTTAAAGTTTATTGAAAACGATGTTCAAATCAATCGTTCAGAATGTGAATTTGTGGCTTGTTATTATTCGCATAAAAACAATGAACTGATTGAAAGCTATAATCAAAATGGTATTTATCATGCTGGAATTGAAAAATTTGCAACATTATTTGATGACTTAATTTCTCAAAATGGTCGTAGAATCGATGCAGAACAAGCCACGAAAAATATGAAAAACGTCGTTTTACGCGGACAATGTTTCGGAACACTTGTTATTTCAGAGCTTGAACAGTGTTTACATTATAAGCTTGCCGCACTTGGTTATTCTCAAAAAGAATGTATTCAAATTTTGTCTGCGCCAACGGCTTTAATGTCAAGTTCTCCAGTTAACATCGAAAGACAACCACAGTATTTTAATGTTTTTGCTTATGCAAATTGCTCGGATACCTTAATTCCGACCATTAACGGTTCAACAAAATATCAAAATATTGCAGGTTTTACAGATGAAGAGTTAAAATCTCAAAAGCCTTTGTTAAAAGTTGTTCAATATCGCAAAAATATGAAACTTATTTTGTGTTCACATCTTGATTTTCCAGAAACCTCGGAAATGGAAAAATTTGTAGCTAAAAGATTGAAACGCCCGAATGAACAAAAAATTCATCAACATGTTTTAAATATATTGAAGGGACACGCCTTTTCTGCAGTGACGAATCCTATTAAAAAGTCTGCCTTTATGAAACAATTGCACGATACTGTTATGCATGGAATGTCTTCAGGAGTTGGTCAAGCTGTAACTAATTATCGGCTGCAAAAACTCGGAAAGCCTTTAAAGCATTTTAATATCAATGTAGATCAATTGATAGAAGGTAGTATTAAAACGCCAAACAATCCCACAGATGTAGCCTTAAAAACAAAAGACTTGAGATCTAAATAAGGCCATTATTCTGCTTTACTTTAAGACTTTTAAGATAATCTTAAACGCAAGACAGTTTATAAGGTGGCTTATCTAGACCTTTCGGTGAATATGTAAACACCTCACAACCATTTTTTGTGACGCCTAAAGAGTGTTCAAATTGTGCTGATAAGCTTTTATCTCTCGTCACAGCAGTCCAGCCGTTAGATAAAATTAATCCATCTTTTTTACCGGTATTAATCATTGGTTCAATCGTAAAAAACATACCTTCTTCAATTAATGGTCCTGTGCCTTTTACACCGCAGTGCATAACATTGGGTTCGTCGTGAAAAACTCTACCTAAACCATGTCCACAAAACATATCAACAACAGAATAACCGTAATGATGTGCATATTCTTCTATGACTGCGCCAATATCGCCAAAATGAGCACCCGGTTTAACAACATCAATTCCGCGCATTAAGCATTCATAGGTAACCTCGCATAGGCGTTTAGCTTTGATTTTAGGTTCGCCGACGTAATACATGCGGCTTGTATCTCCATGCCAACCGTCAACAATAACGGTTACATCGATGTTGGTTATATCACCATTTTGGAGCTTATGTTCTTTGTCAGGTATACCGTGGCAGATAACGTGATTTGTTGAAATACACACAGTTTTCGGATAACCGTGATAACCAAGGCATGCTGGGATAGCTTTATTTTTGATTATAAAATCATAGCACAATTTATCAAGATCTTCTGTTGAAACACCAGGCACAACATAAGGGGTAATATAATCTAAGCATTCTGCCGCTAGTTTTCCCGCTTTCCGCATACCTTCAAAATCTGATTGTTCGTGAATTTTTATGCCGTTTCTTTTTGACATTTTTGAGCTCTCCTTGTTGCTTTTTGGATTTTTTAACACCGACAGTTTGGCTTGTCAATCAATTAAAAAAATAAAGCTTGAATTTTAAACTTTAGAATATATCTTCTTCGTTATGAGTCAAAATCTGAACATACAAAACATTAAAGCGGTTGTTTTTGATTGGGATAACACTTTGGCACAAAGCCGAAAAGTGTTAAAATATGCCGTTAATCTTGTTTTGCAAGATTATAAAATGCCTTGTTGGGATGAAGTCAAACAAACAAGGGACGGTAACTTGTCTTTCAGAGATAATTTTCCGATTATTTTTCATGATAAAGCAGAAGAGGCTTATGAAAAATATAAAAAAATATATCTCAAAATAGTGCCCAATATGATAACTAGAACACCTTATTCTCTAGAGGTGTTGAATTTTTTTAAAAAACGAGGCATTCCAATTCTTTTAATGACAAACAAAGACAGAGTTCTGCTTGAAGTTGAGCTGCCGATTTTGTTTGAGCCTGAGTTCTTTGATTGTGTTGTTTGCGGGCATGAAGCCAAAAGAGATAAACCATATGCAGATCATTTGATTTATACTTTAAATCATTGTGCTCAAAAAGAAAAGTTTTGTCCGAAAGATGTTTTGCTTATAGGAGATAGTCCTCAAGACAGTAAATGTGCCCTTTCATGCGGAGCAAAAGCTGTGCGTATAGGGGGTCTTTTTGAAAATGAAAAAAGAATGGATAATGTTTTGTATTTCGATTCGTTTGTGGATTTTTATCAAAGTTTGCTTTTATCTGACATCTAAAACGCATACAATCTTTTAAAGAGAAAAACTTATGGCGCTCAATAGTAATGCACAGTTTTATAAAAAAGTTTTAAGCAATATGATACTTGTCTTTTGCGTTTCATTTGTTGTTATTTTAAATTTAATTAGATTTTCTGATTTACTAAAGTCGCCTTCAACTTTTGAAAAAAAAAATGAAGCAAAACTTCAAAGCTTTTATCGTATAGAATTTTTTGATGAACAACGAACCGATTTTCCAAAAGTTGTTTTTGCTGATGCTAGCGCGCCAAAGGCATATTTTAGGTCTAGCTTATCTTTTCTTCAAAACAAAGAAAATCTGAAAGTTTTTGTTGTGTCTTGTGCTTTAGAAACACAAATAAAAGATAGTTTTTTTAAAAAATATCCGAATATAAATTTTGAAAAAAAACATTGTCCAGCTCAATTTGAAGATTTTGAAAAACTAATGAATGTTCAAGATGCGATTGTTTTCTTTTTATTTGATTCTGAATTTTTAAGAAAAAATCACATTATTGATTTTGTTGCAATAAAAACTCTCAAACCTAAGGTTAAAATGATGGAGATTAAAAATGCAAATTAATGGTTATGAATTGAATTTAAGTGAAGAAAAACTTGATGATATAATCACTCACCAAATGAGAAAAATTGAGCTTATCGGTCAAGATTTTGAAAGTTATCAAAATTTGCCTGAAGGTGATCGAAAGGCGCTAAGTTATCTTGTAAAAGCAGCGTACATTATTGACAATATAGCCCTAAAACAAGACCATCCTCTTAATATCTTCTTGAAAGAAAGTTTGATAGATGCTTCTAAAACATCAAAATATGCTCAAAAAGCACTTGTTTTGTTTGATAGTCTTCATGGTGTTGCCGGACTAAACGGCATTGATCCTGAGCCAATCGAAATTTTTAAAGGTGTTAAAATTTATCCAGGTAAAAACTTTTATCCAACAGATTTAAGTGCCGAAGAATTTCACCAAATTTTAATCAAAATGTTTGCAAACAGGCAAATAAATGAAATAAAAAAAATTCTATCTTCCAGAACAATGGTCAGACGCGATGGTGCCTTTTTGAAAGCGATAGATTATACCGAATTTTTTGCTCAAGAATATTCAGAAATTGCAAACCTTTTAGAGCTTGCCGCGCATTATTCTACAGAGGAAGAATTTAAGGATTATCTTGGTTGGCAGGCACAAGCTTTCTTGCAAAACAATGAAGAAATGGATGCTATCGCTGATAAACATTGGGCTGTTTTGGAGCTTAATAACCTCGAATTTACAGTTTCACGTGAAAATTATGAAGATGAGATGACCCCTACAGTTTTTGAAAACGAAGAACTTCAAACCTTAATAGAAAAATATGGGATAGAGGTTAATGCCAAGGATACCCTAGGCTGTAGAGTCGGTCTTGTGAATAAAGAGGGAACAAATATTATCTTAAAATCAAAAGAAACTTTACCCTATTTAGCCTCATTAATGCCCTATAAAGACCTCTATGAGCAAAACATTGAAAAAAATACAAAACAAACAATGGTTGATGTTGATTTGATGCTTCTGACAGGTGATTATGCTTTTGCAAGAGGCGGCATCACAACAGCACAAAATTTGCCCAATGATGATAAACTTGCAGTTAAAACAGGCGGCGGACGCCGAAATGTTTATCATCGGCAAGTTCGTTTTTCTTATGACCAAAAACGTCTAAAGCAATTGCTTGACGCTTTATTAGAAAAAACATTTCATCCCTTTGTTAAAGAGTCAATGCGTCATTTTTTTGTTATCGGACATGAAAACGGTCATTCTTTAGGTCCAAACAGCTCTTATAAAGCCTCGCTTGGAAGTTATGCTCACATCATGGAAGAAAATAAAGCAGATGTCATTTCTATTGCTTTTATGGAAGATTTAGCAAAAACTTTTGGACTATACACTTCAAAGCAACTTAAAGAAATTTATGCCACATGGATTGTGGGTCTTTTTTTGCGTGCAAAACCGGTGCTTTCTAAACCGCATCGTGTGGCAGATTTAATCCAATTTAATTATTTGATGAAACATGAAGTTGTTTTTCTTGACGGGCAAAACAAGCTGCATATTAAATTCGATTTAATTTCTCAGACAATGAAAAAATTACTTTCAGAGATCATCGAGATTCAGCTTTCAAAATCGCCACAAAAAGCCAAAGATTTTGTTTTTCAATGGAGCAAATGGACAGCGACTTCAAAATATATTGCGAGTGTTCAAAAAAAATTGGGTTTGAAGCCATATATTAAAATTATAACGAAATTTTAAGGAAAGAAATCTACAATCATATTTGAAAAAAATAAAACAGAAAAGGAGAAAGAAAGATGTTTGCAAAAATTCTTCATGGGCAGTTTAGTTTAAGCCAAATGTTCTGGAAATATGGAATTTGTGGCATTTTTCTCTTGACATTCTTTACATATCTTTTCCGTGTTTTTTTAGTTCATCAGCTTAAGGGTATGACACTCATCTATTATTACAAAAATGTGTTTTCATTTATTAACATGAATAATACAGTTTTGTTTTTGACAATTGCTTATCTGGTTTTGCTTGCCGCAATGATTTTTTATGCCGTTATCTTAACTTTCGGTGTTTTCAGAAGCTCGGCGGAATACGATAAAAGTATTTGGTTAAGGCATATTGCTCGTTTTTTAACGCTTTTGTTGATTTTTTTTGCTTTTAAAATTGTTCTTTAAAATTGCTAAAGAGCTCTTGACCTTGTGTCGTTTGGTGTTTATACTCGCCTCTAAAGTTTAATAATAAAAGAGGAAGATATGAGTTTCAGTCACTTGGGTTTAAGCCAACAAACAGTTCAAGCCATTGAAGAACAGGGAATTTTCAAGCCAACAACCGTTCAGGTCGACGTTATTCCTTCCATTTTAGAAGGAAAAGACATCTTTACAATCGCACCGACAAGATCAGGTAAAACATATTCCTATGTTTTGCCGTTGATAGATATTATTACAAAAAATCAAAAACAAAATATTTTAATTGTTACCGCAGATGCGTTCCAAGCAAGTAATGTTTCTGACAGCTTTGCTGTTTTTAGTAAATATCATCAACAACAGTCAGAAGAAGATGAATCTAATGTTATTATTGCAACACCTAATCTCATTTTAGAACTGGCTAATGAAGAAAAAATAGATCTATCAAATATCAATATTTTAGTTGTAGACGACATTAACCTTATTAAGAAGAAGCACCAACTTTCTAATTTAGAAGAAATTTTAGAAAAATTACCTGCTGATAAGCAAAATATTGTCTTTACAAACAGACGTTCAAAAGAAACGCAAAGCATTTTGGATAAAATATTAAAAGCACCAACAGAAATCAAAATAGATAAAAATAAAGAAGATGAGGTGGAAGCATTTGAAACGCCACAAAAAAAGGCAGAACCCGTTGCTGAAAATTTCTTAAAAAAGGAAATTTTAGATTCTGAGGCTTTAGCGTTTGTGGAAAAATATCATACATTTGGAAACAAAACACCGCATTTTTTATTAGTTAAGGGTGAGTTATGTAAAAAGGAAGACTAAAAAACACTTGCATTAAATATCAAAAAAAGATAAAAAAAATAAAAAATTTTAGGAGAATTTAATATGTCAGGGCATTCACAATTTAAAAATATTATGTATCGAAAAGGCGCACAAGACGCTAAAAAAGCACGCGTGTTTGCAAAGCTTGCTAGGGAAATTACGGTGGCAGCTAAATCAGGACTGCCTGAACCGGATAAAAATCCGAGATTAAGACTAGCCATTCAGGCTGCTCGAGCTGAAAGTATGCCTAAAGACAATATTGAGCGCGCTATTGCAAAAGCCACGCAAACAGCTGGAGGTGCAGATTTTGTTAGTATGCGTTATGAAGGCTTTGCACCAAACAAAGCTGCCGTTATTGTTGAAGCTTTAACCGACAACAAAAATCGTACGGCAGGAAATGTTCGTACTATCTTTGGTAAACGAGGAGGCGCAATGGGCGAAACAGGTTCTGTTGCCTTTAACTTTGAACGCATTGGTTTTATTCAATATCCTTTAAGTGTTGCAAACAGTGATGAAATGTTTGAAAATGCCTTAGATGCTGGTGCAAATGATGTTTCCTCAGATGAGCAGTTCCATGAAATTGAAACACTTCCTGATGATTTGTTTGCTGTTACTGAAGCTCTAGAAAAAAAATTTGGTACACCTTTGGCTTCACGCTTGGATTGGAAGCCGACGGTGAGTGTTGAAATTACGGATTTAGAAACAGCCAAAAAGTTTTTAGAATTTATTGATGCCCTAGAGGATGATGACGACGTTCAGCATGTTTATCACAACGCTGAAATTGCTCAATCTGTACTTCAACAATTGGAACAAGAATAAAGTGGTTAAAATTTTAGGATTAGACCCTAGCTTATCTTCAACAGGGTGGGGGGTTATTGAAGCAAAAGATAATCGCTTGAAATATCTTGGCGATGGTTTTATTAAGACGGATCCTAAAAAAACAATAGAAGAACGCTTGGCTCTTTTATATAAAAGCCTTTGTCAAGTTATTGACCTTTATGAGCCCGAGGAAGCGGCCATTGAAGAGATTTTTTTAAATGAGAATCCAATGTCAACAATTAAACTTGCACAAGCAAGAGGTGTTGTGATTTTATCTGTCGCTATGCATAATTTGCCGCTGTCAGAATATGAACCGCGCAAGGTTAAAAAGGCATTGGTTGGTACAGGAAGCGCTCTTAAAACACAGGTCGAAACAATGGTTAAGGTTTTACTGCCCTCCTGCCAACCAAAAAACAACGATTCTTCAGATGCTCTTGCCATTGCTATTACGCATGCTCATTATCGCACATCAAAAAAAAACAACGATGTAGCAGTCTAAGATATTCTTCCGTAAATATCTTCATAACGAACAATGTCGTTCTCGTCTAGGTTTTCACCTGTTTGTATTTCTATAAATTCCATCGGTTCTTGTGTCGGGTTTTCAATGCGGTGTTTTGTTTCTTTTTCAATATAAATGGCATCATTAGCTTTAACATCAATAATCTTTTCACCAAGAGTAACTTTTGCTTGACCTTTGACGATAATCCAGTGTTCGCTTCTGAAATGATGTGATTGGAGGGATAATTGGCTTTTTTTATTAACACAAATGCGTTTAACGCAAAAATTATCGCTACTATCCAAAACCTCCCATGTGCCCCAAGGGCGGGTATCTTTATCACCTTTTTTGTATGTGTTTGACATTTTTTTACCTCATAAGTTTGTAAAATTGCTTGTGGAGTCACAATATAAATTGTATACAATAAAACACAAGTTTAATTTGTCTTTTTTTAAGAGGATATATGCCAAACAAAGAAAACACACAGCTTGTTGACTTGTTGCAGCGAATTCAGCATTTGATGCAAAATCACTTTTCAGTTGAAAAAAAACTTGAAAATATGATGCGAGAAATTGCTGTTTTCTTTGGCGCTGATAGTGTTTGTTCTTATATCTCGGTTGATGAAAATTATCTAACACTTTTTTCTGAATATGGTCATTTAAAAATGACCAATAATACCATTCGCTTAAACGAGGGTATTATTGGTGAGGTTGCGCAAACAGCGCGGTGGCGTTTGTTTGTAAATCAACATACACAACTTAAAACAATTGTTGGTCTGCCGCTTATTCAATGGGATTTTGTTTTGGGCGTTATTGCGCTTGGCTATCAAAAAGAGCACCATATGACAGATTCTGAAATTGAAAAACTTAAAACACTTTCAATGTTTATGGTTACAATTTTTTCTTTGGAAGAAATAGCAACCTACAAAAAGAGAGTTATTAAAATGAGTGGCTTTAGTCTAAAAGATGCCATTAAAGGAATTGCTGTTAATAAGGGTTTTGGTTTGGGTTATGCTATTATTCATTCGCGAAGTCGCGAGTTAACGCAAATTTTTTCAAATGATATTGATTCAGAACAAAAACGTTTGTCTCAAGCTCGTTGTCAAATGATTGAAAATCTTTCGTATACCTTAGAAAATAATACATTTTCAGATGGAGAGCATTTACAAATTATGCAAACCTATTTGCTTTTGGCTCAAGATAAGGGATGGTATAAAAAACTTCAAAACTATGTGGCAACAGGTCTAAGTGCTGAAGCATCTGTTGAAAAAGCTTATGAGGACATGCGTGAAGCGATGTCTTTTTCTGCAGATTCGTACCTTAAAGAACGATTGGCAGATTTGAGAGATATTTCAGACCGTTTAAGAATGTTTCTAAGCGGCAACACTGTTCATCAAAAAGAAGATTTGAAAGATATTGTTCTTGTAGCACAAAACATGGGTCCTGCCGATTTGATGGATTATGATTATCAGCATGTTCGAGCAATTGTTTTAGAAGAGGGAAGCTCAACCATGCACATCGCCATTATGGCCAAAGCTTTAAACATTCCGCTCATTGTTAAAATTAAAGGACTTTTTAAAAACTTGAAAAACGGAGAAATGTTGGCCATTGATGGAAATCAAGGGCTTGTTTATGTTCGTCCTGATGAAAATATTCAAAAAGACTTTTTTGAAAAGCAAGAAAAACAAAAAAAATGGCGAGAAGAGCTTAAAAAAGTGAGCTCTTATAAAGCAAGAACAAAAGATGGCTTTAATATTGAACTGAATTTGAATGTTGCTCTAGAGCCAGATTTTGAATATATAAAGCTTTCAAATTGTGATGGTGTCGGTTTGTTTCGCACGGAAATGGCTTTTATGACAACAGAGAAGCTTCCTTCAGTGCAAGAGCAGGTTGCTATTTATCAAAAAGTGTTAAAACAAGCAAAAGATAAAAAAGTGGTCTTTAGAAGTCTTGATGTTGGATCAGACAAGCTTTTGCCTTATTGGGGTGATTTGAAGGAAGAAAATCCAGCCATGGGTTGGCGCTCAATTCGTATCACTTTAGATAGGCGCGCATTGCTTCGCGAACAGATGAGAGCTTTTATTAAAGCTTCGGTTGGGCGACCGCTTGATGTTATGTTTCCGATGATTGCTAGTTTTGATGAGTTTATGGAGGCTAAAAAAACGCTGCTTCTTGAATATGAAAAGCAAAAGAAAAACAATCAAAAATTACCAACAAAATTAAATATTGGCTTAATGATAGAAGTTCCTTCTATTATATTTGAGCTTGATGACGTTTTAAAAGAAGCAGATTTCATTTCCGTTGGGACAAACGATTTGGCACAATTTATTTTTGCTTGTGACAGAACAAATGCTAGGTTGTTTGAGCGTTATGATGTTCTTTCGTTGCCGTTTTTAAAAGTTATGCGTTATATTTTGCAAAAAGCTCAAGCACATAAAGTTTCTTGCAGTGTATGTGGCGAAATGGCTAGCAATCCTATTGAAGCGATGGCTCTAGTTGGTATGGGCTATCGAAAATTTTCGCTTGCAGGATCAGCTTTTGCGGATATCAAAAAAACAGTGCGCTCTATTCGGTTAAAGGAACTTGAAGATTATATCAATACAATTCTGACCTCATCTCAAAAAACACTTCGTCCACAGTTGTTGGCTTATGCTTTTGATCATGGTATTGCAATTTAAAAAAAAATGTGCTTTAATGAGACTGTTTTGAAAATCTGAAGGGATAAAAAAGTGGAAAATGAACAAAACAAAACTGAAGAAATGACCTTAGATAATGCTTCTACTGTCGGTTCGTTCTTGAAATATACACGCTTAAAACAAAAAAAATCTATTGAAGATATTTCTGAGGCTTTATACATTAGAAAAATATATATCAGAGCCATTGAAGAAGACAATTTCCAAGAATTGCCGCCAGTGCCTTATGGGGTGGGTTTTGTTCGCTCATATGCTGATTATTTGGGACTAAATGTTGAGCGTATAGTACAGTTCTATAAGCAGCAAGCCATGCCACAAAAAGAAAAAACAACGAATATCGTCAAAAAACACACATCCATAACAATACCGAGCAAACGTCATATAGCTGTTGGATTGTTGGCTGTTCTCTTCCTTTACCTTTTGTGGGTTTTGATTCAAAGTTTGGCTCATCGTGGCTCGGAAAATTTTGAAGCAATAGAAGATAATGAGGATGTTGTTGTAGAAGAAGTTTTACAGGATATGGAAGAAAATTTAGAAACAGAAAATTCTTTATCTGAAGAAACGGAGGACAATCAGGCAGATATACAAAACAATGAAAACAATCAAGACAACTCTGCGCAAACAGAGCCGAAAAAAAACATCCGACCAACTGTTGTGGCTAAATTTAAGGGACGCTCTTGGTTTGAAGTTAGAGGCGATAAAAAAGTTTATATCAGCGGCACATATAATCAAGGTTTTGAATATAATCTTCCTGATGTTGAAGGCTTGCGCGTTTCTGTTGGCAGATATTACAATGTTGAATTTTATGTCGATGGAAAATTAACAAAAATTGTTAAACCAAATCAACAAAATAATGTGAGTATAGATCCTTTCTTAGTTCATTAGAAAGCTTAGTTTAATAAATTTTCAAGAGCTTAGGCTCTTGTCTTTGTTTGTGTTTAAGGAAAAAGAAAATGAAAGTTCAAAATGTTCGCGGAACCTACGATTTGTATGGAAACGCAAAAAAAAAAAATAAAAAAGTTATTGAGTTAGGCTCTCAAATGGCCGAAAGATACGGGTTTGAAGAAATAGAAACGCCTGTGTTTGAATTTACAGAAGTTTTTGCCCGCAATCTTGGAGATACTTCAGATATTGTTACCAAAGAAATGTATTCGTTTCAAGACCGAGGCGGCGAAAGCCTAACGCTTCGTCCTGAAGGTACGGCAGGTGTTGTCCGTTCTTTTATTTCTGAGGGAATGCAACAAAATCTGCCGGTTAAGTTTTATTATGCCGGACCGATGTTTCGCTATGAGCGCCCACAAAAAGGCAGACAGCGCCAATTTACACAATTTGGAGTTGAGCTGTTAGGTGTTGAAACACCTCAGGCAGACATCGAAGTAATTGCGATGGCGTATCATTTTTTAGAAAAACTGGGCTTAGAAAAAAGCATTGTTGTTGAAATTAATTCTTTGGGTGATAAAGAAAGCCGTGATACATATCGCCAAAAACTGGTTTCTTATCTTGAAAAGCATTATCAGGAGCTTTCTGATGAAAGCAAAGAGCGATTGGAAAAAAATCCGCTTCGAATTTTAGATTCAAAAGAAGAGTGCGATAAGCTTATTGTTCAAAATGCACCGCTTTATGAAGATAGCTTAAACGAAGCTTCTAAAAACTTTTTCAAAGACGTATTAAAAGGGCTTGATTTGCTCGGCATTCCTTATCGGGTGAACAATCGTTTGGTCAGAGGTCTTGACTATTATTCTCATACGGTTTTTGAACTTGTGACAAATAAGCTTGGTGCACAAGGTACGGTTTTAGCAGGTGGTCGCTATGATGGCTTGGTTAAAGAAATGGGCGGTGGTGATGTTTCTGGTATTGGCTGGGCTTCAGGTGTTGAGAGGTTGTCAATGCTTTTGGAGGAAGATGTTTCTCCTCAAAGACCTATCGCTGTTATTGAGGTTTCACCGGAAGTTCATGATGAGGCCTTAAAAGTGTCAGACCTTTTAAGAAAAGCAGGTTATGTCGTCGATCAGGCGTATAATGGTAATTTGAAAAAAAGAATGATGAAAGCAAACAAGGTCAATGCTCTTAAAGCTGTGATTTTGGGTCCAGATGAGCTCATGCAAGAAAAAATAACAATTAAAAATCTTGATACAGGTGAGCAAAAACAAGTTCTGCTCAAAAACTTATTAAAGGAAATAGCATAATGAATTTTGATGAAAAATTAGATCAGGTTGTCCGGCGTTTTGATGAGGTGAACGCTTTGTTAAGCTCCACTTCAAACACGCAAGATCTTGTTAAGCTGAACAAAGAATCGGCAATGCTTTCTCCTGTTGTTGAAAGTATAAAAAAATATCAGCTTTTTATGCAAAACATGAAAGAAGCTGAAGAGATGATGTCTGATGAAAGCCTAGATAAAGAGTTAAAAGATATGGCTTATCAGGAATATTATGAGCTTAAAGAAAAAATGCCGCAAATGGAACAAGAAATTAAAATCGCCTTGTTGCCAAAGTCAGAAGATGATGAAAAAAATGCTATTCTAGAAGTAAGAGCAGGCACAGGCGGGGATGAGGCGGCTCTTTTTGCGGCTGTTTTATTTGAAATGTACCAAAGATATGCCCAAAAACAGGGTTGGAAATTTGAAGTTTTGGACGTCAATGAAAACGGGCTTGGCGGATATAAAGAAGCTTCGGCAAAAATTACAGGCACAGACGTGTTTTCAAAACTTAAATTTGAATCAGGCGCACACCGTGTTCAGCGAGTCCCCGTAACAGAATCTCAAGGACGTGTTCATACTTCGGCCGCAACAGTTGCTGTTTTGCCTGAAATTGAGGAAGTAGATTTATATATTAGCCCAGCTGATTTGAAAATTGATGTTTATCGCGCTTCAGGTGCCGGCGGACAGCATGTTAATAAAACAGAATCTGCCATACGTATTACCCATATTCCGACGGGTGTTGTGGTTCAATGTCAAGATGAGCGCTCACAATTTAAAAACAAAGAAAAGGCTTTGAACCACCTGCGTGCCAAACTTTATGATATGCAAAAACAAACGATTGATGCCAGTTATTCTGAAAAACGAAAGTTACAAGTTGGCAGCGGCGATCGAAGCGAACGTATCAGAACATATAACTATCCTCAAGGCCGCGTGACAGATCATCGTATCAATTTAACACTTTATAAGCTTGATGATGTTGTTTCGGGCGAAGCTTTAGGCGAAATTATTGATGCCCTTGTGACAGAAGATCAAGCCGAGCGTTTGTCTGAAATGGAATAATTAATTCCAAAAGAAATAAAAATAGCATTTCTTAGTGGTGCAAGAAGAACAAAGCTCATGCATTTCATGTATGCCGATCTTAGAAAGGCATTTTTTGTTTTCAGAGCAAGAAGGGTCTCCCCAGACAGCTTGAGAAGATTTTAAGCCGTCTTCATAATCGTATACACGGACCTGGGATAAATTTTGACTATAGACCTGTCCGATTCTTAGCAGTTGTTCGCATAATCTTCTGGTGTGTTCACTGTTTGTGAGTTGATATCTGACGCGATAATGACCATCTTGACGTGGAACATAATAAAATTCAAAAAAGTTTTGAAATACGTCATAAATTTTATTTCCGCGCAAGCGCAAAGATCCATTTAAAAGACCTAAAAATTGAGCAGCTTTAACAAAACTAACATCTTGAGAACTTTCATCTAAAGTTTCGTTTGTGAAAGCGCTAATTGAAAAAGACATAGCATTCGCCAAAAAGTAATTAAAATCGTCGGTAAATTGATTCATTTTATGTTTTAGCATGGCTTTTGAATATCCAGAAAGCGCACTTGCCGATAAAACACCAATAATAGCCAAAACACCGAGCATCTCGACCATACTTCTTCCAACTTGTGTTTTTAAGATTATATGAGAGAAGTCATTGTCTTTTTTCTTAATCATTTTCGCCTTCTTTAAAAAATCGATATTGTAAAATTTTTTTTCAGTGACAAATTAAGGCTGTTGCCATGGAATCAATAGCGGTAACTGTCATAGGTCTAAAGTGTAGAGTTTTTGACTAAACGTGTCAAGAATATTGTTGGTAGGAAAGGGTTTGTGTAGCAAAAAAAATCCCCTGCTTCAGGGGATTTTTTTTGTTTTGAAACAATTTATTTAATATGTGTTTTCTCAACCTCTCGTCCAAGGGTGTCTTGATGAACATACGAATTGTCGCACTCTTTGCCGCGGCACTTTGTTAAAACGGTTGCCTGACGACCTTCCGTTAAACCGCGAATCTCGGTTGAGGGTTTATAAAGATCACGCACTGTGAGCTTAAAGGTACCATAAGCGACACTTCCTGAACCATCTGTGCCATAAACTTTGATGTTATAAGCTCCACCGCTTCCCGGCAATGCTCTGCCGGTAAAACGATATTCTTCGGGTGAATAATTAATCCATCTTGGAAGAGGGGCATCATCAATTAATCCTGCGCGGGTGGTGATGTTGTTACCCCAACCCATCGAACGGAAAGTATCTTTCGGAATATCAATAGTAAAAGGCTCACCCGTTTCAATAGTGACATCATTTAATTTTGCGGAAGGAATTCTCATCGGAGGACGTTTTGCCGGGATATCTAAAAGATATGGGCGATTGTCGGGCATTAAATTTCCTTCGGCCCATTTTTTGTAAACTTCACGCAAATACAAGGCGATGTCTGAAGGCTTTTCGCTTAACATGAAATAAGGAACAGCATCTAAACCAAGAGTTGCATAAAGGTTGCCAAGGGCTTCTTGAACATCAACATATGATAAAAATGTTTTAACTTCATCTTCAATAGCTCTTGAGGCCTCTAATTGGCTCTTTTCATTTTTAGCACCATCAGTGAAAGTTAGGTCTTCAGCAATGTTTTCTGATGTTGTTGAAATTTCCATGTTGATTTGATAATCTTCCATTGCAGCCATGTATTGAGCCCATGATACATAAACCTGATTCAAGATCAAAGATGTCATGCGCTCTCTGCGCAAAGTTTCAAGCGTAACCGGATTGGCTTTTTTCATGTCTTCTAACATCGTAATACCATATTGTGCACTTGCCTGAGAACATTTGTTGTATGCTTTGACATCTTTTTTGCATTTTGAACCTTGTGAGTCGTTGAAGCGTTGGATAATTAGTTCCTTATCCGCAGGTGTGCCAATCACATCATGAGCACGCAGTTCAGGACGGTTGCTCAAAGCCAGCCATTCTAGCTGATTAAGATTTGTTCTGATTTCTGGTAACTCAAAGCCGCCATATTGAGCGCCGACAAGCTTGAACTCGGTGGTTGGATGTAACCCCATTAAGCTGGCCAAATTTGTCTGAGCAGTTTCAAGCTCATGCTTTAGGTTTGTGAGGCTCTTAACGGCTTCCATATATTTACGCTTTTTTTGTAGTTGTTGCTGTGATGGCGCTTCTCCTTTGGCAGCCATTTCTTTAGCTGTTGCGTTCATTTCATCAACTTCTAAAACCATATATTCGCTCATGTCGTCAATGACCGGAAGAAGGCGCTGCGCTGTTAATGTTTTCCAATAAAGCAAACGAGCTTCCTGTAAAACATTGTGAATAACCTTACGGCGTTGTTCGACAGCTAAACCTTGTCTTGTTTGGCAGCCGATTTCTTGGCAATAAACACTTGACATATCCAAAATGTTCCATGCCACTTTAAGATCAGGGCTTAAATTGGCAGAATTGTTTGTATTGATATATCCTGCCTTGTTTAAGATGTCTTGCAACTCAGTATATGTTGAACCGCCAGCCTTAATCAAACTTTCTTCATAAGAAACGACACGGCGTGAATAGTTGTATTTCAAAGCCAATGCCATCGCCATATACATGTCAATGGGGCGTTTGAGTTTGCGCGGGGTGTTTAAATACATATTTTGCATATCAACATCAACGCGGATAGCTCTGTCCCAATCCTCATAATAAGCCTGAGGAGGATCCTGAGGCTGAACTTCGCCGCCATATGGCAGATAAGTAGTCTGTTTTTGTGTCTGACAAGATACAACAGCAAACAGACAAACAATAAAGCAAACAATCTTTTTCATAGTTTTATCCTTTAAAACACGTGTTTTATTTCAAATATTTTAATTGCATTGATACAATTTTATGTGTACAATAACACCAAAATGTAAAATTGAGGTTAAAATTATTTCATGTTTGATATTTTTCATACACTTTTTAGATATAAAGAGAAAGAAAGCCCTGATGAGTTGGGCGCTTTCCCTGTTAAAGTGCATGTTGAAGCCTTTCCTGAAAGAAGATATCTATGGACAGCGAGGCTCCTTGTTATATTAACAGCATTGAGTATCTGCTTTAATGTTGTTTTAGTTTTAACAATTTATTTGCTTATTCCTTCGCTTAAGGTTCATCCCCAATTTTTTAATATCAATAAATATTTTAGCCAGATTGAAATGGTTCAGCCGCGCGAAGTTAAATATCCTGTGGGCGATTTGATTACTGAACAATATATTAAA
Organism: uncultured Pseudomonadota bacterium; assembly: GCA_902797315.1. Lineage (GTDB taxonomy): Bacteria > Pseudomonadota > Alphaproteobacteria > RF32 > CAG-239 > UBA1254. The sequence continues at coordinate 5,888 of CADBSM010000020.1, read as the reverse complement.
CAATATCTTTTTATGCGTTATACCATAACATCCGATTATGAAGAACTTTACGAAAGATGGCGCGTTGGTTCGCCGTTTTATTGGTATAGTGCGCCAAATGTTTATTCTGAATTTGAAAATCAGGAAATGAAAATTAATTTGCAGCAATTTAAAAAAGGCTTACAGCGCTACATTGAAATTGAATGGATTAGACCTCTTTCTTTGGGTTTATGGTTGACACAATTCACAACATATGATGTTTTCCCTAATCAAAAGCCGGCGATATCATACTGGCGAGCAACAATAAGAGTTGCTTATGCAAAAATTAATTTTCCTGATAAAGAAGATCAAATTATGAATCCTTACGGGTTTTTGGTTTCCAGTTATTCATTGGCTTATCACGGTTCAGAAGGCGACAATGAGTCTTATCTTGATACAGCTCGCCGAAGAGCTTCTGGACAATAAAAGAAAAGTCTGTGTAATCTTTTGTAATATTTTGTTATTTGACTTGTTTGCTAATCTTTTATTCAATGAAGGCGGGTAAAACCTAAAGTTTTTCCCATCTATTCCCCCTTTAGCGGGGACTTGTTGCAACTTGAAGTAAAGGATTTATTTTATGAATAAAATCGTATTGTTAGCAGGCGTCGCTTGCTTATGTGCAGCAAATGTTTCTGCTGCAAATTATAACCCGTATTTAGCTGCAAAAATGAAATATGTATTTGCAGAAAATAACCTTAAAATGGACGGTAATATTGCAGGCGTAGCATTTGCCGAAAAGGCAAAACTTGATAAAAATGTTTGGGGAGCAAGCATTGCTGCTGGTATTGTTAACCCTGCCGCATATGGTACATGGCGTTTAGAATTAGAATACACAAAGAATTCTGATGCTAAAAAAATTGTTTTTCAAGATAATATGAAGGTTAAAACACAAGCTGGCTTTGTTAATATGTATTATGACTTTAAAGTCGGTTGCTCTTTGCCAATTATGCCTTATATCGGCGGTGGTTTAGGCTGGGGTAATGTGAAATTCTCTGGCTCAGAAGATTCTAGATCTGAAGATGATTTTGCTTACAACATCGGTGCCGGTGTCGCTTATGAGTTAAGCAACAATGTTAAATTAGATTTAGGTTATCGCTATGTTAATTATGGCAAGTTTGAAGAAACAATTAGAATGCAAGAAGACAAAGTTCAAAATGAGTATAAAGCTCGCGCACATGAAATTTTGCTCGGCTTAAGATATACATTCTAATTTTTTAGATTGTGCCTTTAAAAAAAAGAGCCTCAAATTTTGAGGCTCTTTGCTTTTATCTGCCGATCTCAAAATCATCAATATCATACTCATAAAGTTTCTTTTTGGAATAATCCATTTCCATTTCTTGAATGGGCTCAAAATCATCATCACGCCAAGAGCTTTGACCTCTCGATCGTAAAACGGTTTGAGCTTTGATAGTGTTTGAAAAACGTGCTTGAAGCGAGCTTAAAGAAGAAAGCTCGTAATCGTCAAATTTTGAAGCATGCGTTTGCAGTTTTTCAATACAAGAGAGAGCTTTTTTCTGTACGGCTTCAGATGAGTTAAACTTGTTGAATGTGCCGTTCATTTTAACCAATGCTTTGCTTGTGCATTCAGGGTTTTGTAAAACAACATTTGAAAGCAAATTAAGATACGATTCTGCCCCTTCAGGATTTGATGGCGTTTGAACTGTGTTTAAAATGTGTTTGGCAATAGCTTGAGAACCTTTGAAATCTTTGAAACTGGCATTATACATCAAGTCTTGAAGACTGTCATAATAAGTTATAAAACCTTTGCGTTGCTTATTGTCAAAGTAGTCTTGTAAATCAGGGTCTGTGTGAGCCCTTAAAGCATTAATTTTGTCAATTGAAAGAATGGTGCGCGCAGTATCTTGTTCGCAGTCGGCATAAGCACTCATCAAACTTGAAGTTAAGTATTTACCATTGTAATCTCTTTCAAAAAGGCTTTCTTTTTCAAGTTTTTGCGCGTTATCAGAAAGGGTGTCGAGCAAATTAAGGCATTGGGCAGATTTTTGTTGATGGAAATTAACAATGCTGTCAAGTGCAAGAGCGGCTTCGGTTGAAGCATATGCTTTCCATGAACTTTTGTCAGCACTATCCATGTCTTGAGCATTTTTATCTATCCATGCAAAATTATCGCCAATGTTGGTTTGAATTTGAGCTAAAATTTCATCTGTTTGTGTTTTAGGGCTTGCGATGGCAATTTGTGGCGCATTTATTGTTGCCTTAAAGCTTGATGGATCTTGTTTTTCCATTTCTTTTGAAACAGACCAAACCGTGTCATAGTCTTTAGCTTCGATGGCTTGTAAATATTTTTCAAAAAGTTCTTCTTGTGTCATTTTTTCTTCCTTATTTTATGTGTGGAGATCGCTCAATTAAATCTTGGTAAAGCTCGGCGCTTTGATCAAAAAAAGGATCTTTATGTTGAAGCGTTTCATCTATTTGAAGATTAAGCTCATAAGCATTAAAAAACAGATGATTTGCTGTTAAGATAATAGAAATAGGTTGATTATTTTTTAACAATTGACGAACTTCCAGCACAATATTTTGCAAAATGTAATTTTTGTTTTCCGATGTTTGTAGAATCAAGGTGTTTTTGCCGTCATAAATAATGTTTTGAGCTATAATCGGCAAATTATCAATACCAATAGCAACTTGATTATCTAAAACATAAAATATAAAATCATCAAGAAAGATATTATCTTCCATCATATTTTATTCCCTTGTGGTTAGCAAAAGCGGCAGAGCGTGTTTGTTTTGGCTCTTTTAAATTAGTTAATCCTTGCTGGCTGATTTTCTTTTCAAGAGATTTTTTACGCCACGCAATTAAACCCGCCGTCATAATGCTTGCTCCAGCGGCGGCAAGTTGCGGCTGCAGGGTTTGGCAACCAGCAATCATGGCCGCCAATCCGCCGAAGGTGTATAGCTTTGCGTTTTTCTCAAATTCTTTTTGAAGAGAATTTTTAATATGTTCAAAAAGTTTTTGACCACCAGCATAAGCCTTTCCCTTTTTGATGAAATCTAAAGCTTTGTTTTGATCTATCGTTTTTTTGCCTTTTTGTGTGGTGCTCATTTGTTCTGCAGTTGTTTGTGCCACGTTTAGACTTTGTTGTTGTTTTTGTTGATGTCTGTCTATGGCGTTTTTGGCCTTATCTCTCAATTCTTGAGAGGTGTTTGGGTTGTTTGCAACTGCTTGCATAATCTCTATAACAGGTTTTTTATTATACCCTGTTTCGATTTTTTCTGCCAGTAAAATAGCTGTATCTAAGCACCTTGATGCAAGGTTTGGATGAAGCGTTGCAATATCTTTGTACGCGCCAAGAGCTTGTAATGTGTTGTCCGAAAAACCGTAACGATTGTTTGTTTTTTCAAAAAGATCTTGTGTCGTGTCAAGAAAAGCTGTTGCAACTTTGGAATCACCAGTATAGCGGCAAACCTTGCTTAAATCTTCAATCTGTGATTCTGGGTTAATTCCCCTTGTTTTGTCGTATAAAGATTTGGTTGTTGTCAAAAGTTTTAATGAAAGTTCAGGTGTTTCTGGTGGAATTGACGCTGTGGCTCGAGCTAAATCATATGCAATATAAGAATCGGCATTTGAGTTTGCTGGATTGCTATATAACGGGTCATTTAAGGCAGGTGTTTTATTTGCAAAGCAGACAATTGCCTCCAGAGCCTTTTGCGGTAAGTTGTCTTTTATGTTTAAGTTCGTGTTTGTTTTGATGTTGGATTTATATTGCTCCATCAAATAAGAAACATTATTCATCAAAACATAAGACATTCTCATATCAAGGTGTTCGGTTTTGATCTGATTGATTTCATCCAAAATTCTTGTGTCATATGTGTTCGTCATTGTTTTATTCCTTTCATTAATTATCGTATATTGAGGTTATTTATGAGAGCTTTTTGTTGCGCCAGATCGCTTTGACTCATTGTTCTTTGGCCGCTTTCATAGGGTTGTTTAAACAAGTCATGCGCATTTTCGGCTATTGTTTGTTTGCCCTGATGCCCATAGCGCGCAAAGTTTTCAAACGGCATTTCTTTTATTGTCAACGCACCATTTATAACAGTTGCATCTTGACCGTTGCGCCAAGCATTATAGCGATTGATGTCATCTCTTAAAACAGCATTTTCTTTAGCGGCTTCACGCATATAAGGTATAAGAGATTGTTCCATATTGGCAACATCTTGATCTTGATAATAAGAACCTTTTGTTGTTTCAGCTATTGCATTCGGAAAGCGCTTTTTAGCTTCTTGTAAAACGAGGTTGATTTCGCTCAAAACCTCATTTTTGATGGCATCAGGTGTGTCAAAATGTTCTAATCTCGCAAAGTTGTCATAAGCGGCGCCTAAAGCAACGGCAAATTGCCCGTCATCAAGTGTGCTATATTTATTAGAAACATTTGTGTTTAACTTTTCTGCGATACGTTGATTGGTTGCTTTAATAAAACTTTGTTTTGGTTTTGCTGTACCTCTTAACTCGGCAATTGTTTGATGAATGCCTTTTTTTACTCCATCAGCTACGCTTGCAGATTTTCTAAAAACAACAGAGGTTTCCATCATGTTATTTTTAAAGCGCGAGGCGTCTTCGTTGATAACTTGTTTTAAGGTTTTTTTGCCGCTGAGTAAATCGGCTTTGTTTTGAAAAGAGGTTGCCATATTTTCTTTGAATTTTTCCCAAAAACTTTTCTTTTGTTTGGTCTTTAAGCCAATATGCCCAATGGTGTTGCCTTGATCATCTTTGATTTCTACAGCAGATGAGGTTTCATATTTAGCATTTAAGTCATTGGTGCGAATTTCATCTTTAATAGATTCTTTAATGTTGTTTTTTAAGCTTGAAATAATCGATTTAAAAGAATCAAAGTTATCTTTAATTTTTTTTATTTCCTCGTCGCTTTTCACAACAGAAGAAATAACATCATTAAATTCTTTTTTGCCTTCTGCGACATCGGCAAGTTGGCGTAAAATTTCGGCGGTAAGGGTGGATGAGTTTGACATAGATATGTACCTTTCTCTGCTGTTTTGTTTTAGGTTTAGCGGAGAGTTAGCAAATCATATGGTACATCATGACCTTGCCGTTTTTAGATTTTATAAAATCCTGAACATATACGACAAGCTCCCCGCCTTAAAGCTGCGGAGAATTTGCTTGGGCGCCTGCCTGCCCAAGCTTAACGGCCAATTCTTCAAGGCCGCGTACCATATAGACTTGCTAAAGTCCGTTTTAAACGCCAGATAACCCTTTTGTTATCTGACAATTCGAATTATATCATACCATCTCTTAAAAGTAAATAAAAAAAGAATCGTATTTTCAGATACGATTCTTTGTGCTGGCGGACTATTTGTTTTTGAGATATATTTGATATTCCCGTTCAATAGGATTTTTGCCTTTTTCAATGGCATATTGTTTTTTTTCGTTTTCTCGTTCAATGGCATATCTGGCGTTATCTTCGTTGATTAAGAGTGCGTCTTTCCAAGATTTAAAACCAACCATTTGAGCGGATAATTTCAAGGCTTCGTGGTGTGGAATTTGAAGCATTTTCTTTAAGGCTCGCGCCTTTTGTTTTAAAATTTCAAGATATATCTCTCTGGCCGTTTTTTGCGTTTTTGCGACTTTTTGATAAATAGCAGCAATGTAGTGTTCAGGCACATAAATAATATCAAATTGAAGGTTAGGGTAGCTCAATTCCAAAGTTTTAATTTGGGCGTTATTTTCTACTTCGTGCCTGTCTTTGCTTAAAATCAATTTTCCGTCATCAAATAAAACATACCAATCATGACGGGCCTGAATATGGTCGATATAAGGTGCGGTTGATGGCGGAAGTGTAACGCTGATACATTTTCGGTTTTGAAGAAGCTTTGCGATATAATCTTGCATCAAAATT
>CADBSM010000019.1 GCA_902797315.1 uncultured Pseudomonadota bacterium | reverse complement strand
TTGATATCATCTGTTATCATGTTTGCTACCAGTTTAATACACGGCATCTCAAAACAAGATTTCAAAAATATGTTCTTAAACAAAAGTATTGCATTTGCCGGAATCTTTTATGCTGTCTCTGAATTTTTGGTCATATACGCATCAATCAACATTCTGCCTGTATCGCTTGTCGCTGTCTTTTTGAGACTTTCTGTACCGGTTGTGATGATTTATTCTGCAATCAGATATCATGAACAAAGCCTTAAAAATCAGCTGATTTTTGGTATTTGCGCCATTTTTCTTGCAATTCCGATTATTTTAATCAAATCATAGATTTATACTAACTAAAAAGGAGCAGTTTAATATTGCTTCTCTTTTTTTTAATTTGCAGCATCAAGTGTTTTGAGGCGTTCTATCAGCAACTGCTCGTTAAAGGGCACTGGAACAGCCTTTTTAAGCCCATTATCTATTTTTTCCTGCACCTGCGCACGATTTAACTCTTTTTCATCATCTTTAAGCGTTAAAGCATGACGCCATTGAAATTTTGCTTCTTCATAACGACCAATCTGCCAATAGGCATCTCCTAGATGGTTAGCTACAACAGCATTTGAAGGTAAATATTCTGAAGCTCTCTCAAGAATCTTGACTGCATCTTTATAGTTTCCCATTTTATATAAAGCCCACCCAAGGCTGTCCATAATATGTCCGTCTTCTCCATAACGACGATGCGCCTCAAAAATCATAAAAAAGGCCTCATTATAATTAATGCCACGCTCTATCCAAGAATAGCCCAAATAATTAAGCACAATTGGATGCCTAGAACTCAATTCAAGTGCTTTCTTAAACGATTCTTCTGCTTTTTCCCAATTACCTTGCCGATCATAAGCCACACCTAAGGCATAATATGTACTCCAATTATCTTCAAGCGATTCGCCTTTGGCTTCAATGGTGCTTTGATAATAAGCTATCGCATTTTGATATCTGCCGAGAACACGGTTCAAATCGCCCAAACGGAACATAATTGTATGATCGTCAGGGTAATTTCTTAGAAGCGCTTGTAAAACAGCTATAGCCTTTTCCTTTTGGTCTTGAAGAATGTAGTTGTCTGCTAATTTAATCTGCGCCATATAATAAACCGTAGAAGACCTTTGAATTTTTTGATATTCCTTAACAGCTTTTGCATAACGCTTATTGACCTCAAATAAATCAGCGGCAGCCAAATGGGCAACCTCTAAATCAGGATTAAGATATAAAGCAAGCGACGAAAAAAGTTGAGCCACATCGTTTTGAAACCCCTTAAACAAGGTACCGACATTAAATACAGCTTCGGCAAACCCTTTCTGTGGAGTATCAATTTCTTTTTGGAGCTTCGATTCCTCTGTTTTTTCAAAGTTCTCATATAAAGATTTTAATAATGGAGCCTGTGCATTCTCATTGTAGTATTTTTTGACAATCTCAACAATTTTATCTTTTTGTCCGTTTCTGATATAAAAATTGCCGATAATTTGAAGCATTCTAAAAGACAAAGGAAGCTTTTCATCATTCACAATAACCTCAAAATTTTTCATAGCTTCTTGGTTGTCTCCAAGATAATCCGCAATCATCGCCTTATGCATATGATATAAAGTAATAAGAGCTTTGTCTTTTTTTAAACCTTCCAAACTTTTAAATGCATCTTCTTTTTGATCTAAACCAGCCAAAGCCCATGCTCGAAATATTCCAGACAAAGAATCCTTGAAAGGCTTATCATCAATCGACATAATTTCCTGATAAACTTCATCATAGCGCTGATGCTTCATTTGAACGCTCATTAAGATAAAATGTATTAAATTACTTTTATCTCCTTTTTCAAAAGCTTTTTTAGCATATTCAGAAGCCTCTTCAATTTTACCCTCTGATGCTAGCAACAAATATATGCTGTTTATGATTCCCTCTTCACTTGTTCCAAGATTAAATGATTTGATGTAATACTTTGCTGCCGTATCATACTCTTGGCGCATATGCGCTAATCTTCCGGCCAAATAAGTTCCATAAACATTATCAGGAACTTTTTTTGATGGAATTTGAACAACATATTCTGTTTTTTTTGCCTCAGAAAACCAAAGTTTTTCTGCACATGAATTAAAAAATGCAACGACCACTATAAGGCCAATAATATATTTTACCTTCATCTTTTTCATCATTCTTAATTTACTCTGCTCAACATTATAGCTCTAAATTAAAATAAACTTCAATAAAAAATATGCAATTATCACTGTGATAAATAATTGCTTTGACTTGCAACAGATATAATTCTTGTTATATAATTCAGATATGAGCGATACATTAGATACAAAAAGCCTTTTACAATGGTATATCGAAGCAGGTGTTGATGCAATCTGCGGGGAAGATGCTTTTTGCATTAAGCCTGCTGAAACGCCATTTAACAACACCTCTATCAGACTCGCCACATCTGATTTAGCTCAAAATATGATTGCCTCGAGACAATCTGCCAGGCAATTGTGCACACAAGCTTCATCTTTAGATGAGCTGAAAGAAAAGCTTGTCAGTTTTGATGGATGCACACTCAAAATGACAGCAAAATCAACAGTTTTTGGCGCAGGAAACCCCAATGCATCATTGATGTTGATTGGCGAGGCGCCAGGAGCAGATGAAGACAGGATCGGTCTTCCCTTTGTCGGCCGAAGTGGACGACTTCTTGAAAAAATGCTTCAAGCTATATCCTTAAAACGAGATGATGTTTACATCACAAATGTTTTAGCTTGGCGACCTCCAGGAAACAGAACTCCGACAGATTCTGAAGTTGCGGTTTGTTTACCCTTCTTAAAACGCCAAATTGAGCTTGTTAACCCGCAAGTTATTTTGCTTTTAGGAGGCAGTGCGGCCAATGCTTTGTTGGAAAACAGCGATTCGATATCACGCCTCCGAGGTCAATGGCTAGAATATCATCTTTCACCAAAGAAAAACATACCCGCACTTGCAACTTTTCATCCGGCTTTTTTGTTGAGAAACACATCACAAAAGGCAAAGGCATGGGCTGATTTTTTACGTGTCTTCAAAAAATTAAAGGAAAATTAAATAAAGCTGTTCTATAATTGATTAAAAGTGAACTTATTTTAGAAAGGAATAAATATGAAACACTTCTTTAAAACCTCATTTTCTTTAGCTTTAACGGCATGTATTTTCGCCGTACCAGCGAATGCTCAGTCAGCCGATTCTCAAAAAGATAAACCTGCTGACCCTTTGGCAATTTCAGCAACTTCTGAAAAGCCTCATGCTATTTTATTTAAAATTCATGACATTAAACCTATTGAAAATTCAGATGGTGTTGTAACTTCGTGTCAATATACAGCTACATTTTATAACCGTTCACCATTCAACCTTCGTCAAGCCAAAATGAATTTAGAGTGGACTGATAAAATTTCGGATCTCTTCCAAATTGAAACACCTCAAGCAGATGAAACAACAGAAAAAAAAGCAGTTGAAAATTCCAACAAACAGGCTGAAAAAATAACTTCTGTCATTGAAATTCCAGCAATTGCTTCGTTAAAACAAGTTAGCGTTCAAAACTCTGTTTCAACAGAAAAATGTTTTATTTTGTTTGACAACCTAAGCTTTAATTTTTCGGAATGCAATCTTTTAGGACAGGACTCTAACGATTCTTCAAGACGCGGACGTATTGACTTGTCTAAAGGTCAAAATAACTGCACAACCCTTTTTACCTATGTTGACTCTAAAAATCCGGAATATTATGGCGAGTTTAAAGAAATTTCTTTTGTTGACCAACAACAATTAGAAAAAAATGCTGAGCAGGCTGAAAAAGAATCAATTGAAAAGATGAATTCAACGATCCGCGAAAATTTAGATAAAACAAATACAATTGTTTCTAATATCAAATAAGTGAAAAGCATGTTCAAAAATCTTACATTAAACTTTATAAAAACCAGCATCTCTTTAATGGGGATGTTGGTTTTTATGTTTCCTTTAATCGTATATTCTCAGATTTTTAGTCCTGACAATAACGTTGTTCAAACCGATCAAAAATCTACTTTAGTCTCTCCAAATACGCCTGCTAAGTCTCAACCAACAAAGACTATACAGACAAAACCTGTATTAACAGATCAGTCAATGGCTAAAGCTTCTCAAAAAGAGAATCTTCAAGAAATAAGACTCTATATGAGAGACTTTCAAATCAGCAAAAACTTAAACGGAAGCATAACCTGCACGATGCGTTTTTATGTTCAATCTACACTCAATCAAAATATATCAAATATTAGTTATCGTTTGAACTGGCCAAAAATAGAAACGCCTCTCAGTTTTGATAGTATTGCGGCTAAATCAGTTACATATCAAAATTATGCTTTGTTGGGTGATGGTTGCTATACGATGGATAAAACGCCGAATATTATCGTTAACCGTTGTCGAATTAAAGGTATGACACAACAGCAATGCGCCGATTTAATTCGTTGGGTCAAATAATAATAAAAAAAGCATCTGATGAACAGATGCTTTTTTTATTCATGTTTATTTTGGTTCAGCACAGAGGCTATATTGTTCGTCCAATTTACATTTTACAACTTCTTTACACCAGGATGATTTATCCACTTTTGTAAACCCGATTTTGGAACACTCATAATTAACACACTTACGATAAGATGTATCATAAGGACACTTAATATAACGGGTCTCATCTGTACCACAAGCTTCATTATAGCCTTTATAATAGCCTAATTCAGAACAACTTGGCATTTGCAGGCAACTAACCGCGTGAGATAGCAAAGGCAACATCACAAAAGCAATTGTCAATAAATATAATTTTTTCATTTCTATTTCCCCTTACGAATTATAATTTTTACATAGTTTCATATTGAAATCAAGTTTTTTTTAAATCTAAGGCTGTTTTAATCAAACCAACAAACAACGGATGCGGTTCAAAGGGCTTTGATTTAAGTTCTGGATGAAATTGGACGCCAATAAAGAAAGGATGCTCTACCCTTTCAACAATTTCTGGAAGCGAGCCATCGGGAGATTTTCCGCTGATAATCATGCCATTTTCTGCAAGCTGATTCTCATAGTCAATATTGACTTCAAAACGATGCCGATGCCGCTCAGAAATATCTGTTTTATGATATATATCATAAACCTTAGATGGGTTGAGAATGCGGCAAGGATAAGCTCCTAATCTCATTGTTCCTCCAAGATCCCCGTCTTGAGAGCGTCTTTCTTGCTTAGTGCCCTTTTGCCACTGCGTCATCAAACCAACAACAGGAACACAATTATCAGAAAATTCACTGGTGTCGGCATTTTCAATACCTGCGACATGACGCATCGTTTCAATCACCGCCATCTGCATTCCAAAACAAATGCCTAAAAATGGGATCTGATTAATTCTTGCATATTCAATAGCTTGTATTTTTCCCAAAGTTCCCCGCTTGCCAAAACCGCCAGGAACAATAATTGCTTCGGCATCTTTTAAATACTTTTCAGCCCCTTCCTGCTCAATTTTTTCAGAATCAATCCACAAAATTTCAGGACGTACATGATTTGCAATCGCCCCATGTTTAATCGCTTCATGCAACGATTTATAAGCTTCAAGAAGTTGTGTATATTTACCGACGACAGCAACTTTAATCGTATTTAAAGGATGATTCATCACATCTAAAATGTGTTCCCATTTGCTCAAATCTGTGTGATGCTGTTCACACTCTATTCCAAAATGCTGACAAACAGATCGATCAATACCTTCTCTTGCATAAGCTAAAGGAACTTCATAAATATTTGAAACATCTAATGCCGCAATCACGTTTTCTTCTTTGATATTGCAAAAAAGAGCAAGTTTTCTTTTTTCATTAGGTTCGATTGGTTTTTGGCTGCGACAAAGTAGCATATCTGGCTGAATACCATATTCCTGAAGCTTTTTAACAGAATGCTGTGTTGGCTTTGTCTTGAGTTCTCCTGCTGTTGGGATGTATGGCAGCAATGTCAAATGAACAAACATAACCCTATTTTTTCCTAAATCATAAGCTATTTGGCGGATAGCCTCCAAATAAGGCTGTCCTTCAATATCACCAACCGTCCCGCCAATTTCGCACAATACAAAATCTTCACCATTTAAGTTTGATAAGATAAAATCTTTAATTTCATTTGTCACATGAGGAATAACCTGAATAGTTGCCCCCAAATATTCACCTCTGCGCTCTTTATTAATCACATTTTGATAAATTTTACCCGAGGTCACACTGTCATATTTTGTTGTATTCAC
>CADBSM010000018.1 GCA_902797315.1 uncultured Pseudomonadota bacterium | reverse complement strand
GATCTAATTTGCTATGTCAAAGAAAAGCAAGATATGGATATGTTTGTTTTAAAAAAAGACAAAGAAAGATAGAAATTTACTTTTGATTATTGTTTAACTTGGCCATTTTTTCTAAAAACTCATCGCCCGATATTATCCTTGCCGCGGGTTTAATATATGCTTGTCTTGTTTGCCGAACAGTTTGTGCTAGGTTTTGAAATCGTTCTATTGTTTTCTGATGGGCTTGTTCAACAACCGATTGTCTTAACCCCATAAGATCTGATTATTTTTGATAAAACTTTTTCATGTAATACATCCGATAATTTATATTCATCAAAAAACATCTTTTTATTTTCCTAAATAATATGCTTTCACTTGCTCTGAATATATGTTCAAAATTTTTTCTTTAATTTCTTCATCGCCTTTATACATGCGTTGTCTTTCTGCTGCAAGAATCTTTAATTCTTTGCTTTTTCTCCAACTTATTGATTAAACTTGTTTTTTATATCATTTTTCTTCAAACTTATCTACCCGTATTTTTTTGTGAGTTTTTCCTTCAAATACTTTCCGGTATAGCTTCCAGTGATTTTAACAATTTGTTCAGGGGTCCCTTTGGCAACAATCGTGCCGCCGCCGTCACCGCCTTCGGGACCAAGATCTATAATATAATCGGCGGTCTTGATGACATCTAAATTATGCTCAATCACGACAACGGTGTTGCCTTGTTCTACAAAGCGGTGTAAAACTTTTAAGAGCTTGTTGATGTCTTCAAAATGAAGACCGGTTGTCGGCTCGTCTAAAATATAAAGCGTTTGTCCGGTCGCTTTTTTTGTTAGCTCTTTTGAAAGCTTGATGCGTTGGGCTTCGCCGCCTGATAATGTGGTTGCCGGTTGGCCGAGTTTAACATAACCCAAGCCCACTTCTTGCAACAATTTTAAGCGGTTTTTAATGGAGGGGATATTTTCAAAAAAACTGTAAGCTTCGTCAACCGTCATATCCAACACATCGGCAATTGATTTTCCCTTATACTTCACCTCTAAAGTTTCGCGGTTAAAACGCTTGCCTTTGCATACATCGCATTCAACATAAACATCAGGCAAAAAGTGCATTTCAATTTTTTTAACACCATCACCTTCGCAGGCCTCGCACCGACCGCCTTTAACATTAAATGAAAACCGACCCGCCGTATAGCCGCGAGCTTTTGATTCTGGAAGCTGGGCAAACCAATCACGAATATAGGTAAAAAGACCGGTATAGGTTGCAGGGTTTGAACGAGGCGTACGACCAATCGGAGACTGATCGATATCAATAATTTTATCAATGTTTTCGGCGCCTTTTAATTGACTATATTTGCCAGCAGGTTTACGTGAACCATTAATCGCTTTGTTTAAGGCCGGAAAAAGTGTTTCTAAAATAAGTGATGATTTACCGCTTCCCGAAACACCTGTAATGCAAGTCAAGGTTTGTAAAGGCAGTTTAAAATTGATATTTTTTAAGTTGTGGGTTTCGACCCCTTTTAATTCAATAAATTGACCACTACCTTTGCGGCGTTTTTTAGGGACTTCTATTTCTTTTTTACCTGTTAAATAAGCGGCTGTCAGGCTTTCTTTGTTTTTTAAAACTTCACTGACAGTGCCTTGCGCGACAATATATCCGCCCTTATCACCTGCAAGGGGACCCATATCAACCAAAAAATCAGCCGCCTTGATGGCATCTTCGTCATGCTCAACGACAATCACCGTATTACCGATGTTACGAAGACGTATTAATGTTTCAAGCAATTTGTCATTATCGCGTTGGTGCAATCCGATAGAAGGTTCATCCAAAACATACATCACGCCTGTCAATCCTGAGCCAATCTGTGAAGCCAGCCTTATTCGCTGTGCCTCACCGCCGGACAGACCGCCGCTTTGACGCGACAAGGTCAAATATTCAAGCCCGACATTGTTTAAAAACTGCAACCGCTCATTAATTTCTTTCAATATTTTGTGTGCAATTTCAGCCTTTTGTTTGCTGAGTTGGCTTTCAACAGATGAAAACCATTTTAAAGCATCTTTAATAGACATGTCAGATGCTTCCATAATGTCTAAGCCTGCAATTTTAACAGCCAAAGCTTCATTTTTTAAGCGTTTTCCGTGGCAAAAAGGACAAATGGTTGCTGATTGATAGTGAGATAATTCTTCGCGCATGGCCGCTGAATCTGTTTCTAAAAATCGGCGTTCCATATTAGGTATGACACCTTCAAAAGGGCGATTAGTCTCAAATTTAGAATAGTAAATAGGTATGTTTTTGCCCTTTGAACCGTACAAAATAATCTCTTTTGCCTCAGAGGGTAAATCTTTCCAAGGTGTTTTAGTTGAAATATGAAGGTATTGAGCCAGTCCTTCAATGGTTTGGGTATAAAAAGATGAACGAAAGCCATACCAAGGCTCAATAGCACCTTGTGCAATACTTAAATTGTCGTTTGGAATAATGAGGTTGGGGTCCATATAAAGACTAGCCCCCAAGCCGTCGCAATGAGGGCATGCCCCATAAGGATTATTAAATGAAAACAAACGAGGTTCGATTTCTTCAATTGTAAAGCCTGATACGGGGCAAGCAAATTTAGAAGAAAAAATTTGACGTTCATGGCTATCCACAAAATCAACAAATAATAAACCGTCAGAAATTTTTAAGACAGTTTCAACCGAACTACTTAAACGTTCATTGATACCTGCTTTGACAATTAATCTATCGACAACAACTTCAATATCATGTTTTTGGTTTTTATTTAATTCAGGAACATCTTCTAGATGATACATTGTTCCATCAACATTAACACGTTGATAGCCTTGCTTTTGTAAATTTTCAAATTCCTTTTTGAACTCACCCTTTTTCCCACGCGCGATTGGGGCTAAAAGCATAATTTTAGAGCCTTCTTTAAATTCTAAGATACGGTCGACCATTTCTGAAACACTTTGAGATTCAATTGGAAGTCCGGTGGCAGGAGAATAGGGCGTTCCAGCTCTGGCCCACAACAGGCGCATATAGTCATAAATTTCAGTGATTGTGCCAACAGTTGAACGTGGATTGTTTGAGGTGGCTTTTTGTTCAATGGAAATAGCTGGAGACAAACCTTCAATAGAATCGACATCAGGTTTTTTCATTAAATCTAAAAATTGACGTGCGTAAGCAGACAAACTTTCAACATAGCGACGCTGACCTTCAGCATAGATTGTATCAAATGCGAGTGATGACTTACCGCTGCCAGATAAGCCCGTAATAACGGTTAATTTATCTTTTGGTATGTTAATATCAACATTTTTAAGATTATGCTCTCTGGCACCCTTAATTTCAATAAATTTATTTTCAGCCATGTTTGCCCCTTTGCTTTTTTTGCAATATACGCTTGAAGGCAAGAAAAAACAATAAGAAATTTTAAGATAAAAAATGAAAAATACTCTTGAAATGTACAAAATTTTTGGCTATAATTATCTTTGGTTTTATATTATTAATCTTAAATTTTTGTGTATGGATAAAAAACAAAGACATGAAATCGCGGAAAATTTCCGCAGGCAGATTGTAATGCCATCTCAAAGAGCAGAAGCTATCCGCTCCATCTTAGCAAAGCCCAGCTTTGACGAATCTGACAAGGTTCGAATTGGCGTCTTGCTCCACAAGGTCAGCAATGCAATGGGATGTGACAAAGAGTACAACCAGCTCATTGCGCGCCTGTATCAAGATGACGCATTGCGCCCCAAGGCCGAAGAGTTTTACAAAAGGTGGAATGCTTAGCCGATGACACCTGAACAAATCGAGCGCGCTAAGGCACAAGGTGCCCAAAAGCGCAAAGAGCGGGCTGAAAAACGCGCAAAGAAGCTCGTTGAAAACAAAGAAGTTCAACATATAGAGCTTCAGCTTCCGGAAGATTTGCTCGAGCGTTTGCACAAGGCATGTAATCTTCTTGAAAGAAGCTTTTTGCAAAAAAAACCTCTTAAACAGAGTGACAGAGAGGAAATCAAACAACTTTTCACTCTAAACTCTAGGGAGGAACGTTTAGAGGCCTACAAGCGCCATCAGTTAGAATATGAAGACATCATATTCTATTCTTGGGGTTTTGGTTGGCTCGGCAAAGCTGCCTTTAACTTCTTTGATGAAGTTTTGGAGGTTCCCGAAAATTCATGCACCCCGAACTCCTTGCTTCGGATTATTGGGTGTTCAGTGAATTACCGATTGCTCAAGCTTGTAGAACATCATCGAGACAAGGTTTTAAGAGAACCTCAGTTTATGATAGATATCTACAGGAGCTTGATTGATAAAAAAATCACTGGGCAACCGGCACCCTGGGAAGAGCCCCTTACCAGCAGGCAAGTGGAAATCCTAAAAAAGGTGAGGGAGTTACTCTAAACAAAAAAGCTTCGGTCAACAAACCGGAGCTTTTTTGTGCCTAAAAAGGCACGTGTTTTCAAACATAAGTCTCTTTTATAAACAAAAACCACCGAATGATATTCGGTGGTTTTTGTTCAATCATTTGTTTTTTTCTACCAAGCATAT
>CADBSM010000017.1 GCA_902797315.1 uncultured Pseudomonadota bacterium | reverse complement strand
TGGTATGATTTCGGCTGCAGCTTTTGCTATTTTGCTTGCAACACGTTTTGGAAACTGGGTTTTGCCAAGCCCTAGAGAATCGCGCGTATCTGACTTTTTGCCGTTTGCAAGCTTAATGGAAGATGGTATCACAATTAAGTGCGCCAACGGCACTTTCGCCAGGGTTTTTAGAATTTCAGGACTTGATTTGGCGGCAGTGACGCCCGAAAAAGCTTATTCAATGATGGAAGCCAGAAAGGCAACCATAGACAATCTTTCAGAACTTTCTATTGTTTGCCGGGTTATTACCGTTAGGGAACGTGTCAAAAAAGATGCTGATGAAGGAAACTTTAATAATCCGATTTTGGAAAAAGTTTCAGAAGTTTGGTCAGCCAGCATGGAGCGTGTGTATGAAAACACACACTATGTTATTTTGACCGTTATTGACCGAAAAGACGCCTTGAAGGATTTGAATTATGCTTGCCAATCGCTTATTGCAACGCTTGGTGAATATGGTGTTTTTCAAATGTACGAAAATGCAGACAGCCCTGCTAAAGACAGCCCGTTTTATGTGTTTTCAAGGCTGTGCAGCCCTGTTTCAAAGCCCGAACCGAAAGTTCGCAATGCTACGGGTGCTGAGCTTAATGAAATGCTAACTGCTGATCATATCCATTTTACAAAAGAAAAAGGCATTATCCACTTTTTCTCAGGGGATAAAGATTTGTATGAAATCATTATGGGAATCAGAACAACGGGTGACTATATGGATGAAAGCATGATTGTCTCGCTTTTGTCTGTTGACTGTGAGCTGGTGCTCTTGCACAATATCAGACCAATTTTTAGGCCCCAGGCACGTTTGATGTTGATGCAACAACAAAGAATGGCGATGATGACAAGTTTTTCATCAGGCGTTGTTGACCAATACAGTGCGGCATTGTCAGCTATTGAAGATAGCGATGCCGATTATCAGGCCTTAACAGAATATGCCATGAGTGTGATTATTAAAGGTGAAAATGAAGAAGAGCTCAATTTCGGTGAAAGCGAAGTTCAACGTATTTGCCGAACATTTTCTGTAACGCCTGTTCGAGAGGGCTGGGTCACACAAGCCACGTTCTTTAGTCAATTTCCGACTTATGATACATATCCCAGAACATATCGCTATTTATCAAGAGTTGTGGCTTTAGCTGTGTCTTTTGATAAACCAGCTGAAGGTTTTGGAAAATCAGATTGGGGCAAGGGCGCTAGTACAACTTTCCGAACAATGTCAGGTTCGGCATATCAGTTTCAATTTCACGTGTCTCCTGATGAAGGTGCTGTGGCCCACTGTTGCATTATCGGTCCGACCGGTCAAGGTAAAACAACGCTTTTAACTTTTTTGGCTGGGCAGGCTATGCGTCACGAAGATTTAAAGGTTTTCTTCTTTGACCGTCATAGAGGTGCTGAAATTTTTACACGTTCAATCGGTGGTGCATATGTCGGTTTTGACGGCGACAACAAAAATGTTTCGCTCAACCCCTTTGACGCGGCAGACACACCAAACAACAGAGCTTTTTTAAGACGTTGGATGAAGGCGATTACTTTAACAGATGATGCTTTGTCCGAGCGCGAAATTGCCCGTGCGGTGACAACAGCATTTGATTATTTAAGACCAGAAGAAAGGATTATGAAAAACCTTTATAAAAGCTGCTTTTCGCCAACGGGCAATATGCGCCGTGAAATTTATCGTTGGGTTAATCCTGATCAATACGGTAACATTTTTAATGCTGATACAGACAGTCTTGACTTGAAATCAAAGCGATTTATGGCCTTTGACTTTACACATATTTTTGAAGACGAAACTTTGGCGCCGGCGGTGATTAGTTATATTATGCACCGTATTCAAAGCGAAACAGGTGAAACAGGTGTGCCTTCGCTGATTATGATTGATGAAACAGCACCAATGTTGAAACACCCAATGTTTAGAGACTATTTTATGATTGGTCTGCAAGAGGGACGTAAAAAGCGTCAGGCTTATCTTTGTGCTTTTCAACAACCAAATATTATTGATAAACTTGGTGTGGGTGAGGTTATCAGAGGTCAGTGCCAAACAGTTTTGTTTTTCAGGAATCCGCAGGCTATGCCGGAAGACTATGCAACGTGGAATTTAACCCAAACAGAGCTCGATTTTGTGTTTGGTAAATCGTATCGCGATTTTCCGTATGCTATTTTGTTGTCGCGTCCTGCGACGGGAGAATCTGTGATTTTGGATGTTAACTTAGGTGCGCTTGGTCCTTATTTAAAGCTTTATAATTCGGGTCGAAAAAATGTTTTGCTTGTTGAAAGTTTAATTAAAGAATATGGCGAAGATAACTTTGTTACAAAATATTTAAATATTGCTTGAGGTGATTAAAAATACTGGTTTTTGATAAGATTTTAGGGTATAATTGTTATAAGAAGTCCTTTTTGTATGGAGGTTGCTATGAAAAATAAATTGAATATGAAAAAGCTTGGTGCGGTGGCTTTGTGTTCGCTTTTGTTTGTGCCGTCAGCAAAGGCTTTTGTGTGGGCTTCGTTTGATATTGCCGAAGTCACAAATACCATTTCATCTGGTATTTCTCAGGTAGAAGCTCAAGTGGCAACCGTTCAAGAGACTTTTGCAACCGCTAACATTTTGCAGTCTTTGGGAGACAATTTAGGAGGGTTGACCAAAATTAAAGATCTGGCAAAAGAGGCAGAAAAATTGAAAGAAAAAGCCGACAAAATAGCAAAGCGTGCTGAAAAATTGAAAGAATTAAAGAAAAAATATGAAGACACCCAAAAGCAGCTGAATGCGTGGAAAGATCAGTATGAAAGCACAAAACAAACAATTACGCTTGCCCGCGATCAGGTTAAAGGCTATGTCGATGAGGCTAAAAATACTGTTGAAGGGGTTAAAAATCAGATAGACGATTTTCAAAATCAGGCTCAAAATTTGAAAGACCAAGTTGAAAACCAAGTTTCTGATTTAAAAAATCAAGGTCAAGCATATGTTGACGAAGTCAAAAATCAAGTTTCTGATGTGAAGCAAAAGGTTGAAAACTATAAATATGAAGCTGAAAGCTTGGTTGGTGGAGCTAAAGATGTTGTGTCAAATTTTGATGCTGGAACAAAGACATCTGCCGGAGAGGGAGATTATTTTCAAAACGGTTTTGGACACGCGCAAAGTGATTTAGTTTCAAACAGTGAACCTGCCGCAAATATATCAGGG
Organism: uncultured Pseudomonadota bacterium; assembly: GCA_902797315.1. GTDB lineage: Bacteria > Pseudomonadota > Alphaproteobacteria > RF32 > CAG-239 > UBA1254. Next base: position 1,098 of record CADBSM010000017.1, on the reverse strand, counting down.
CCGAAATTGCCTGAAACGAAAACGCCGGGAGAGGCTTTTCAAGATTTGATAGAAAATCCAGACGCGCTTGATGATTTGTGGGGCAGTGTAGAGCCTTCACTCGAGCAAGAAGCCATCGTTCAAGAAAATGCTCTCAAAATTAAAGAGGCTCAAGATGAAGCCGAAGCTTGGAAAAATTCTATTGAGGCTCAAAGACCTAGAGAGCAGCTTGTTAAAGATAAAATTGTTGGTGATGACAGTGTGGCCGATGCGCTCATAAAAAAAGATAACGCTATCAAACTTAAAGATTCGTCTGTTGGCGTTGCTCCTAAAGCTTTCGGTAAAGTTTCGTTTAACAGCTATCATATGATGAGTGCGGCAAAAGAATCTTTTTATACCGGCACAGATGATGATGGTAACTATTATTTTCCTGATGAATTGGCCAATTGGTGCTCTCTAAACCATACGGATAAGTTCGATCAAGAAGCTGCAATGAAATGTATTGAACAGATTTGTGCAGATATGAACATTTCAGATGCAGCGGAAGCAAAAATTTATCAAGATAAATATCAAAAACTTTTGGGCGAATCTTTGGCGCATAATTTTGCATTGTCTGTGAGCGTGAAACATGAGGCAGCATCTTCTGAAGCAACAGATAATGTGGCAGATATTTTAGGCAAAGCAGGAGATAGTCTTCGTACACAAACAGCAGGCAATGGCGAAATTTCGGCCACAGAGTTAGGACAAACGAAGAACATCCTTTTGATTGAATCTGGCTCACTTGAACGTCAGGTCTTGCAAGATATTTTCTCGTATTGCCGCAATTATCATATGAGGGAACAAAGCAATGAATAGAAAAACTTTGTTTATAGTTGTTTTTGCGGCGGGATTGTTCTTTAGCTTTTCCGCAAAAGCTGATCTTGAAGCTGTGCAAGGTGTTTTGACAACAGTTTTGGATACCGTGCAAGGGTATAAAGAAAAAATTTTGAAAATTCAGTCGTACAAATTAAAAGTTGAAGAAAGAGTCAAGCAGGCCAAAAAATATGCCAATGATGCTAAAAAGACATTTGAAAAAGGGAAAAAAGTTGTTTTAAATGCCAAGCAAAAAGCTGAAAATAT
>CADBSM010000016.1 GCA_902797315.1 uncultured Pseudomonadota bacterium | reverse complement strand
CGAGCTACCGGGCTGCTCTACCCCGCGATCTGTAAAGTAAGGACTGTATACGCTTAAAAAAAACAAATGTCAAGCACTTTTTTTTAATTCGTTAGCATTAAAGCCAAAGCCACACACAAAGCAGTCAAAGCGAAGATAATAGCATGTTTCCTTTTAAAAGCCATTTTTGCCTCTAATATAAAAAACTAATTGCAACGGCAAAAAGAAAAACGCTTAAAATTAGCCAATATGTAAACTTCATCTGTATTTCCTTTCTTTAAAAGAAAATATAGGATTAAAAAAATTAAATTAAAGGTATTTAAGCCCTTTTGTATCAAAAAAAGACCTTGTTGTCCAAGGTCTTTTTTTGATTGTTTAGTGGTTTAGCGGAATAAACTATTCAATGTGTTTTGCAGCTTTTGTCCGCGTTTTGTGCGCATTAAAACCATACAGGCCGAACTAATCATGATGGTGACCGCAGCAAACCAATCTGTCGATGAGAATGAAAGGCGAGGGAGCAACATAAACATTCCGGCGACAGCCTCTGCAAAATAAGTAAACAAAGCTTGGGTTGATCGGAACATCATGAAATATTCGCTATTTGATAAACTGACCGCATATAAATAGCAATACATAGATGCTGCATAGAACAAAACAGCGTTGATTAAACCACCGAGGATATTGTTCGGGGCAATATATTCAGAAGGAGCTGGTAAAATTTTCAAAAACGGTAATGCTTCTAAAACATTTTGAGGCAAAAGATAGACTGTAAAGCTTAAAATTGCTGCAACAATCATCATGGTTAAAGCGCTGACAAATAAAATCCAACCGGTGACAGACAACCTTTCTTTGACAGTTAAATCAGCTTTGTTATCATGATGAACTTCAGCAAAAATAGTGCGTGCATTATTCAATAAGGCAGAAATAATGACAAACACGACTGATTTAATGGCAATATCTATCGGTAAATCAGCAAGCAAAATGAAGCATCCGAAAAGAATAAACAACATGGCAACAAAGTCTATCGATCCGGGTTTGCGCTTAAAAATAGCCCAAGCCAGTAGCACAGAAAATATAATTTCAACATTTGCAAGCAAATTTGCCTGAGTTGCAGAAATATAAATAAAAGCCATTAACATAAAGAGATTTCTAAAAATTTGCAGAAAACCAAATACCCATGTTTGATAATTTGTAAGAATTTCTTTAACATTAACTCTTTTCCCGCCGATAGTAATTAAAACCAAACCGCTGAATAAAACATTTGAGCAGGCAATAGCAAATTGGTTACAGCCTTGTTCAACCAAGCAATATCTTAAAAAGATATTTGATACGGCCCACAAAAAAACGGTCATTAAAGATAGAAAAGCACCCTTGTACATATTAACCATTAGATTACTCCCAATATAAGCAGATATTTACAAACTTATTCTAGTCAACTATTTGCAAAAGAAAACAGTTTTTTATCATCTTTCTACATAAAATTCTCTTGCAAGTTAATCGCTTTTTTGCTATAAAAGAAAGAGTATTAATTTTGCAAAGGAGAAAAGTAATAGCTAAAACAATCAAAATTGATGAAAAAGGCAAAAAGAGTGTTGAAGATGTTGTCAGCGTTGTTTCTCAAGAAAGAATTAAACAATCAAAAGAGCAAGGCAAAGAGATGACTTCTCAAGAAAAAAGATTAGAAGAGGAACGTGTTCGCCAAGCAATGTTGTATGGCGGTGTATATGATGAGAGATTAGATCGTTAAAAATATGTTGGATGCAAAAAACCCCTACCTGTTTTCAGCAGGTGGGGGTTTCGTTTAAAATCTGTAGCGTAGCGTTACACCAAACTGCCATGATTCTTCCAGCCAGTAGTTGTCGAAACCATTCTGTAATAGCGCATCGTCATCATAAGGATTTTGGGAATAGACCAGTCTTGCAAAGACAAGCATATCAGTGTTTTTAATCTTTGTTGTGACGAGATTTGTCTTGAGCCAGATCTGAGAGCCATATTTAAAACACCATGATGTGTAGTAATTTGGATCATTGTCATCAGGGTCTTTGGGATTTAACTCATAAAATACGCCCGGAGATTTTCCCGTTCCGATCATCGCATCAAAACCAATTCCAAGCGAATGTCCATTTCCAGTTTCTACGCCAAACTTTGCGAGAAAGTCACAGGTAACACCATAGTCTTCTTGCCTGTCAAAAGACGCAACTGTACCAAGGCTGTAAGCAAAACCAAATCGGTTGATTTCTAATCGGTCATCTTTGATTTGTCCGGGAACAAATATCATCGAATATCCGATATTCATTCCGAAATTGAGCTTGGATATCATATCTGTCGGATTGTTAGCAGAATCATCAATGTCAGAACCTTGAGATATATCTTTGTCTTTCCCGGCAATTGTGCTGATCTCTACTGTTTGGTAAATGTAGTGCTTTCTAGCAAAGCGGCTCTTTCCACGTAGAGGATATTGGATTGGTGCATCAGGATCCACTTCGGTCTGAAGCATCTGACCTCCTAATCTGTTGAGGATGTCAGAAAGCTGTTGCAAATCCGATGCCTGGAGAGAGGACTGTACCTGAGGCGCGCCGACTTCTTCAGTCAAACCTTGCTCAGGCAGGGAGGTAGACTCTTCTTCTGTTTGGGCGAACCCACAGATACAAATAAACATGCCAAGCATGAAAGTAATAGTTTTTTTCATAATATAAAATGGTTAATAGTTAAACAATAATACAAATCTATAAACAATAATAAGATGTAAAATATTTTTGTCAACCTTTTTGTTTAAAAAAAACAAAAAAATGTATGAAGGAAAAGACAGGTTAATGGTAAAAAAATGAAAAACCCCGCCTCATAAAAGACGGGGTTTTCGTTTTTGGTGAAAATAAAGATATTATTTCTTTTTAGCTTTCACTGCGGCCTGAGCTGCTGCCAAACGAGCAACAGGTACGCGGAAAGGTGAGCAAGAAACATAATCTAAACCGCATTCTTGGAAGAATTCGATAGATTTCGGATCACCACCGTGTTCACCGCAAACACCGAGGTGAATATCCGGATTAACCTTACGACCTTCAATACAAGCACGTTTAACAAGTTTGCCAACACCATCAACATCAATAGATGCAAAAGGATCAGCGACATAAACACCACGTGCACGATATTCTTCTAAAATAGCGCCCGTATCATCACGGCTCATGCCGAGAGTTGTTTGTGTTAAATCGTTGGTGCCAAATCCAAAGAAAGCAGCTGTTTGAGCGAGTTCTTCTGCCATTAAGGCTGCTCTCGGCAATTCAATCATTGTACCGACGATATAGTCAACTTTTTTGCCTTTTTCAGCAAAAACTTTTTCGGCTGTCGAATCGATAATAGCTTTCACAATATCGAGTTCTTTCTTTGAACCTGTCAAAGGAACTTCGATTTCAGGAATAACCTTAATGCCGGCTTCTTCAGATTCAATTGCTGCCTCTAAAATGGCACGTGTTTGCATTTCGGCAATTTCAGGATATGTAATCGGCAAACGGCATCCGCGGTGACCAAGCATTGGGTTTAATTCATGCAAAGCATTTGCACGAGTTTTAACTTCAGCTAAAGTTTTACCCAACTTGTCTGCAAGTTCCTGCATTTCAGGATCTGTATGTGGTAAAAATTCGTGAAGCGGTGGATCGAGCAAACGAATTGTGACAGGAAGACCGTTCATAATCTTAAACAAATCTTTGAAATCTTGTTTTTGATAAGGCAACAAACGGGCCAAAGCCTCACGGCGTCCGGCTTCATTGTCGGCCAAAATCATAGCTCGCATATCGGCAATACGATTAGCATCAAAGAACATATGTTCAGTACGAGCCAAACCAATACCTTGTGCACCAAAAGCAAGAGCTTGGGCTGCATCTTTCGGTGTTTCAGCATTAGCTCTGACCTTCATCGTGCGAATTTCATCAACCCAGCCCATGAGTTTGCCGAAATTACCTGAATTTGTATCAGCTTGAACGGTTGGAATTTTACCTTCAATAATCTGACCTTTAGCACCATCTAAAGAAACCCAGTCACCTTCTTTAACAACAACACCTGATTTTGTTGACATAACTTTTGCTTTAACATCAATAGTAATATCAGTTGAACCAGAAACACAAGGTGTTCCCATACCACGAGCCACAACGGCTGCGTGAGATGTCATACCGCCCCTTGCTGTAATCACACCTTGAGAGGCGTGCATACCACCAATATCTTCAGGAGATGTTTCGTTACGGATTAAGATAACCTTTTCGCCTTTAGCTGCCCAGCTTTCAGCGTCTTCGGCGCTAAATACAGCACGTCCGACAGCTGCACCAGGAGAAGCAGGTAAACCAGTTGCAATAACTTTCTTTTCTGCTTTCGGATCAAGCATTGGGTGAAGGAGTTGGTCTAATTGGTCAGCACCAACACGCATAATGGCTTCTTCATGGTTGAGCAAACCTTCTTCAACCATCTCAACAGCCATACGAACAGCAGCAGCGGCAGTTCTTTTACCATTGCGGCATTGAAGCATCCAAAGTTTGCCGTGTTCAATCGTAAATTCCATATCCTGCATGTCTTTGTAGTGAGCTTCCAAGTTGTTGCGCGCTTGAACCAACTCTTGATACAGGTGAGGCCATTTTTCTTCCAAAGAAGTACCATCGCCGATTGAACCCATCGGTTGAGGTGTTCTGATGCCGGCAACAACGTCTTCACCTTGAGCATTGACCAAATACTCACCATAATATTTATTTTCACCGGTTGCTGGGTCGCGAGAGAAGCAAACGCCAGTTGCACAATCATCACCGGCATTACCGAATACCATGGTTTGAACGTTGACAGCTGTACCCCAGTCACCAGGAATGTTGTTGAGTTTACGATATGTAATAGCACGGGCAGACATCCAAGATCCGAAAACAGCACCAATACCGGCCCACAATTGATCCCATGGATCTTGCGGTACAACTTTTCCAAGCTGAGCACCGATTTGTTTGTATTCTTTTACAAGCTCTTTTAAATCTTCAGCTGTCATATCTGTATCAGATTTGTAGCCTTTAGATTTTTTCATATTTTCCAAAGCTTCTTCATAAAGATCAATATCTGCACCCAAAACAACATCAGAAAACATTTGTAAGAAACGGCGATAAGAATCGTAAGCAAATCTTTCACTTCCGGAAGCAGCAGCTAAAGCTTTAACAGTTTCATCATTTAAACCAAGGTTTAAAACTGTGTCCATCATGCCCGGCATAGAAACTCTTGCGCCTGAACGAACTGAAAATAAAAGTGGATTTTGAGCATCAGCAAACTTTTTACCCATAATGCCTTCAACATATTTAACAGCTTCTCTGACCTGATCTTTTAAGTCGGAAGGATAAGTATTGTTGTTAGCATAGTAATATGTACAAACTTCAGTTGTGACCGTAAATCCAGGAGGAACGGGCAGACCGACCTTATTCATTTCAGCCAAGTTTGCACCTTTGCCGCCCAAAAGATTTTTCATTGAGGCATCGCCTTCAGCGTTGCCGTTTCCAAATGTATAAACCCATTTACTCATGGTTATTATTGCTCCTTTGTAGCTTCATATTTAAGTTAAACACACAACCCTAAACGCTGCTGTTTTGATAAGCAGTGTTTAAAGCCAAATTTTTCAAACTTTTTCAAGTTGGCATGAATGTATACCGATATTTATTTTTCTTCAAGTAAAAAATAAAAGAAATACAGGAAAACTTGAATTTTGTTTGCCTGTATTTCTTTTATTATACCGTTTTATTGGTCCAAGAAAGAACGTAAGCGCCTTGAGCGGCTTGGATGTTTTAATTTTCGCAAAGCTTTGGCTTCAATTTGTCGAATACGTTCGCGTGTCACATTAAATTGCTGTCCCACTTCTTCTAAGGTGTGATCTGTGTTCATGCCAATGCCAAAGCGCATTCTTAAAACACGCTCTTCTCGAGGGGTTAGAGATGATAAAATTTTGGTGCATGTTTCTTTTAAGTTCGAATGTATAGCAGAATCAAGAGGTTGTAAAGCGCTTTCGTCTGCAATAAAATCACCCAAAGACGAATCTTCTTCATCACCAACAGGTGCTTCTAAACTGACAGGTTCTTTAGCAATTTTCATCACCTTTCTAATTTTCTCCAGAGGCATTGAAAGGCGTTTAGCAAGCTCTTCGGGAACAGGTTCACGTCCCATTTCAGAGAGCATCTGACGTGAAGTTCTGACAAGTTTGTTGATTGTTTCAATCATATGAACAGGGATACGAATGGTTCTTGCCTGATCAGCGATTGAACGCGTGATAGCTTGTCTGATCCACCACGTCGCATAAGTTGAAAATTTATAGCCGCGACGATATTCAAATTTATCAACAGCTTTCATCAATCCAATGTTGCCTTCTTGTATCAAATCTAAAAATTGCATACCACGGTTGGTGTACTTTTTGGCAATTGAAATGACAAGCCTTAAATTGGCTTCAATCATTTCTTTTTTAGCCCTTTCGGCTTCACGTTCGCCATGCTTAATCGTTTCAACAATTTTTCGATATTCACTGATTGGGAGACCACATTCTTCAGACATTTGCATAATGCTATTGCGAAGCTCCGTAATTTCTTGACCGTATCTTTCAATAAATATTTGCCAATATTTGTCTTTTTTAGCTTTGATATGATCAAGCCAGTGAGAATCAAGCTCTGAAAGTCGATATGAATCTATAAAATCCTCGCGCTTAATTTTGCAAGATAAAGCATAGCGCAAGAGCTTGCCTTCAAAACCCATTAAACGCTTGTTCATCTCATTGAGCTGTTCTACAAGCTGATCAATACGTTCGGCATTAAGATGAATAGAGCTCATCAATTCAATCAAATCTTTTTTAACTTCTATATATTTTTTCTCGATAGAAGGAGAGGTTTTTTTGCCAGATATAATAGCATTCATGCGCTGTGTTTGGATTTTTTTCAAATCATCATAATAGCTTGAAATTTTATTTAAAGTATCAAGAACAGGTTCAAGAAGGGCTGTTTCCATAGCTGATATGGAGGCAGTCGAGTGAACATTTGTACCTTCTTCTTCATCAGAGCTGTGATGTGCCGGATTTTCATCTGACAAGTGATCTTCATCTTCTATAGAATCGGAATCATCTTCATCATGTTCGCTTTCGTTTAAATCGTCCTCATCTTCTTCATTTTCGACAGCAGAATCAAGATCTATCTCCTGTTCTAGATCGTCGTCATCGAGATCGTCCATGTTTTTGTCGTCTAATTCCTTAGCGACATTATCTAAATCATCAACTTGATTTTCTTCATCATCATAAGAGATAGCTTCACTATCATCGCCATACATCATTTCTAAATCAATAATGTCGCGAAGCTGCATGGTACCGCTAATTAGTTCATCACGCCAAGAAGCAATGGCTTTTAAGGTCATAGGGCTTTCACAAAGACCGCTAATCATTAAAGTGTTGCCGGCTTCAATGCGTTTTGCGATAGCTATTTCGCCTTCTCGAGACAAAAGTTCAACAGCGCCCATCTCGCGCAGATACATGCGGACAGGGTCATCAGAGCGACCTAATTCCTTTTCATCGAAGTTGCCGCTTTCATCAATATCTGAGTCATCTTGTGTATCTTCTTCGTCAGATTCAAAATTTTCAGACTCCGATTCGGAAATCAAACTGATACCTAAATCAGAGATTCCGGCCATAATATCTTCGATTCGTTCTGATGTTTCTTTTTCTGAAGGCAGAGCTTTGTTAAGTTCTTCGACCGTAATATATCCACGGTCTTTGCCTTTTTCAATTAGGTTTTTGACTGCATGCCCAAGTGAGTCAAGCAGCGGTGAATCCGTGTTTAAATCTTGATTTTCTTTGTCAGACATAACGTTCCTTAAAATCGATTTGCTGAAGAGCTTCGTTTGCTCTTCAATTTGCTAGCTGGCATAGTTTTAATGCTTTTTTTTTAAAAGTCAAGAACAACTTCAAAAAAATCATTTATTTTAAAATTAAAGTATAAACAAAGAAAATTCTTGCAAGAAAATAAAATTGTTTTATCCTGTCGTGCAGTAATTGAAAAAAAAAATTAAGGACATAAAAATGAAGTCAAGAACGCGTTTTGCACCATCTCCAACAGGATATATGCATATTGGAAATTTGCGTACAGCTCTATATGAATACTTAATTGCAAAATCTCAGGGAGGAGATTTTGTGCTTCGTATTGAGGATACAGATCAAAAAAGATATGTTGAAGGCGCAACAGATATTATTTATTCAACTTTGAAAAAAGTTGGCATGTTTTGGGACGAAGGTCCTGATATTGGCGGTAACTTCGGTCCCTATGTTCAATCAGAGCGCAAAAAAATTTATGCACAATATGCTCATCAGCTTGTTGAATTAGGCGGCGCACATTATTGCTTTTGTAAGGCACAAGACGAAGAAGAACGTGAAAACCAAGAAGCAAGCGGTCTGAAGTTTGAAGATCCTTGTAAACATCTTTCCATTGATGAAGCAAAAAAGAAAATAGCAGCGGGAGAACCGTTTGTTGTGCGCCAAAACATCAATAAAAAAGGTGTTTCTGTTTTTGAAGATGTCGTATATGGCAAAATTGAAATTGACTATGATGAACTTGATGAAGGTGTTTTGCTCAAATCAGATGGCTTGCCGACGTATAATTTTGCCAATGTGATTGATGATCATTTGATGCAAATTTCACATGTTGTCCGGGGTAATGAATATATTTCTTCAACACCGAAATATAATTTGATTTATGAGGCTTTCGGGTGGACGCCACCGATATATGTGCATGTACCACCTGTGATGAAAGATGCTCAGCACAAATTAAGCAAACGCAATGGAGATGCTTCATTCCAGGATTTGGTGGCTAAAGGATACCTGCCAGAGGCAATTTTGAATTATATTGCGCTTTTGGGCTGGAACCCTGGCACAGAGCAAGAAATTTTTTCTTTGGCTGAATTAGAAAAAGTATTTACATGCGAACGCTTGAATAAATCACCTTCTATTTTTGACATTACAAAACTCAAATGGATGAATGGCTGTTATATCAGGTCTTTAAGTCCGGAATCTTTTCATGAACTAGCGTTACCTTATTATAAAAAGTGTTTAACACGTGATGTAAATTTAGAGTTCTTAAGTACAGTATTGCAACCTCGTGTCGAAACACTTGCTGAAATAGAGGAAAATATTGATTTCATTGAAAATCTTCCCTTTTACAGCAGCACTCTTTATGAAAATAAAAAGATGAAAACAGATGAACAAATTGCAAAATCATCTTTAATGTTGGCAAAAGAAGCTCTTGTAGCACAAACGGTTTGGACGAATGAAAGCCTTTTTGAAACGCTCAAAAATGTAGCTGCTGAGCACAATTTGAAAAACGGTCAGATATTATATCCTGTCCGCATAGCCTTGTCTGGTAAGCAAACAACTCCAGGAGGTGCAACGGAAATTGCTGTTGTCTTAGGCAAAAAAACAACCCTAGAGCGGATAGATTTGGCTCTAACTCTTTTATAAATTGTTTAATCATTTGATTGGAGAAAAAAAATGACAAATATTATCACAATGATGCCTGTTCGTTTGGCAGCAACAAGGCTTCCGAATAAGCCTCTTTTAAACATCAACGGTAAGACACTTGTTCAGCGTGTTTATGAAAATGTTGAAAAAGTGATGCAAGGCAAAACAGATATTGCTATAGCAGCAGGAGATCAAAGAATTGTTGATGAGGTCAACAAGTTTGGGGGGACAGCAGTTTTAACAGATCCGAATTTGCCAAGCGGAACAGATCGTATTGCCGCCGCTCTAAAAGTGTTGGATCCTAAGGGCGAAAAATACGACATTGTAGTTGATTTTCAGGGCGACAATTTAAATGTCGATCCGGCAGTTTGTTTGCCTTTGATTGAAATGGTCCAAAAAACAGATTGTGATATTGCAACTTGCGGTATGGTTATTCAATCTGAAGAAGATAAAACAAATCCAAACATTGTAAAAATTGTGATGGGTTTGAAAGAGGGCGAAGATGAAGGGCGTTGCCTTTATTTTACCCGCGCAACTGCACCATATACTCGCAATCCGGAAAAATGTAAGAATCAAGATTTATACCACCATATCGGCATTTATGTATTCAAGGCAGCGTCTTTGCAAAAGATGGTTTCATTACCGACGGGTGTGTTGGAAAATCGCGAATCTTTAGAACAATTAAGAGCTCTTGAAAACGGAATGACGATCAGAGCAAAATTAATTAACAAGATTAAATTAATTGAACAAGCTCCTGCAGATATCAATACACAGGAAGATCTTGACAATTCTTTACCATTTATCAAATAGTCTGATTTCGTGTCAATAAAGGCTCTCTTGAAGAGAGCCTTTATGTTTTTGTTGTAGTTGTTTGATTGTATTTTGAACTATCTTCTATTGAGGTATGCTCAATGATAAAACATTTTATTCTTTTTTTTAGTATCCTTTTTGATTATGTAAGAGATCATGGAATGAGGTTATATTGTTAAAAACTGTTCAATAACAATCAAATAAAAAACCTTTAAGAGGTTGACCGCATTCTTGACGTAAGATGAGAGGATATTGTTTGATGTTTTTGTAACCAGCTTTTTTAAGCTGACTTTCAACATAATGAGGATTGTGTTTATAACGACCTTGTTCTGAAATTTCGAAAGTTTCAATATTATCATGAGCCGTTTCAAAAGAAAGAATGAGTCGAGCAGGATACAGATATTTGAAGATATTATAAGTTTCTTTTGTATATTCAATAACATCCAGAAGTAATATAATGTTATAGTTTAACTTGTTTTCTTTTATAAATTGAAAAATATTTGCGTGATGTAAAGTTTGATATATATTTTTTTCTTTGGCTTTTTGAAGCATTTTTTCTGATATATCGACACCCGTCCATGAGCTGTTTGATGTTTTTAAGGCTTTTGCGGCCAAGCCCGTGCCGCAACCAAGGTCTAAAACTTTTACATTAAAATTGATATTTAATTCTTTGATTTTATTAAATATATTGTAGTTTATTTCTTGCATTCTTTGCTCATATGTTTGAGCAAACTCATCAAATAATTTTTGAGCATATTCAACGGTATCTTCTGTACTTTTATGTTCAAACGAGGCAAGAAGTTTGTTAGCAAAGATATTGTCCTGAGCATTTTGCTGCCAAAGTTTTGCAATTTTGAGCGCTTCATCAGCATTGTTTTGATAAAGCAAAATAAGTGTTTCAGAGATATTGATGGCAATTTTATCATCATGAGGATTTTTTAAGAATGCGTCCATCAATAAATCAAGCGCACCTTGATAATCTCCTTGGTCTTTCAAAATTAAGGCGATATTATTGCTTAAAGCAGGGTTGTCGGGTGAGATTAAAACAGCTTTTCGATATTCTTCAAGGGCCTCAACATTTCGTTTGTCTTGGTATAAAAAATCAGCATACAAGATATGAGCTTCAAAACTTTGAGGATATAAGGAAAGAGCTTTCTTAAAATAACGTTCTTCTTTTTGAAGCTGCCCTAAATTTAAAAGGGCATCTATTCCCTTAGGGTTACGGCTTAATGCTTGCAAAAAGTATTGTTCTGACTTTTCAAAGTTTTCTTGTTTTAAAAAAATTTGAGCAATCAGATTTTTAATGTCATAAGATTGTTCAATTTGATCTGCTTTAAGTGCTAAATGAAGAGCTTTTTCATTTTGCTGGTTATCAAAGAAACGAAGAGCCTGATGATATAAAACAAGGGAATTTTTCGGAAATTCCTGAACCAGCTGATTTAAAGCATTTTCATTGTTTTCAAGCAAGGCCTTATTGAGACGTGCTTCTGTGTAAGAGTAGTCTAGCTCAATGGCTTTATTGTAGCAATGCAAGGCATTGTCATTATCTTGTAAATTTTCATAAATCCAGCCAAGATTGTTATAAACCTCCTTTATGTCTGGTTTGATGTCTAAAATTTTTTGATAAATTTCAAGAGCGTCTCGAAAGTGCGAAAGAGCAGTGAGTGAAACAGCTAAATTGAAGTAGATCGGTAATTTATTACTGGCTGTTTTTAATGATTGATAAAAAAAAGAGACGGCTTCGTTATGCAGCCCTTGCTGTTGAGCTGTTAAACCCAACATATTCAGCACATCTGAGCTTTCGGGGACAAACTCTAAAAGTTGCCGATAAATTTGTTCAGCTTGTGCATAAGCACCGTCTAAATAAAGATTATTGGCCTTATGGAACATCAAATCAAAAGACATGTCTGACCCTTAGTCTTTTGTAACAACCACCATTGCCTCACGCAAAATTCGTCCGTTAATCATATAGCCTGTTTGAACTTCAGCAATCACTGTTCCTGCTGGTTTTGATGGATCTGCAATTTGCTGTACGACTTGATGAAAATTAGGATCAAAAACTTGTCCCAAGATATCCATTTTGGTGATGCCGAATTTTTCGAAAACGTGGGTCAATTCTTTTTTTGTGAGTTCGACGCCCTCTAAAAGTGCTTTAGCTTCATCTGATTGATTGTTTTGAGCTGCGGATAAAGCTCGATCTAGATTGTCAGCCACAGGCAACAAGTCTTTAGCAAATGAAGATATAGCATATTTATTGTTTTTATCAATTTCAGCTAAACATCTTTTTTTCACATTTTCTGATTCGGCAACGGCACGCAAAAGTTCATCTTTGAGCTTCTCATTTTCTTCTTTCAAAGCATGACATTCTTCCATCAGTTCAGGTTTTTCTTCTAAAATCTCTTCAGATTCTTGAACATTTTCGTTATCATTGGGTAATGTTTCTTGTTTGTGTTCTTTAAAATGATGTTCTTTTTTCATAATACCCTCTTTAATTTATGAGTTTTTATTGATATATTATAAACCTAGTGATTAAACATTCACAAGTCAAGAGATTTCTGTTTTTTTAGTTGTGATTGAAGAAAATAAATGCTATAAAAGCGCATATTATTTATATAACAAAAAGGTTAAAGGTGTTGCAAAGTCAGAATCAGCAAAGTTTATCGGGCAGACTTCAAGAAGGTTTTAATTCAAAAAAACGCTTGGGTATGTTGTCAAAATTTTCAAAGACGAACTTGTCTGCCATTCAAAGGGCAGGTAAAGAATGTTGTTATGGAAAAAAAACATGGCCGCTTAT
>CADBSM010000015.1 GCA_902797315.1 uncultured Pseudomonadota bacterium | reverse complement strand
GACCTTCTCAACAGGCACTTCAACTACTTTTTCAACCTCGACAACCTTCTCAACAGGATGTTCTAGTGTTTGACGTGCATCACTCAGTTCATCAGCCACAAGCAACCCGACCATAGCCAAAAGTTGGTTTTCATTAATTTGAGCGCCGTTTCGAGTAAGTATTTTAGCCTTATCATCTAAAAGTTTTGAAAGCTTTACAATATGAGCTTCTTCTCCATCACCACAGGCTATAGAATATTGTCTGCCATTAATATCAATTGTTACTTGAGCCATTTTCTTTTATTACCTCATTAATTTTCTGGGCCGATTCATCAATTCTCTTAGCTGCCAGTTTAATTATTTCTTTCAAATGCTGAATTTCACTGTTTTTTTGAAAAATATTGTTTTTATAAGATTCTCGTTGTTGCGTTAAAGCATTTTTCTTTTTGACAGAGAGATCACGCAACCTGTCTAAGCAAGCTTTAAGTTGCAAAAGAGACTGAGATGTTTTTGTAAAATCTTGCATATTCATAAAATTCTCTTTCTTTATCAAATAAAATCTGTTAAACTTATCGTAATGTTTTTTTAGAAATTGACAAGAGATAATCAACGATTATGCAAAAATTTATTGTACAAATCACGCAAGAAAATATTTCACTCATTGATTTAGATGAACTCGAATGTTTTATTCTCTCAGAAAATCTTTCTTCACATTTTAAGGTTCATTTCCAAAATTTAGCAAAATCTAAAAATAAATTGGTTTTAGGTTTTTCTCTCAGTGATGTTTTAGCTTATCATTTAGATGGGTTGATTATGGATTTGTCAAAATCAGATAATATTAAAAAAGATTTTTTAACCATATCAGCTCATTTGAAAAACAAATTAACCGGTATTATCTGTCGCAACAGGCGTCATGAAGCTATGATTTGTTCGGAATGTGAACCTGATTTTTTAATATTCAAAGCCTGGCAAGATGGCCGCCATAAAATTGAAGAGTTAACTTCTTGGTATGCAGAGATGTTTTTAATTCAGTCTGCTCTAATGCCAATGGAAAGCCTTGATTATCAGTCCTTCAAGACAGATTTTGTTATTTTAAAAGACGTTGATTTGCCTCCAAATTTAAGCAATGGCTGAGCGCTTAAAGCAAACTCTCCCCTTTAAGCTGAACAAATACTTATATAAAAAAACACTTGCAAAAAAATGTATAAACATGTATGTTGCCATTTATCAAAAATAATCACTTATCAAATTGTAAATAGGAGAACACAAAAATGAAACAACTTGCAGGATCAATCAGAATTGGCTGGGTTATTGAATATAAGGGAAAGCCTTGGACAATTACTAAAGCTCAGCACATCAAACCTGGAAAAGGCGGTGCTTTTATGCAGGTCGAAATGAAATCTGTCGAAGAAGGTACAAAAACAAACGAACGTTTCAGAACAGAAGATTCTGTCGAAAAAATGATGGTTGAAGACAAAGATTGCCAATTTTTATTTGAAGATGCAAATGGCTTAACCTTCATGGAAAATGAAACCTTTGAACAGTTTAGTATGCCAACTGATATTTTAGGCGATTCGCGTCCTTTTTTAACAGATGGTATGATTGTTCGTATTTCACACATCAACGGACGCCCTATTTCTATCGAACTGCCTTTGCAAGTCATATGCACAGTTGTTGAAACAGAACCTGTCATCAAGGGGCAAACAGCAGCTTCCTCCTACAAGCCTGCCATTTTGGATAATGGTATTCGAATCATGGTTCCTCCCTTTATTGGTGTCGGTGAAAAAATTGTGGTCGGCACAACCGAATCCAACTATGTCGAAAGAGCAAAATAATGGCCTATATATCTCCACTTTTGACAAGTATCGTTGAGGCAGTTAAAAAATCTGCATCTTCGATTGATAGGGATTTTGCCGAGCTTGAAAAGCTTCAGAATTCTATCAAAAGCATTAAAAGTTTTGTATTTAACTCTTATACAAGGCTTGAACAAAATCTGAAAGCCGAACTTTCTAAAATAAGACCTGATATTCCTGTCTTAACGACAGCTGACAAAATTACAGTTCATTCCTATTTTGCTATTAGTCCGATTGAAGGAATTGTCAATTTTGCTCACGGAAATGCTGATTTCGCTGTTTCGGTTGCTCTGATTGAAAACGATTCTTTAATATGTGCTGTCATCTATAATCCAGCAAAAGATGAAACATTCTTTGCGCAAGTCGGAAAGGGAGCCTTTAAGGAGGGTTATCGCAATCATGAAAGACTTCGTGTTTCTTCAACCAAAGAGCTAAACAATGCTCTGATTGCATCTTCATCAAGTGTTGAAAAAGACGCAAAAGCTTTATCAAAAATTCATGCTCAAATATTAGATCTCACTCAAAATCTTCGTATCAGTGGTTCGATTGCTCTTGACTTGGCCTATTTAGCCGGCGGAAAATTTGATGCTTCTGTTAGTCTGAATAACCACCCTTGCTCTATAGCTGCCGGAATTTTAATTTTAAAAGAAGCCGGAGGTATTGTTAGAGCCTTAAAACAAAAAGATATCCGCATTGAAGATCTGTCAGAAATCTATAAACAAGGGCATTTGGTCGCTACAAACTTTAATCTTAATCAAAAGATTTTTGAGATTTTTAAATAAACTGTAAAAAAAGACTTGAAAACTCAATTCGATTAGGTTATAAGTGCATAAATTTTGTTTGAAGAGTTTTAATTTGGAGAAGTAAAAATGAAAAAAGGTATTCACCCAGACTATCACGAAATCACATATGTGATGACAGATGGTACAGAGTGCAAAACACGCACAACTTGGGGCAAAGCAGGTGATAAGATGAATTTGGAAATCGACCCAAAATCTCATCCGGCATGGACAGGTGTTCACCGTATGGTCGATTCTGGTGGACAGGTTTCTAAATTTAACAATAAGTTTGCTGCTTTCGGCATCAAAAAAGCTTAAGCTTTAGAAATTTTGATAATATTAAATACACCTCTCAAATTTTTGAGAGGTGTATTTTTTGTATCTTATGACTATATCGGTTTTAATTGAAGAGCAATCGGCAAATCTGTTTGGACGGCACGATAATGTTGGCCATATTTCAAACACAGATCTTTTAAAACCTTTCTTTTATTCTCAAAATAGCTTTTATAAAGCTCATCATAATGAAGAGAACCAGTTTGTAAAATATCATTTTGATCATGATAAAAAATTGCATATTCACCAGTCGGAGGCGAAATTAATTCAAGACGATCAAAAATATCAATTAAATAAACTTCTCGCGGAATCATAAAAGCACTCAGAGAGTTTAAGAGGCCTTTATCTTCTGTATCAAAACTACTGACAATAAAAGCAATGGCATTTTTCCCTATTTTTTTCTCAAATACTTGCAAGGCTTGAGAAAAAGATTGTGCCATATCATTTGTTTGGTTTAATAACTCTTGCGAAAGAGATTCAACTTTTTTTAAGACAGATAAAAAATAATCAGTTTGACGGCGAGCTTCAAAGACATGGGTCTGTTTACCTGTATAAATTGCAAAACCGACGCGGTCCTTATATGATAGAGCATAAAATCCTAAAAGAGATGTTATCTTACAAGCCGTCACAGATTTGAGTTCATGCGTGGTTCCAAAATACATTTTTTCAGACAAATCAAGAAAAATATATATTTCTCTATCTTTTTCTTCCATATAAAGTTTTGTATAAGGCTGATTTTTACGCGCCGTAACGCGCCAATCGATATCTCTGACATCATCTCCAAATTGGTAGGGTCTTATTTCTTCAAACTCTACTCCCCTTCCCTTAAAGGCAGATTGAGCATCACCTGAAATATGCGAGGTTTTCTTTAAAGAAAAATCTTTCAAATACAAAACCTCATTTTTCATTTTCAGAAGCGTTTTAAAGCTTGGGCTCAAAGATTCGCTATGATTAAAAGAATCTTCTTCTTTAAAAAAACGCCTAAACCCTGAAAGAACCAAAGTTTATCTCCTTTTTTAAGGCAATGGAACCAGTTGTAAAAGCTTTGAAATAACATCATCAGGTGTCAATCCTTCCGCCATAGCTTCAAAGCTTAAAATAAGACGATGTCTTAAAACATCAGCCACAACCGCGTGTACATCTTCAGGTGCAACATATTCGCGTCCTTCTAACCATGCATGAATTTTAGAGCATTTATCCAGTGCAATTGTTGCACGCGGACTTGCACCATAGCGAACAGCATTTTGAAAACTTTGATCATATTTTTGAGGTGTTCTCGTCGCCATAATAAGCGCAACAATATAATCTTCCATTCCTTCTGAAGTATGCACACGCAATACTTCCTGTGATGCTCCCAGAATCTCATCAACTGAAATTTTGTGTCCCGACTTCTCATATTCAGACCAGCAATTCTGATCATCGCCGCAAGCCATATCTTCACGTCGCACAATTTTTAAAATCTTCTTTTCAGTTTCTGCATCCGGTTGATTAATTCTAATATGCATCAAAAATCTATCAAGCTGGGCTTCTGGCAAATTATAAGTTCCTTCATGTTCAATCGGGTTTTGCGTAGCCATCACCATAAACAAATCAGGCAACATATAAATTTTACCACCAACACTGATTTGTTTTTCGCCCATTGCCTCTAAAAGCGCAGATTGAACTTTTGCTGGAGCTCGGTTAATTTCATCAGCAAGAACCAAATTGGCAAAAACAGGCCCCTTTCTAAATTCAAAACGCCCTTCTGATGCAAGATATATATCACTTCCTGTAATATCCGAAGGCAATAAATCTGGTGTAAATTGAATTCTATTAAAACTTGCATTAATACTTGATGCGAGGGTTTTAATTGCCTTTGTTTTTGCAAGACCAGGCGCGCCTTCAAGTAAAGCATGACCGCCAGCAAGAAGTGTAATCATCATTTTTTCAATCAGATCCTCTTGCCCAACAATCACCGTTTTGAGGTGTTTTTGTAAATCAAGAATTTTTTCTCTTAACTCAGACATTGCAGAACTTTCCTTTGTTAATAAGATTAATTTTAAAACTTTTATTTTCAATTTTCTGCTTTATTATATAGGTTAAATATAAAAAAAATACAAGAAATATTGCAACAATGACTAACATATTTGATTTAGAAGAAGACATAGTAGAGCCAAAGACGTATGATAATATCAGTGCCTTAAGACCACACTTTGATTTTTTAGACGGCCTTAATGAACAACAATTTCAAGCTGTTAAGTCGACACAAGGCCCTGTTCTTGTTCTTTCCGGTGCCGGGACAGGAAAAACACGTGTTTTAACTACCAGGTTGGCCTATATTTTGGCCGAAGGTCTTGCTCAGCCTTGGAATTGTTTGGTTGTCACTTTTACAAACCGTGCAGCTAAAGAAATGAAGAATCGTGTTCAAGAAATGATAGGTTCTGTTGCTGATTCTGTATGGCTTGGCACCTTTCACAGTATGTGTGTTAAAATTTTACGCAAGCATGCCGAACTTGCTGATTTAAAACCAAATTTTACAATTTTAGATGAAGATGATCAAAAACGCCTGATTAAACAAATTCTGCAAACAGAAAACATAGATGATAAAAAATATCCACCGCAAGCTTTTGTTGAAAAAATCTCACGTTGGAAAGATAAAAATTTGACACCAGAGAAAATCTCCAAAGATTTTAAAGGCAACATCACCACCATCATTTATCAAAAATATCAAGCGCGCTTAAAAGAACTTAACGCTGTTGATTTCGGCGATATTTTGCTTTTAACGCTTGAAATTTTAATGAAAAACGCTGACATCTTGGACTATTATCAAAACAAATTCAAATACATTATGGTTGATGAATATCAAGATACAAATGTAACCCAATACTTGTTTTTAAGGCTTCTTTCACAAAAACATCACAACCTTTGCTGTGTGGGAGATGATGATCAATCAATTTATTCTTGGCGCGGTGCAGAAATTGAAAATATCTTACGTTTTGAAAAAGATTTTGATGACGCCCTTGTCATTAGGTTAGAGCAAAATTATCGTTCAACAAGCAACATTTTAAAAGCAGCTTCTAATTTAATCAGCCATAATAGTGGCCGCTTAGGCAAGACCTTAAGAGTTGCAAAAAACTCACCTGCTATACAAAAAGATAATGAAAAAATCAAACTTGTCAGTGTTTATAGCGGACAAGAAGAAGCATCTTATATTTCAAGCCAAATCGAAGCCTTGCATCGAAGTGGAAATTCTTACGCAGATATGGCGGTTTTGGTACGTACAGCTTCTCAAATGCGGGAGCTTGAAGAAAAATTTATTAAAGAAGCCATTCCTTATCAGGTTATTGGCGGACCAAAATTTTATGAGAGGCTTGAAATTAGAGATGCTTTAGCCTATTTTCGAAGCATTGCTCAACCAAATGATGATTTAGCTTTAGAGCGCATTATCAACAAACCTTCGCGCAAAATTGGCGACAAAAGTGTGCAAAAATTTAGAGATTATGCCTATGAAAATAAAATCAGCTTATTCGAAACACTAAAGCGTATGGTTCAAGAACAATTGATTTCAGGACAATTGCTAACGGCTGTTTCGGATTTAGTTTCTAAATTTGAACATTGGCAAAAAGCCTCAAAAGAAATTAGCCTAGATGAACTTGCTTCTCTTGTTTTAGAAGAGTCAGGCTATTTTGAAATGCTTAAAAATGAAGGATCTCTCGAAGCACAAGGTCGTATTGAAAACTTAAAAGAACTAATTAACGTGATGAGTGATGATAATAATTATCCTTCTCTTGAAACCTTTCTGGAACACGTTAGCTTAGTTACAGAGGCAGATGATGCTCTCAGTACAAATAAGGTTATGTTAATGACCTTGCATTCAGCCAAAGGTCTTGAATTTGATACTGTATTTTTACCAGGTTGGGAAGAAGGCTTGTTTCCGCATGAACGCACTTTAAATGAAGGAGGTTCTGCTGCTTTAGAAGAAGAAAGACGCCTTGCCTATGTTGCTATCACTCGAGCCAAACAACACCTTTACATTTTAACCTCATATTCTAGAAAAGTATTCGGTCAGTGGCAAAATAACCAGCCATCAAGGTTTTTAAATGAATTGCCTCCTGAGTGTCTAGAAATTTCGAATACAACTTATCAGCATTATCAAAACACTTTCCCAAAGCGTCAAACTTATAACCAAACATCTCATCATTATCAAAAATCTTCAGTTTATTACAAGCCTGATGAAAGTGACACATCTTCGCGCAAAAAAAACCTCAAAGGTCTTAGGGTGTATCATGCAAGCTTTGGTTATGGAATATTGATGAGTGTTGAAGATGATGATAAATGTGTTGTATATTTTGATAAAGTCGGACGAAAAAAAATCTATGCTTCTTATTTAAGAAGAGCATAAAGAGCTTTTTGATTAAACCTAAAATCGATCTTAAACAAGTTTTAAGCGCATTGTATCTGGAATTTTGGTCGGGCGATGTCTATTGATATTAATATAAACCAGCGTTATTTCTAGTGATGTCAATATTTCATTTTCTTTCAAAATTTCTTGAACAATTGTCACAGAAGAGTTTTTTACTTCTTTAATTTGACACGTCACGGTCAACAAATCGTCCAAAAAAGCCGATTTTTTATAATCGACCTCAACATGGCGTGCCACAAAACCACATCTTTCATCATTTTTGGTTGTTTCAGGTGTCAAGTTAAGTGCGCGCAAAAACTCTGTTCTGGCTCGTTCGGCAAATTTCAGATAATTTGCATAATAAACAATACCCTCAGCATCTGTATCTTCATAATACACTCTGACAGGAATGTTAAATACATTATTCATCGTTTTCACTTTCAAGATTTTTAAGTAAATCAAATTGTTGATCATCATATTTTATTTTTGTTTTGGGAAGTCCCAAGTAGCGGCATCCTTGTTCAGATATCACGCGCCCACGCGGCGTACGTGCGATGAAACCTAATTTAAGTAAAAAGGGCTCAACCACTTCTTCAAGGGTATCTCTTTCTTCAGATAAAGCTGCTGCAATTGTGTCGACTCCGACAGGTCCGCCGCCATAATTTTGAGCGATGCAATTTAAATAGCGCCTATCAAACATATCGAGTCCGTAGTTATCAACATCTAGACGGCTCAAAGCCATATCCGCGAGGGTGTTATCAATTTCTTTTCCGCCATTTAAAGCTCCAAAATCACGGACACGACGCAAAAGTCTGCCTGCGACACGAGGTGTGCCTCGAGAACGCTTAGCAATTTCAAAAGCTCCATTTTCTGAAATTGGCATACCTAAAAGCTTTGCTCCTCTTAAAACAATTTGTTTCAGTTCATCATGTGTATAAAAATCAAGTCTTAAAGGTATACCAAAACGCTCTCTTAAAGGGGTTGAAAGCAAACCCGACCTTGTGGTGGCTCCGACCAAAGTAAAAGGTTGTAAATCAATTTTCACAGAACGTGCCGATGGCCCCTCACCGATAATTAAATCAAGCTGAAAATCTTCCATGGCTGAATACAAAACTTCTTCGATGGCTGGATTAAGGCGATGAATTTCATCAATAAACAAAACATCATTTGGTTCAAGATTTGTTAAAATAGCAGCTAAATCTCCTGATTTTGTAATCATGGGTGCCGAGGTTGCTCGAAAGCCAACGCCTAATT
>CADBSM010000014.1 GCA_902797315.1 uncultured Pseudomonadota bacterium | reverse complement strand
TCGGTAAATGGGAAGAAAAAAAGCTTTGATTCAAATAGTTCATAAGTGAATAGTCGTGAAAAAAATATTGCGCTTGAATGGCGTTCGGTTTATAATCAACAGAAAAAAGTAATAGAATTTGGAGATACAATATAATGTCAAGAAGTAAAGATATTGAAGTCGCAAAACAGGTGATAGATCGTGAAGTTGAAGCCTTAGAGATGATGAAAGACGAAATGGATGATTCTTTCAGTCAGGTTTTGGATTTAATTGAAAAATGCAAGGGACGTTTGATTGTTACCGGAATGGGTAAATCAGGTCATATTGGACGCAAGATTGCTGCAACATTAGCCTCAACAGGTACACCTTCCTTTTTTGTGCACCCAGGAGAAGCCAGTCATGGCGATTTGGGTATGCTTACAGATAAAGATGTTGTTTTGGCTATTTCAAATGGAGGAGAATCTAAAGAGCTTTCTGACATTTTAATGTATTGTAAACGCTATCATATTCCGCTTATTGCAATGACTAAAAATCCGGAAAGCACACTAGGCAAGGCTGGCGATTATCTCTTAAAACTACCTAATGATGGAGAGGCTTGCCCGCTTGGTTTGGCTCCGACTTCATCAACAACAGCGACTCTTGTTTTGGGAGATGTGCTCGCTATTGCATTGATGGAACGCAAAGGATTTTCAGAAACAGATTATAAACAACGTCATCCAGGTGGCAAGTTGGGCGCAATTTTGTGCAAAGTTTCAGATTTGATGCATACAGGAGATGAAATGCCGATTGTTGATGAAGATGCTATTATGCAAGATGCGCTGATGGAAATGAGTGAAAAAATGCTTGGTTGTGTCGGTATTGTCAATAAAAAAGGTGAATTGATAGGAATGATTACAGATGGCGATTTGCGCCGCTGGATGAGCCCTAAGCTTATTGAAGAAAAAGTTTCAACAGTGATGACTAAAAACCCTAAAACAATTAGGCCTGATGTGTTGGCTAGTGAAGCCGTTTATACAATGAATAATACAGGAAGGGGTATAACAAACCTATTTGCTGTTGAAAACGGAAAGCCTGTTGGTTTGATACATATCCACGATTGTCTGAGGGCAGGGGTTGTCTAAAGTGGTCGATTTAAAACAAATAGACACTTTTTTTTCTAAAGAAAGGGCTTTCGATAGCAAGAGAACGACCCCATTAAATAAGCGAAATCGTATTTTGAGGTTTGTAAAGCTCGTGATGCCTTCAATCGCAGCTCTTTTAATTGCGATGATTTTGGTTTTTCCAACTTTAAAAAAAGAAAACGCACTTTCGCAGTACGACTTGACAGCCCCTAAAAAAGGGGAACTTGAAAAGCTGCATGTTGAAAATACGTTTTTTTCAACGACAGATGCCGATGGAAAAATTAGCTCTTTTACAGCAGATTTAATGGATGAAACAAAGCCTGGGTCTCAAATTATTCAAATTACTAATCCGAAAGGAAAAATTCCGATTAATACAAATGATGAATTTGTTGATTTGCAGTCCAAAACAGGTTTTTATCATCAAAATGACAATGTGATTGTTTTGCAAACAGATGTTGAGGCTGTTTACAATAAGCAAACAACAGTTCAAACGGACAAGGCAGAATATGATTTTAAAAAAGCATATGGAAAAGGCAATGCTCCTGTCTATGCTTTTGGCTCATGGGGTAAATTGTGGTCTGAAGGATTTGCGTATGACAAAAATAAAGATATTCTTTACCTGAATGGAAAAACGAAAATTGTTCGTGAAAATAATGAGCTCAACGCCACCAAACAAGTGATTTATTATCAAAATGATAACAAGATTGTGGCCATAGGAAATGTGAAATTGGAACAAGAAGTTCAGACTTTGTACGCCGATAAAGCCGTTGTGTATTTGACGGATAGTAAAAAGCCTGAATTAGCCAAAATTGAAGCTTTCGGAAATGTTGAGGTATATGCGGAAGATGCCATTGCTCAAGGTGATAAAGGTCTTTATCTGCCGCATGAAAATAGGCTTGAGCTTGAAGACAATGTTTCTATTAAAAAAGATGGGCATATTATTTATGGCGATAGAGCTATTAGCGATACAAAAACAAAAATCAGTCGGATGATTTCAAATAGGCAGAACAAACGAGTTTCTGGAATGATTAATGGTCAAAACATTAAGAGAGGTAAAAATGAAAAAAACTAATGTATCTGATAGTGTATTAGAAATTTTTAATATTGGTAAAAAATACAAAAACAGATCTGTTTTAAGAAATGTTTCTCTTAATGTGCATCGAGGAGAAGCCGTTGGTTTGCTGGGTCCTAATGGTGCAGGCAAGACGACATGTTTTTATTGTGTGATTGGCTTAATTACCCCTGATTATGGTGATGTGCATATCAATGGAGAAGATATTACTAATATGCCGATGTATAAACGTGCTCGAATGGGTATAGGATATTTACCACAAGAAGCTTCAATATTCAGATCGTTGAGTGTTGAAGACAATATCAAAGCGATTTTAGAAATTGTAGAAGACGATGAAGGAAAACGCGAAGCAAAGCTAGAAGAGCTTTTGAATGAATTTTCGATAGCTCATTTAAGAAAATCTCCGGCAGTTGCGTTGTCGGGAGGTGAGCGTAGAAGGCTTGAAATTGCGAGGGCGTTGGCGAGCAACCCTGATTTTATATTGCTTGATGAGCCTTTGGCAGGTATTGATCCGATAGCTGTCGGTGAAATTAGGTCACTTGTTTCTCAGCTCAAGAACAGAGGTTTAGGTGTTTTGATTACAGATCACAACGTTAGAGAAACACTTGATATTATTGATAGGGCTTATATTTTACACGCTGGTTCTGTTTTGATGGAAGGTACCCCTGAAGAAATTGTCCAAAGTAAAGAAGTTCGAAAAGTTTATTTAGGTGAAGATTTTTCAATGTAACAAAAATAATACTTGCATTTTTGTTTTAAAAGTCATACAAAAGAACTTTCATAGATAATAATTCAAATTAGGAGATTTAAATATGCCTTCAGTGGTTAATGATAGCTGCATTAAATGTAAAGCTTGTGTGAGTGTTTGCCCGGTTGATGCTTTTCACGAAGCAGAGAGCCAGCTTGTAGTCAATCCAGATGTTTGCATTGATTGCGGTGTTTGCATTTCAGAATGTCCTCAGGAAGCAATTTCCAACGATGCAGATGCAGATCCAGAATTTGTAAAATTTAATGCTGAGCAAGCAAAAGTTTGCCCAAATGCAAATGACTAATCGCATAGAGCAATTTAATAGTAAGAATCTCGGGTTTAACCTGAGATTTTTTTTAAATTTATTTTGAAATAGGCAAAAAAAGTGTTGCAAATGAAGTTTTAGTTTGTTATAACCAGACTAACTTTTATAAAGCGTGTATAGCTCAGTTGGTAGAGCAACTGACTCTTAATCAGTGGGTCGAGGGTTCGAGTCCCTCTGCGCGTACCAATAAAAAAATCCGCCTTTTAGGCGGTTTTTTGTTTTGAAAAGCCGGGGCAAGAACCCCGGACGAGGGGCGCGAGGATAAAAAATGCCTATAATGGCATTTTTTACCGGAGCGGTGCAGATTTGTTCATTTTCAAACGAGTGAAAGCGAATGTTTGAAAATGTTACAAAGCAAACCGGTAGGCTTTAGCCGAGCCAACCGTTGCGCGTACCAATAAAAAATCCGCCTTTTAGGCGGTTTTTTGTTTCGGGTTTGATTTGGGTTTTGTTTGGTACAAATAGATCTCTTTGGGTAGGTAATGCCACAAATGCAAACACGACAATAGTGGTTAGCTATTTAAGCTTATCTGATCAAATTTGATGTTGACAAGATAAAAATCGGTTTGTTTTTCAAAGTGATTTTTTTTATCCTTCAGTTAGAAAAATTTCTTAGGAGAACTTCATGACAATTGTGGCAATTTGGTGTCGGCATAAAGATGATCATGTTATCGGTGTGGGACCGCATATTCCTTGGCATGTTTCTTCGGATTTTAAACGCTTTAAACGTATTACTCAGGGCGCTTGTGTTGTTGCCGGACAAACAACTTATGAAACTTTTCCTAACCGTACTTTGCCAAATCGCCGAATTTGTGTGCTGAGTTTTGATTCGAATTATGAGGTTTCTGACCCCGAAAATCATTTCGTTGTGACAGATATCAAAGATGTTAAAAATATAAATGATACTGTCTATATATCTGGGGGCGCGAGTGTTTATAGGGCTTTTATGCTGTCTTCCTTGTTGATGCCGGATATTGTAATCGATTGCTGCTATCAAGGTGATTTAAACCCAAATCTTAAAGGAGATAAGGTTGATATTTCTTCTTGCGTTGAGGTGTTGGAACAAAAATATCGGCAAATTTCAAATGATTATTTAGAAGATAATATTGTAACCCGTGTCTTGGTTAAAAGAGGTGATTTTGTTGATCAAAACGTGATCAAACATATTATCAACGCTATTGAAAATAAAGAGGATAAATAAATGAAACAGTATCTTGATTTGTTAAAAGATGTGATGGAAAACGGGGTCGATAAAATGGATCGCACAGGCGTTGGAACGCGTTCTGTTTTTGGACGGCAGATGCGCTTTGATTTGCAAAAAGGTTTTCCCCTTGTAACAACAAAAAAAGTACATCTTAAAAGCATTATTCATGAGCTTTTATGGTTTATTAAAGGTGATACAAACGTGAAGTATCTGCAAGACAATGGGGTGCGTATTTGGAACGAATGGGCAGATGAAAATGGTGATTTGGGACCGGTTTACGGGGCTCAATGGCGCAATTTTAACGGTCAGGGCATTGATCAGTTGGAAGATGTTATTCATCGCTTAAAAACGAATCCTAATGATAGACGTATGATTGTGACGGCTTGGAACCCGGCACAAATTTCGAAAATGAAATTGCCGCCGTGCCACATGATGTTTCAATTTTATGTCGCAAATGGCAAGCTTTCGTGTATGCTCTATCAGCGCTCGTGCGATATGTTTTTGGGGGTGCCTTTTAATATTGCATCATATGCGCTTTTAACAATGATGATTGCACAAGTTTGCGGTTTAGAAGTCGGAGAATTTGTGCACACACTCGGCGATACGCATATTTACCACAACCACTTTGAACAGGTTAAAGAGCAGCTTTCACGCACACCTTTACCTTTGCCGACGATGAAAATTAACAAAGATGTTCAAAATATCAATAACTTTAAGTTTGAAGATTTTGAACTTGTCGGTTATGAGAGCTATGGCACAATCAAAGCTCAGGTTGCTGTGTGAACCTTTATAACCAGCTTATAAACTGAGCTCCTGCGCTCCAGATGATTTTGATAAATAGCAAAGCAATGACAGACAAAATGACGATTCTAACAACTTTGCTGCCATTTTTCATGGCAACGCCTGCACCGATATAATGTCCTGCAATACTAAATACGGCAGCTGCAAGCCCGAGCGGAATTAAAACAACACCGTTGAGCAAAAAGACCACTAAAGATGAAATGTTTGCTGCTAAATTGACAATCTTAGCGTTGCCTTCAGCTGTTAGAATATTCATTTTTGCCAGACCGGAATACACTAAAATTAAAAACGTTCCGGATCCTGGTCCGTAAAAACCATCATACATACCAAGAAAAAAAGTGGCAATCGAAACAATAATGTATTGTTTACGGCGAGATATAGTTTGCGTTTTTTTAGGTTCAAGATTTTTTTTCAAGAGAACATACATTGCAATTAATGGCAGTAAAATCAAAAGAAGAATTTTAAAAACAATGTCATCAACATAAAGAGCAAATTTTGCGCCCAAAGAACCGCCTGTCAATGCGGTGATGATACCAATTACAGCCAGCTTGTAGTCGATAAACTTGTTTTTGCAATAACGAAAAGTGGAAACGGCTGTGCCTAAACCGGAAGAAAGTTTGTTTGTGCCAACTGCTGCATGGGCTGGTAAGCCAGCAATAAGATAAGCAGGGAGTGAAATCAAACCACCACCGCCTCCTATAGCGTCAACAAAGCCAGCTAAAAAAACAAGTGGACATACGATTAAAAACATAGATAAAGTTAGTTCCATTAATTTTACTCTTCTTTGAAATGAATAACGGGTTATTATATTCAAAAATTAGTATATATTTTGTTAAAAAGAAAACACCGATTTTTATCGGTGTTTTCTTTTTTGTATCAAGAAAACCCCGCGTTAGACGCGGGGTTTAGTGTAGCTTATAGCGATGAACTTGTCAAAGCGCTCCAATTAGGTTAAAATTTTGCGGT
>CADBSM010000013.1 GCA_902797315.1 uncultured Pseudomonadota bacterium | reverse complement strand
CTCAAAGTGGGTTTGATTTGATGACGCTTATCTCGTTTGCCCTTGTTTTGTGGTGGTGGTATCATTTTGGACTTGATTTAGCCAGTGTCGTTTTAGTAACATCTTTAATACAAACGTTTATCAATGCCATACGACGCATGGGCTGGATGGCAACATCTGTTGTTCAGCTTTATGGCAACATCAAAGATTGCCTCTGTTTGCTTGAATTAGACTGTTATGTTCAAGATGTGCCTAATGCGCAAAAAATAATTCTTAAAGACAATGGAATAGTGTTTGATTCTGTCTCATTTGCTTACCCAAATTCAAAGCCTGTTTTTAATAAATTTAATTTGAAAATTAAACCAAATCAAAAAATAGGGTTGGTGGGTGCTTCGGGTAGCGGAAAGTCGACACTTATTAAATTGTTGGTTCGTTATTGGGATGTGTCGACAGGACAAATTTTAGTCGGGGGTCAAAATATTGCCGTTGTTACACAAGAAAGTTTGCGTTCAAATATTGCAATGATTCCGCAGGAAAGTACACTTTTTAACCGCACGATTATGGAAAATATTCGTTATGGAAATCCGAAAGCTTCTGATGAACAGGTTATTGCCGCGGCCAAGAAAGCTTATATACACGATTTTATAACCTCTTTGCCTTTAGGCTATCAAAGCAAAGTTGGTGAAAGAGGTATTATGCTTTCAGGCGGTGAGCGTCAACGTATTGCTATCGCACGAGCTATTTTAAAAAATGCACCGATTCTTATTTTAGATGAGGCAACATCTGCCCTTGATAGTGAAAGTGAAAGATATATTCAAAAATCACTTAAAGAATTAATGAAAGGCAAAACGGTGATAGCGATTGCTCACAGGCTTTCAACTTTGCACGAAATGGATGAAATTGTTGTGTTTAAAAAAGGGAAAATCGTTGAAAGAGGATCACACAATAAACTATACCAAAAAAATGGAGAATATGCTAAATTTTATAAGATACAAGCAGGCTTAAAATCTTAAAAATAGAGCTTATTTTCCAATACAAAAAGAACCAAAAATTTTATCTAAAATTTCGTTGATTTCAATTTGTCCGGTTATTTTGCCGATGGCTCTGGAAGCCAGTCTGATATCTTCAGCGGAAAGCTCTATTTCTTTATTGAAATTAAAGTTTGAAAGATTTAAAAGGCATTCTTGAAGGTTTTCACGATATCTGGCTCGGGTAATGAGTAAGCCGGAAGCGGGGCTTAACCTTTCTTGAACAAAAAATTTAATCTTTTCTAAAATTAAAGGAAGTCCCTCTTTTGTTTTGGCTGAAACTGTCAAGAAGCCAGCTTTTTGCAGTTCGGAACGCTGTTCATCACTTATCATGTCGCATTTGTTAGCAATTAACAAAATGTTTTTTTGATTATTTATCAGCGTCTGAAAACTCTCCGGGCTCTCTTTTGAGGCGTCGAAAACAGCCAAAACCAAATCAGCCTCACAAGCTTTTTGCTGTGCAATCTGTACGCCCTGTTTCTCGATGTTGTCCGTCGTTTCTCTCAATCCGGCGGTATCTGTCAGAATAACAGGATAGCCTGCAATATCAAGATGAACATCTATGGCATCACGTGTTGTTCCTTCGGTGTCGGAAACAATGGCAGCTTGACGCTCAATAAGGGCGTTTAACAAGCTTGATTTTCCAGCGTTAACACGGCCCGTCATTACAACGCGGAAACCTTCGCGCAAACGCTCACCGAAATTTGAAAGTTCTAAATGATTCTGTATCTCTGTTTTTAATTTAAATACAGTGTTCAAAATGTTGTTGCATATGGAATCAGGAATATCTTCTTCTGGAAAATCTATATAAGCCTCTAAATAAGCCAAAACATCTAAAAGCTCCTGTCGCCAAGATGAATAAAGAGATTTGAGATTGCCGGAAATTTGCCTTAAAGCCTGTTTTTGTTGTTCTGTTGTTTCGGCATCAATTAAGTCGGCCAGGCCCTCCGCTTGGGTTAAATCCATTTTTTGATGATAAAAGGCACGCTTTGAAAACTCTCCGGGCTCTGCAAGATGAAAATCATTAAGGTTGCTTAAGCTTTCAAGAATGGAGGATAAAACAGCTTTTGAACCATGGCAGTGAATTTCAACGACATCTTCTCCTGTAAAAGAATGTGGAGATTTGAAGTATAACACAAGAGCATGATCAATCAAATCATGTGTTTTGCTATGAAAAATTTTTGCAAAATAAGCTTCTCGAGGTTTTAATGCAAAACAATTTAGCTTTGTCATTGCCTTGATTGCAAAAAGTGCGTTTTCTCCCGAAATTCGGATAACAGCAACGCCTGATTTTCCGTACACCGTTGAAAGTGCATATATTGTCTTTGTAGACATGCTTAAAACCTCTCTTGTTTGCTTTGTTGAGCGCATGATAAAACAATAGGCGTTAAAAAAAAATAAATTTAGACCAAAATCACTGCTTGACAGATAAAATGATAGGTGCTAAAGTCGCTCATTATTATTTTGAAACTTTACAGAAGAGAAAAAAATGGTTACAACAAGTGATAATAGTGCCTATAAAAGAGGGCAAGAACTTTTAGATAACGGTATGTACCGTGAATCTATAGAACTTTTTGATGCAGCGATTCGTGAACAGCCGGATTCTTGGAAGGCTATTAACTCTAAGGGTTTTGCTTTTCAAAAGATGAGCCGCTATACAGATGCCGTTGAGTGCTTTGATAAGGCGCTTCAAATCAATCCTAAATCTGTTGAGGTCCTAAACAACAAGGGTGTAACACTCTCCATGCGTGGATTGTATAAAGACGCTGTTGAGTGTTTTGATGCGGCTTATAAAACAGATCCGACATCTCTTGAGGCTTTAAATGGTAAGGCGATTGCTTTGCAACATATGTTTTTGTTTAAAGAGGCTTTAGATGTTTTAGAACAAGCCTTAAAAATAGATCCCAAACACGCTCAGACCCTTTTAAGTATTGCTGTTACTTTACAAAAACTCAAACAATATGACAGATCTTTGTCATTTTTCAAAAAGGTTCTGGCAAATGATAAAAATAATGTTAAAGCATGGAACGGTATTGGCGTGACTTATCAGCTCATGGGGGATAACGATTCGGCTTTGAAATGCTTTACAAAAATTTTGAATGTTAATAGCTCTGAGATTCAAGCTTGGATTAGTATCGGCTTTGTTTATCAAAAAATGTTTAAGTTTAAAGATGCTTTGAAATGCTACAAAAAGGCACAGACTTTTGTTGGTGGAAAATATCATCACAAGCTTTATGATGGTTTGGCCTCTTGTTTAACAAAATTGTCTGAGTTTGATCAGGCTATTGAGGTTTATAAACAAATTTTCCAGCGCGAAGAAGGCAAAAAGAAATGGGACGCTCAGCGCTCAATCAAATTTGTGACGAAATTAAAACGCAAGCAAGCTATAGGTATGCTGCCGGATATCATGAAAAGTGCGCCAAAAGAAACCTTGGATGCAATGCAGGCAGATTCATCAGAAGATTAGTTTGATTTTTTAAAATGTACGACAAACACCATGCTTTTAGAACATGGTGTTTTTTTTGAAATTTTTTAACGCTTATCGAAACTTCTCATACATATCCTTCTTTTTGCCATCAAACATTTAATTGTTATTTTTGTTTTTTTTATGAAATTCGTTTACTGGAATGACAGTGTTTTTCAAGATAGGATAAAAAACATGAAAGATAAAGTTAAAAAAATACTTGCAGTTAAGGTCAAGGCTTTAAGAGAAAGCGCAGATCTTACTCAAGAAGAATTAGCTTCAAGGTGTAATGTCAGTTGGCGTACAATCTCAAACTTGGAACGGGGGCAGGTTGTGCCTGATTTATTGATGATGATTCAAATTGCACAGATTTTTAATACGTCCTTAGATGACATCTTGTCGCTTTCAATAAAAGACACCAAAAGTAAATCGAGACTTGAAAGAGAACAGTTTCTTGTTGAAAAAATCCGATTTTTAAATGATCGAGCGCTTGATTTTTTATTAGATGAAGTCATTCTGCTTTTTAAGTATTTTAATTAATTTTCTTTTTTCAAAGTTCTCTCCTCCATCAAGGATAAATAAATTTTGTATGCGTCTTCAACAATATAAGCGCAAAAATCGAATTGTTGGAGCCGTAGCAACATAATCAAATCGTAGAAGTTTTGGTTGATCAAATAGAGCATATTTTGTGTTTGTGTTGAATTTTTTTTCATTTTTATTCTCTTTAGTTGTTTTTTTTCTTGATAATAACATTTTATATGTTAGTTTTATAAAAACAAAGAAACTTATTTCATATAATGGATATATAAAATGAGCTATCACATTGACCAGTATGTTTTGAGAGTAAAGCAGCTTTTATGTTTGGAGGAAGCTGTTAAGTATGGCTCTATCTCAAAAGCGGCAGAACAGAACAACATTAAACAACCCAATCTGTCAAAACACATTAAAGATTTGGAAGAGTCTTTTGCTCAGAAACTGGTTGTTCGTCATTCAAAAGGGGTCTGTCCTACAGATGTTGGTTTCGACTATTATGCGTTGGCTTGTGAAATAAAAAATATTTTAGATAAAAGCGAACAAGGGCCTGACGCTAACAAAAAAATGTTGGGTCTTATCAGGCTTTGGACAAGCGATGGTCTTGGTTTGGGATTTTTGAGCCGCTGCTTTAATGATTTTTACCAAAAATATCCCAAGGTTAATGTACAAGTTACTTGTTCTCTTGAAATGCCGAAATTAGATGAGTTTGATATGGCTGTGTTGTTTCATAAGCCAGCAATCAAGGCTCTGAACATTAAGCAAGAATACACCTTAAGGTTTGGGCTTTTCGCTTCAAAGGAATATTTGACTAATTTTGGCTATCCAAAGGATTTTCAAGATTTACAAAAAAATCATAAAATTTGCAATCGAGAAAATTATGGCGCTTTTTGGAAAAGTTGGGAAAAATTGATTAAAAAAGCAACCTTTATCACCTCTGTGACAAATTCCTCTGCGCTGCTTTTAAGCATGATTAAAGGCGGCATAGGGATTGGATTGCTGCCCGTGGGAACGGCTTCAAAAGAGGCTGATCTTGTTGAGCTGAAAAACATCAAAACAAACTATTCTATGAAATTTTGGCTTGTTGTGAGGCGAGACCTTGAAAACAGCGAGAAAATTAAGGCTTTAAGTGACATCATGCATGATGAAGCTTTAAAATTATAAACTCTGTCAGCTCAAGCGCTTTAGGTATATCTTTACAACACACCCAAATGGTTTGTGTAATCTGTTTGCCGATTTTATTTTCAGAAACAATTAAATGTGTCGTATTTGTTGGCTTTTGAGAGGTAACCATAACATCTGCCTGCTCAATTTGATCGGTATATTTAATTTTTGAATTAAAGTTGTCAATATCGTGGATTTTCAGCCCCTTTGAAATGTAAAGCTTCAAAACAGGTCTAGTCCCTGTTTTTGCTAAGTCAAACATTAAGCTATCAAGTCGTTCTTCTAGTTCTGAAATTTGTTTTAGGATTGTTAAGGCAGTTTGTGTGGGAATAACGCCGTGGGATGTTCTTTCAAAAAGTTTGTGGCCTATAAAGATTTCGATATCTTTGATCATTTTACTCAAATTTGAGGGTTTAATGCCGTTTTTTGTTGCGGCAGCACTTATCTGCCCACAGCTAATCACTTCTTTGAGATACAACAGATTTTTAAAAATAAGAGCTTTTGATTTGACAAACATGATTTTAACCTTTGTTGTGCCTAAAAATATATAGCTTGCTATATAAATAGTATATATGAAAAAAATAAAGTCAAGTTATAATTAAGGGCATGAAAAATACTGTTGATATTAGAATTGTATCGAATATTAAAGAATATACAGATGCTATGTTTGTCCGCCGTTCAGTTTTTGTTGATGAGCAAAAAATTGCACCGGAAAATGAATTTGATGGCAACGATTTTAACGCTTCGCATGTTATTGCTTATGTTGATGACAATCCGGTCGGTACGATGCGGTTGCGCTATTTTAGTGAGTTTGTGAAAATTGAGCGTTTGTGTGTTTTAAAAGATTTGCGTAAAACCAATGTTTCTGATTTGATTATAAGAGCGGGGCTTTCATTTTGTGCACAAAAAGGTTATGAACACGCGCACGCTATTTGTAAAAAAGAATTGCTTGGGCGCTGGGCAAAAGAAGGGTTTTCTCCCGTTGAGGGAGCTTTAAGTGTTGAACAAAACGGCATGACACTTATTCCTATTGAAAAAAAATTAGAAAGACCAGAACACTATATTACTATTCAAACGTCTCCGGAGATTTTGAACTTAAAAGAAGGAGAGTGGTTTAGGCAGCAGTCTGTTCGGCAAACAAAAGAGTTAAATCGTGAACGCCAAATTCATCGTTTTACCACTGTTAAAGAAAATATCAGAAAGCTTAAAATGGCAAACAATCTCGAATCAATGAAGTGGCATCCACCCCTTCGGTGCGATTTTTTGGATTTTGCAGACATTAAAGATCTCTAAAAAAAAGACTTGCTTTTTAAAAAAAATATGGTACATATGAAGCGCTTGTTTGTGTTGTTCAAACAAGCAGTTTGTTTTAATTTTTTCGTGGGAGAACAGCCATGTTCCGACCACGAAACCTAACAGTGAGGTTTAAAAAAATGGCTAAGTCTAAAAAGAAAATTTTAGGTTTAATCAAGCTTCAAATCGCCGCTGGTAAGGCTACGCCTTCTCCTCCGGTCGGACCGGCTCTCGGTCAAAAAGGCTTGAATATCATGGAATTTTGTAAAGCATTTAACGCAGCAACACAAAGCATGGAACCGGGTATCCCTGTGCCTGTTATTATTACAGCTTATGAAGATAAAAGCTTTACTTTTATCACAAAGTTGCCACCTGTTGCATACTATATCAAAAAAGCTGCTAACGTTAAATCTGCTTCAAAAGAGCCTGGAAAATCTTTTGTTGGTCAAATTACGCTCGCTCAAGTTAAAGAAATCGCTGAAACAAAAATGCCTGATTTGAACTGTTCAACAGTTGAATCTGCTATGAATATGGTTAAGGGGCAGGCTGTTTCAATGGGTATTAAAGTTGTGGAGTAGTAAAATGGCTGGAAAAAGAATTGTAAATGCATATAAAGGTCTTGAAAAAGATAAAATGTATGCCTTAAAAGACGCAATCAAAATCGTCAAAGAAAATGCTAATGCCAAATTTGATGAAACGGTTGATTTGGCTATTAATTTAGGTGTTGACCCTAAATATGCTGATCAAATGATTAGAGGTGTTTGTCCGCTTCCGCATGGAAACGGCAAAAAAGTTCGAGTGGCTGTATTTGCACAAGGTGAAAAAGCTGATGAAGCTAAAGCTGCCGGAGCAGATATTGTCGGTGCAGAAAACTTAATTGATTCGATTTTGGCAGGTAAAATTGATTTTGATCGTTGCATTGCAACCCCTGACATGATGGGCTTAGCTGGTCGTGTTGCTCGTGTTTTAGGTCCTAAAGGCTTGATGCCAAACCCAAAACTTGGTACGGTTACAACAGATGTTGCAACAGCTGTTGCTAAAGCAAAGGCCGGTGAAGTTCAATTCCGTGTTGAAAAGAATGGTATTGTTCATGCAGGCGTCGCTAAGGTTTCTTTTAGTGATGAGCAAATCTATGATAATGCTAAAATGTTTATTGATACCATTATCAAAGCTAAACCACAAACTTTGAAGGGCACATATTTGAAAAAGATTTCAATTAGCTCTACAATGGGTGTCGGTGTTAAAGTTGATTTGGCGGCACTATAATTTGTGCTTGATGCTAACAAAAAGCCTCTTGAAATCTCAGGAGGCTTTATTGTTAGCCTGCTAAATAGGTTCTTAAAGCATCATCTTGTTTGAAAAGGTATAATAAAATCCGAAGAGCTTCTCCTCGTTTTGACCTTAAATTTGGATCTAAACTTAAAATCATTTCTGCATCTTTGTGCGCAGTGTAAAGCAAATCTTTATGAAATTCTAAATTAGCAAACTTAAACAGCTCAAAACCGGATTGCTTTGTGCCAAGAACTTCACCGCCGCCACGAAGTTCCAAATCTTTTTCTGCAATCAAAAAGCCATCTTCAGAGTTTTTCATAATTTGTAAACGCTCTTTTGCAACTGCGCTTAAAGGATAACCATAAATCAAAAGGCAAGTACTGTTATGTTCCGCTCGTTTAATTCTACCTCTTAGTTGATGAAGCTGGGATAAACCAAAACGTTCTGCACGTTCTATAATCATTATGCTTGCTTGTTTAACATTAACGCCAACCTCAATCACAGTTGTCGCAACCAATATTTTGATTTCGCCTTTGTGGAATTGTTCCATGACGGCATCTTTTTCTTTTTCCTTCATTTGCCCATGAACCAGTCCGACTTGCTGACCAAAAAATTTTTTTAAGCTTTCAAAACGTTCGATTGCAGCGGCTAGGTCTGATTTTTCGCTTTCATCGACAAGAGGACAAACCCAGTAAGCTTGCGCACCAAGTGCAATTTGCCTCTGAAGAGCCTTGATAACTTCAGGCAATTTATTTAAAGGTATAACACGAGTGTCTGAGGGTTTTCGATTTTTTGGTAATTCATCAATTTTTGAATAGTTCATATCACCGAATCGCGTTAAAACGAGAGTTCTTGGAATAGGGGTTGCTGTCATCACAATAATGTCAGGCTTAAAGGCTTTAGCTGCAAGCTCAAGTCTTTGTTTGACACCAAAGCGATGTTGTTCATCAACAACAATGAAAGCTAAGTCTTTAAAACGGACATCTTCAGTGAAAAGAGCATGAGTGCCAATTAAAATATCAATTTGCCCCAAAGCGAGGCGCTCTAAAATTTCGCTTCGTTTTTTGCCTTTGATTTTGCCTGTTAAAAGCTCAACTTTGATATCGAGTTTTTCTGCCCATGCAGATAAGGTTTCCATATGTTGCTTGGCTAAAATTTCTGTTGGGGCCATAAGGCAAGTTTGGTATCCGCACTCAACAGCATTGAGCATGGCAAGCATAGCGACAACGGTTTTGCCGCATCCAACGTCACCCTGAATAAGCCGCAAAGCTTGAAAGGGAGCCTCTTGGTCTTGATAAATTTCAGACAAAACACGCTCTTGCGCTTCGGTTAAATCAAACCCCAGATTTTGAATCAATTTTTGTCTTAAAAAACCACTGCCGTGAATGCTTCGTCCAGCTCTTTTTTTGTGTTTTGAACGAGCAATAGAAAGTGCCAGTTGGTTTGATAACAACTCATCATAGGACAACCTTGTTCTCATTGGGCTGTGAGGGCTCAAGTCTTCAAGTTTTTGGGGGCGGTGGGCGGCCAAAAGAGCTTGTTTGAATGTCGGAAAGTGATTTTTGTTTACAAAAGAAGAATCAAGCCATTCTGCAAAATCTGGAATTTTTTCCAGCGCTTGGGCTGAAAGAGAAAGCATCATTTTGTTGGTGACGCCATTTGTTAAGGGATAAACGGGTTCTAAAGTGTTTAAACGGTTAAAATTGGAAGGCTCTGAAATGTAGTCTGGATGGCTCATCTGAAGATGTCCGTTAAACCATTCCGTTTTACCACTGATTGTTTTTAAGCTACCAACAGGCAATTGTTTTTTTAGACTGTCTTTATAATATTTGAAAAAATTTAAAACAATTTCACCGCTAACATCTGTGCAAATAACCTGATAAGGTTGCTTTTTGCTTTTGGGTTCTAAATGTTTATCGATACGCACAATGCCTGTCCATATTTTTCCTGTTTCTATGTCTTTAATGGGACAAGTATATCGTCGGTCAATAATATTATAGGGCAGGTGAGCGAGCAAATCAAATACATTTGAGCCGCCGCACAAATTTGAAACCAAAGTGAAATAGCGTGACCCTATCCCTTTTAAGTTTGAAATTGAGCTGTAAAACGGATTGAGTATTTCAGGGCGCATCTTTGCCTCGCTTTATGAACCGATGTTTTGATATGAAAAACTGGCAAGGCGCGCGTCATCTTTTGGAAAAATATTTCTTAAATCGAGCAGATTCTTGTGACGCATTTGAGAGGCTGCTTTTTTAAGATCTATTGTCTTAAAATCAGGCCACTCTGTTAAAACAGCCACAGCATCAGCGTCTTGAAACACGGAATCGATATTGTCGGCATATTCAATTTGGCTGCCAAAAATTTTTCGGGCGTTGCTTGTTGCTTTTGGGTCATAGGCGACAATATGAGCAGAACCAATTAGGTGAGAAATAATCTCAATAGCCGGACTTTCTCGAGTGTCATCTGTGCCATTTTTAAAAGCAAGCCCCAAAACGCCGATTTTCGGATTTTCGATGTTTTTGACCGTATTTAAAATGCGTTCAGCCATCTGTTTTTTACGTGCTTTGTTGCCTTCGATTGTGCATTTGATAAGACTCATATCAACTCCGAATTTATCTGCCATTAAAGCCATCGCTGTCGTATCTTTTGGAAAGCAGCTGCCGCCATAGCCCGGACCTGCATTTAAAAATTTGTGACCGATTCTCTTATCAAGCCCCATACCTTGTGCAACCTCATTGATGTCTGCGCCTGATTTTTCACAAAAGTTTGCCATTTCATTAATGTAATGAATTTTCATAGCTAAAAAGGCATTAGATGCATATTTAATTGTTTCTGACGATTTACGTTTGACAAAGAGCATATTTGTTTTGCCTTCGAAAGGCTCATAAAGTTTTGTAATAAGTTCTTTTGCGCGTTTAGAGTTAGCGCCGACAACAATTCTGTCTGGATTAAAAAAATCATATAAAGCATAGCCTTCACGCAGAAATTCAGGCAGTGAAACAACATCAAAATCAGCTTGTGGGTTGGTTTTTGTGATAATTTCTTCGACAGCATCACCGGTGCCGACAGGAACGGTTGATTTGTTGGCAATAACTGTATAGTTTTTTAAAAACGGGGCTAATTCTTCAGCGGCAGCATAAATATAGCGCATATCGGCTTCTTTTGTTTCGGGGTGAGGCGGTGTGCCGACAGCCAAAATAACAACATCTGCGCCCGAAACACCTTCTTTCATAGATGTTGTAAAAGAAAGCTTTTGAGCCTGAACAGTTTCATTAAACAACTTTTGTAAACCATCTTCATAAAGCGTTAAACAGCCCTTTTGAAGGGCTTCGATTTTTTGAGAGTCTTTATCAATGCAAATAACATCATTTCCAAAAGAGGCTAATCCGACCCCAGTCGGTAATCCGACATAACCTGTTCCGACAATAGCTACTTTCATTTTTCATCCTTTGTATGCTTAGTCAAAATTCGAGCCAATGATATCACAGACAATTTCATAATCAAACCCTGCTCTTAAAAGTGTCCCCATATCTTTTTGTCGGTTTTCTTTTCTGGTTTGCGGGTCTGTGCGGAATGGACCAATTTTTTTCTTTTTTGCGAAGTTTAAGGCATTTGTTTTTTCATCAATTTCTTTGCATTCAAAAAGATCAGAAATTGTTTGTTCATCAATCCCTTTGGCTTTGAGCTTGTTTGAAATATAGCGTTTAGGTTTGCCTGCATTGAGATAATGTTCAATTTTAATTTCAGCAAAGCGCTTGTCGCTCACATAATTTTTTTGTTTAAACTCTTCAATAATTTCATCAATCCATAACAAGGCTTCATTTGGATCAAAGTCTTTGTTTTGAAAAGCATAGCGATCTACGCGGCGTTTTAAAACATCTTTTAAGTTTTGCTCAGACGATTCAAAGCGTTTGAGATAATAGAGGGCAATGTTTTTTAGCCGAACTTTCGTTATTTTTTTTAATGGTCTTTGCGTTGTTCTTAAATTCATCTCTTGAAAAATTTTTCAAATTCAATTAAATTTTCTCAAAACTTTGTTTTGATTATAATAAGGATTCTTAAAATTGGATAATAAAAATTTTGACACTTGTGCATCTTTTTTTCTTGAAAACGGTGCTTTTATGGGACGCTTTATCAGGCTAAACACTTTAGTCAACACAATTATTGAAAAACATCAGTATCCCTTAAATGTTTCATCGGCGCTTGCCGAAACAACGGCGCTTGCTGTTGTATCTGCTTCCATGCTTAAATTTGATGGGTTATTTACGCTTCAGATTCAGGGCAATGGTCCTGTTTCGCTGTTGGTGGCAGATGTTTCATCAGGCGGAAAGATAAGAGCGTGTGCAAATTTTGATGAAGAAAAGCTTCAAAAAGCAAAAGAGCTTCGCAAAACGCAAGATATTTATGAGCCCGTACCACATTTGGTCGGTGGTGGATATATGGCTTTAACGATTGATGAACAAAAAGGGTTGCCCCCTTATCAAGGCGTTGTTGAGCTTGAGGGAAAAACATTGACAGAACTGGCGATGCGTTATTTTAAAAATTCCGAGCAAGTTGAAACAGCATTAAAACTGTTTGTTAAAAACCCCGAGGGTGAAAGCAAAAGTTTTATGTCTGCGGCAATTATTTTGCAAAGAATGCCGTTAAAGGGCGGACATGACATTGAGGAAACTGAAGAAGTTTTAAACCAAAAATGGGAGGATATCTCCGCTTTTGTCGGAAGCTTGAAGGCAGAAGAAGTTTTTGAT
>CADBSM010000012.1 GCA_902797315.1 uncultured Pseudomonadota bacterium | reverse complement strand
GATGCTTTTCGCCGTCTTCGCCGATATACGAAATATCAAAACGTTCTGGTAAATTCATATCAACCTGAATGGTGCCGCATTGCCATTCACGACCAATAGCATCTTTAAGGATAAATTCCAGCTTCGGTCCATAAAACGCCCCCTCACCCGGATTAATTTCAAAGTGATAGCCGTGAGATGTTAAAGCATTAGAAAGTGCATTTTCGCACAAATCCCATATTTCGTCTGAGCCAATACGATAAACACTGTCTGGGCGCGTTGAAAGGTAAATCTTAACATCATCAAAACCAAAATCTTTATAGATATTAAAGATAAGTTTTAAGGTTGAAATGCACTCTTCTTCCATTTGTTCCAACGTGCAGAAAATATGTGCATCATCTTGCGTAAACTCACGCACCCGCATCAAACCCATCAAAGCTCCTGATGCTTCATAACGATTGACCTTTCCAAACTCAGCAATTCGAAGAGGCAAATCACGATACGATTTAATGCCCTGTTTATATACGAGCAACCCTCCGGGGCAATTCATCGGCTTAATACAGAACCATTTTTTGTCTTCCGTTTGTCCTGAATAGTTGTGTGCACCATATTTGTCCCAGTGACCTGAAGTTTCCCACAAAACTCTGTCCATCACTCTAGGTGTTGAAATTTCAACATAACCGTTATTTTCCTGGCGATTTCGCATATATTCAATCAATTTGCGATAAATTTTATAACCTTTATCATGCCAAAAAACAGCACCCGGTGCATATTCCGGTTCAAAATGGAACAAATCCATTTCCTTGCCTAATTTGCGGTGATCGCGTTTGGCAGCCTCTTCAAGCATATCAAGATAAGCTTTCAAATCTTTTTTATCAGCCCAAGCGGTTGCATAAATACGCTGCAACATCTCATTATTTGAATCGCCACGCCAATAGGCCCCAGCAACCTTCATCAACTTAAAAGCGTCACCAGCCTTTCCTGTTGACGGCAAATGCGGACCCCGGCACAAATCAGTAAACTCACCTTGTCGATAAAGTGAGATAACCTCGTCTTCAGGCAAATCACGAATAATTTCAGCCTTATAATGCTCACCCTTGCTTTCAAAAAATTCGATAGCCTCATTTCTCGGCAAAACGAAACGCTCAATTTTTTCATCACGTTTAACAATCTCATGCATTTTAGTTTCAATTTTTTCAAAATCTTCAACCGTAAAAGGCGTTTTGCGTGAAAAGTCATAATAAAAGCCGTTTTCAATAGCCGGACCGATTGTGACCTGAACATCAGGCCAAAGTTCTTTAACAGCCTCGGCCATAATGTGCGACGTTGAGTGGCGCAAAATGTGCAAGCCTTCCTTATCTTTTGAGGTTATAATTGTGACGGTAGAATCGGTTGTAATTGGTGTTGATAAATCCTGTAATTGATCATTAACTTTAACCGCTAAGGCTGCTTTTGCAAGCCCTGAACTAATGGAAGATGCCACATCAAAACCGTTGATGGGTTCTTCCATGTTCATTTCACTGCCGTCAGGCAATTTAATTTTAATCATTTTTATAACCTCATTCTTTCTATTGTTTGTTATCCATATTTATCAATTCATGATAAACAGCAAGTGTTTTATCACACATAATTTGTTTTGTAAAGTTTTCTTTGACATATTTTATAGCAGCCTTTTCTATTTTTTCACGTTCCTTGCGGGGTAATTCAAGCGCCCATTTAATTGTGTCTGCCAAAGATTGAGCATCGCCTGAAACAAAATGCTTACCTGTCACACCGTCAACCAAATTTTCAAGCGAACCACCGATGTTTGAGGCAACAACTAAACGACCCATAGCTTCACCCTCAGCCGCTATTCTTCCAAAGGCTTCCGGATCTAAAGAGGCTGACACGACAATGTCTGAAATCATCATCAACGCTGGCACATCTGCAACATGTTTAATAAAGCCAAATTTATCTTCCATATCTTTTTGTGCTATTGCTTCTTTAAGTTCTTCTGTATAATAAGTTCGCCCTTGATCATCTCCAACAAACAAACAGTAAAAATCCATATCCTTGATTTTTTCCAAAGCTTCAATCATCAGCTTTTGACCTTTCCAACGCGTTAAACGCCCAATAAGCAAAATAATGGGTTTATCTTCAGGAATATGGTTTTCTTCCATCAATTTAATCATTCTCTCAGCCGTAACAGTTTCAGGATCAAAACGCTCAATATCAACACAACGGTGAATTAGTCTGATTTTATTTTCATCTATATGATAATTTTTTAAGATATGCTCTTTAATGTGGTTTGAAATAGCAAT
This sequence comes from uncultured Pseudomonadota bacterium, assembly GCA_902797315.1. Classification (GTDB taxonomy): domain Bacteria; phylum Pseudomonadota; class Alphaproteobacteria; order RF32; family CAG-239; genus UBA1254. The sequence continues at coordinate 2,634 of CADBSM010000012.1, read as the reverse complement.
CACTAGATCACCATAAGTCATCACACGGTTATAGCGCAATTTAATCCACCTTGGTTTAAGACCATAGGTACCATGGAATGTAGTCAAAAACTTCGCGCCTGTTTTTTTGGCTGCCCAATAAGCACTCCACGCCGGAGCTCTTGAACGGGCATGAACAATATTAATGCCATTTTCTTTAATAATTTTCACCAATTTTCGATAATTAAGCCACCATTTGAATGGGTTTTTTGTTTTTAAAGGCAAAGCAAAATGCTTGACTTTCATACGTTCTAAATTATATGCCATACGCCCACCTTGAGAGGCCACAAAGTTTGTGATTCCTTTTTGTTGAAGCTCTGAAGCAATTTCAATTGTTCCCAGTTCAACCCCACCTTGGTTAAGTTCAGGCAAAACTTGAAGAACAACAGGTTTTTTTTCTTTATTTTCACTCATTTTCAATTTATATTCCTATTAGGTTTTTGTTTTTTTGAAGGTTTATTGCTATGGACAAACGCACATATCATATCGGTTTTACCACAGGTTTCGAGCATATTAATGCAGATTTTAATACGAAGCAAAAATTTACCATACTTTATACACACGGTTTTTGTTCTGACCCTTGGGGAAGAAAACCGGAAGAAATTAAAAAATGGTGCATTGAAAATGGTGTTGGTTTTTACAGATATGAGCTTGCAGGTCATGGCTCGGACACATCACGTTTTGAAGAAACAGATATCAACATCTGGAAAACTCAAATCCTTGAAATTATTGATAAATATATCGAAGGAGACATTGTCACGGTGGGTTCGTCTTTAGGTGGCTGGCTTTCTATGTTAGCCGCCATTGAACGACAAAATCGAATCAAAGGTTTGATAGGACTCGCTGCCGCACCTGATTTTACGGCAGATCATATGGCTTATGCCACTCAAGCACAACGTGAAGAAATGGAAAAATTCGGCAAAATAACATATCCCGGTCAAGGCATTGAATTCGTTGTTACAAAACGATTGATTGAAAGCGGACAAGATAATTTGGTGCTTAACAAAAACTCACTGCCTATTGTATGTCCGATGATTTTAATTCAGGGCATGCAAGATACTTCTGTTTACTGGAAAAAAGCGCTCAAAATTGCAGAATTGGCTCAAACGCAAAATGTTAAAATTAAGTTACTCAAAAACGCCAATCATCGCCTCAATGAAGACAGTGATATTCAAGAGATACTCTCAAGCCTCAACAGTTTTTTGTGTTTTTAAAAACCGTTGTTTCAAACTTTATTTAATAACCTCGTTTTCATAAACCCCGAAGAGATTTTTTCGAGGAAGCCAACCTTCAATCGTTTCAAATTTAATAAGACAGAAATCGCTTTTTTTCGGACATTTTTTGATTTCACCAATCACACCGTCTTCAACCTTTGCAATCACCCGAGAATCATAATCATCACTATTGTAAATATTGTTTTCGCCAGGCGTGATCACTTTAATAAAGCGCCTGCCCGTTAAACATGTTTTGTGTATCCACGATACAGAGCCCTCCCAATCGCGAACCTGACGCCAAAGTTCATATTCATTGATAATTTCTAAAGGTGCTCCGCGTTGCTTATATATCCATTCAATCGGATATTTTGTACCTGGACCAGAACGTGCATTGATATTATCTGCCCTTATAGACACCATGCGAGGAAGCGCTAATCCGCTTTCGCTTGAATCCGAAACTTCGGCACGAGCAACCGACAAAATGGTAAATAACATTGCAAATGCACTTAAAAATACTTTCATTTTATTCCCTTTTAATTTATGTTGAATATATTATAGATAAAGATGTTAAAAAAAAGGTAAAAAACATGGATATTATTTCAATTGCCAAAGATTTAATCTCATTTAAAACAATCACTGGAAACACTTCGGAAATTTTCAAATGTCTGAACTACATTAAAAATCTCTTAGCACCATCTGGGGCAATGGTTGATATTTTTGAAAACAATGACGCTTCTCCTGTGATATTTGCTCGCAACACACCTCTTCAAAATTTTGACGTTTTGGTTCTTGGTCATATTGATGTCGTTGAAGCACCTGACAATATGTTTATACCCGAACAGAATTCTGGCAAATTGTATGGACGAGGCGCCTTAGATATGAAATCATTTGCTGCAGTTGCCATCAATTCCATGCAATATATGATGAAACAAAAGCTACCATTAAAGTTTGGCTTTATCCTTTCAACAGATGAAGAACAGGGCAGTAAAAGTCTGGAAGGTTTTTTAAAACAATTTCCTAACTTAAAAGCAGATATTGTACTTGACAATGATGTTGGCGGCGATATTACAAAAATTATTGCAAGATGTAAAAACCCCGTATACATCAAACTTAAAGCAAAAGGTAAAGCCGCGCACGGCTCTATGCCTTGGGAAGGACTTGATGCGAACGAACAGCTGTTTTTAACATGGCAAAATATCCGAAAAGTGTATCCTGCCTACTCTACTCTGACAAAAATGCCCTCAGATACTTGGATTGATACTGTTCATCTGGCGACTTTTCAAGGCGGTAAAGCTTCAAACATTATTTCAGATGAGGCCGAGGCTCTTCTTGATTTCAGATTAACCGAAAAATCAGACCTCAATGATTTAAAAAACAAACTAATGCTCTTAATGGCTGAAGG
>CADBSM010000011.1 GCA_902797315.1 uncultured Pseudomonadota bacterium | reverse complement strand
TTTTGTTCCCGAAAAATAAGAACTATCAAGGCTGAAAAGCTCAAAGTCAACACCCAGCTGTTTGGATCTGGAATAGACCAAGTCTCTTTGCACGCAGGCAGAAAGATTGTGCGCAAAAAAGCAAGTGCCGATATTTTTCAGCCATCCGCCTTTCATCAGACGAGAATTAAGCTCATTGCGAAATTTTTCAATTTTTTGCTTTTTCATTTTTTTCTATTTTAAGTTAATAATAATTTCTAAACACTCTTATTGTAAAATAAGATCTATCTTTTGTCAAGATTTAAAATAAACAATATAAAAAACTTTTCATGATTTGTGGTGTGTTGGGAGTATGTTAAAATGACAAAATATCGAATCATCGGAAATATGACAGGAAATTCAATGGATGCTGTCGACTTGGTTTTAACTGAATTTGAGGGTGAAAAAATTAAAGATATCTGTTCGTTTTCGAGACCATACACACAAGAAATGCAACAAAAAATAGCCGATTTACGTCAAAAAGTTTACGACAAAACGAAAGATGAAATTTTGAAAATTTCTGATTTTAAGATGATTCATGATGCATATGTTCAAAGTGTGGCACAAGCGGTGAATGATATGTGTGTCCGTTTTTCAATTGACAGGAAAAGCATTGATGCTATTGGCTTTCATGGGAAAACGCTAGATCACAATCCGCCTTCTAAAGCGTGTAAAGATGGTTCAATGCCTTATACCTTGCAAATAGGAAGCGGGCAGATGCTAGCTGATTTGACAGGTATTCAAGTTGTGTATGATTTTAGGTCGGCGCCTTTAATGGCAGGGTTTGATGGAGCGCCCCTTGTCGCGCCACACAATGCCCATATTGCTCAAATCGAGGGAGATGGCATTTATTATAATGGAGGAAATACATCAAATTTTGCTCTCATTTCACAAAAAAAAGCCATATTAAGTGCAGATGCCGGTCCTTTTAACGAATATATTGATAGTTATGTTCGCCGAAATACAGACCAAAGCTGTGATATGAATGCGACATTCGGTCTACAAGGAAAACTTAATGTGCAAATTCTGCAACAATTGTATGATATTGGAAAAGATTATTATGAAAGAAAACTTCCAAAATCAGGCGATCCGCAATTCTACAATAGTAAAGCAGTTTTTGAGGTTGTTCAGAAATTAGATTTTTGTGATGCTGTATGTACATTAGAGTATTTTGCGGCTTATATAGCTTTTCAGGCGCTAACACTTATTGATGAACGGTTCGATTTTGTGCCTCGTTTTGTTCTTTTCGGTGGTGGATGGAAAAACCCATTGGTTCGTAAAAGTTTTGAAAATCTGATCATGGGCAAGGGGGTTGTTCTCAAAACGCATGAAGAGCAATTTGAAGATTTCTTAAAAAGATTTAAGCAAAAACCTCAAATCATTTATTCACGATTTGGTGAAATGATGGAAGCAAGACTTTTTGCAGATTTGGCTCGTTATAGGCTAGAAAACAAAGCTTGGGAAATTCCTGAAATAAAGGAAAAAGGCCAAGCAGTTGTTTGTGGAAGAATAGCTTTGCCGCAAAGCTATCAAACGAAGAAACTTTACGATGATATGATTAATTTGGCAGCTAAAGGTTGGAAAAAATTGTCCTAGATTTAAAATTATCTGTTGACAAGAAAAAGAAGCTTATATACATTTTACACTGGTTGTTAATTTTTTTAGGAGATAATCAAATGAAATATTTTATGATGGCTTTCGTTGCCCTTTTGATGAGCATGTCTTCTGCTTCGGCTCAAATTAATAAAGGTGGCTTTGTTGGGCCAAGTGTTCATGACAGAGCAACAATCAGTGTTGCAGAAGCTATAAAATTAAGAGATGATGCTCGTGTTGTTTTGGAAGGAAAAATTGTTAAAGACTTAGGTGATGAAAAATATTTGTTCCAAGATGCAACAGGTGAGATTATTGTTGAAATTGATGATGAAGACTTTAACGGTCGCACAATTACACCTGAAAATGTGATTGAAATTAAAGGTGAAGTCGATAAAGGCTTAATTGAACCGATAGAAATTGACGTTGATTCTTTTGTCATTAAAAAATAAACAGATTGAACTTTTCAATTGAAAAAAAAGCGGCATTTTGTGCCGCTTTTTTGTTTATTTGTTGGCAATTTGTCTATTTTTTTGTTGACATAAAGATATAAAAATATTATCATATCTGTATCAACGCCTTTCAATGAGGAGAGTCTCTTATGAAAAAAGAAAACATTTCTTTAGAACATAATAATCGCAGCCTTTTGCTTGATGTTGCATTTTTAGATTATTCTCGCTTTAGCAATGTGAGCGAGGCGGATATTTCTCTGCTTTACGAACGTGTTGAACAAATTAAAAAAGATTTTGAAGAAAACAAAGAATATGCCCTTGATGCTATGGTGCAGTATGATTTGGAAAATATTCAATCAAAAGAAGATCTTAAACGTCGGATTCAAGCAAAGCGAGCTGAAATAGCCGGTAAAATATTAACTTATACGGGTATTGAAAAATCAGATGATGCGCCTCATTTTATCAGTTCTTATTTGAAAAAATTGGGTTTGAAAAAAGAAGCAGATCTTTTAACGGAAGCTTTGCTCAAAGAAAAATTGCATGAAAGTTTTGATGATAAGCTGAGCAAAGCTGATAAACTCTCAAATCTTTTGATGGCACAAAATAAACAATTAAAGCAAAATTTAGCTGAACATTTTGAAATTTATCAAAAATCGGGAACATCTCATCCTATTATTCAAACGTTGCAAGAAAATATTGAAGGGTATCTGTGCGCACAACAACAAGCGTTGAGTTTTAATTTTGATGTGCGCCCTGAAGACAAATTGTTGCGTGATTTTTTGCGTGAAGATTTTAATCGTTATGAAGATCCAATATCAAAAACAAAAGACGGTGTTAAAGCAGCTTTTTTGAAGTCTTACGGCTATATGATGGAAGCCGGAAAAAATATTTTAGATGGCAATGATGCTTCTATGAGCTACAATTTGTTCAAAAAAAATTTACAAACTTGGTTTGGACCTTCTTATGAAACTGAAATGTTTAAGGCTTTAAATGCCAATAGTGCGGCAGAATGTGAAGCAAAATTTTACGAAAAGTCAAAAAACTTGTATGTTAAGACAGTTGCAGCCTTGCTGTCTAAAAAAATGGAATATGATGCAGAACACAAAATTTATTCGATGGATACAAAAACTTATGTGTCGAATGTTATTATATCAATGGCTTAAAAAGAGGCGTTAATCAGGTTTCATCTTTGGGCTTGGTTGAGATGATGGGGCCAAGTGAAAGACTTTCTCGTAAAGAAGAATATAAGCTCAACGATAAATTAAAAGGTGACATGAGCGATGAACAACATGTCTCCGTTCATCATAAAACACCTATCGGCTCGGCTAAAGATATTATCACAAATTTGTTTGGGAAATTGCCCATAGTTAAGCTCAAACAAAAAGCCAAAGAACTGGTCAATGTCTTTGGAAATCTTGAACTTGTTATCGGAAGAGAAAAACATCAAAGTTTGGAGCCAAGAAAAGTACTTCAAATTAAAGAAAAACCCAATAACGCCATTATGGAGGCACGTCTTAATCCGGCTTATATGGCGCGGATATGTCAGGATCGAAATCTTCCGGCAAATTTGCGCCAAGAGTTAGAAAAATATAAAAATCAAACAGATATATTTGAGACAATGAACTACTCGCATTCTTCTCTTATTGAAGAAATTAGACCTAAAACAAAGACATCAAAAATTCGTGGTGTGTTTGAAGCGATTAAGCAGTATATGCCTTAATTAAAAGAAAACATAAAAAAATCTTGCAAAGAGCTTGTTTATAAGGTATAACAACTTCAGCTTATGTTATGTTGTGTCAAAAAACAGAGTAAAATATGTCGAAGTTTCTGGAAAAAATCAACCATTTGTATGTTGTTGAAAATTACAAAAAAATATTGCCATATGTTAAACCTTATTGGGTCAGGGCGCTTATTGCTGTTTTAATCACAATTCCAATCGGCTCTATGGATGCTGTTATTGCGTGGTCGTTAAAACCCTACATGGACGTTGTGATGCTTGAGCAACAAGCAACAAAGCTTCAGGCAATGCTTATTCCGTTTGTAATTATCTTATTTAGTTCAGTTCAAAGCTTGCTTAACTATACTGCAACTTATTTAAATACTTGGGTTGGGCAAAAAATTGCGCAAGATGTAAAAATAGCATTATTCGATAAATTGATGCATTATCATGCTTCATATTTTGATAAAATGAATTCGGGAGATGTTCTCTTTCGTTTTAACCGAGATGTTGACACGGCTTGCAGCGGCTTGCTTGCCAATTTAAAACTCTTTACGACACGAGTATTTGCATCAATTTCGCTGATTGTTGTTTTGTTTTATAATTCATGGAAATTGGCAATTGTTGCTGTTATTGTGCTTTTGGGTGCCTTGTATCCGCTCACCACAGTGAAACGTAAAATTAAAGCCATTATGGACAAAAGTGTCTTTTCGGGAGCAGCTGTAATGACGCACTATAATGAGGCTTTTAATGGCAACAGAATTGTAACTTCGTACAATTTGTATGATTATCAAAATCGTCGTTTTAAAGATACTTTACATAATGTTTTTAAGCTGGGTATGAAAATGACACAACGTACAGGTATGATGTCGCCATTAATGCATTTTATCGTATCTTTGGGTATTGCGGCGGTTATTTGGCTTGGTAGTTATTTGATTGTGACAAAGCAGATTTCTCCGGGAAATTTTGTTTCATTTATCACGGCTCTTATTATGCTTTACAATCCAATTAAATCTATTGGCAACAATTTTAATTCTGTTCAAATGGCTTTAATGGCAATGGAGCGTGTTTTCAAGCTGATGGAATCTGTGCCTGAAATTCACAATAAAAAAGATGCTACGCCTCTTGAAAACATCCATGATTGTATTGAATATAAAAATGTGTGTTTTGAGTATGTCAAAGGCAAACCTGTTTTGAAAGATATTAATTTGAAGATTGAATGCGGACAAACCATTGCATTTGTAGGTAATTCTGGCGGTGGCAAAACAACAATGGTGAATTTGTTGCCTCGTTTTTACGATGTCAAATCAGGCTCTGTAACAATTGACGGTAAAGACATTCGAGATTTAGATCTTAATTCTTTAAGAGATAAAATAGCTATTGTATTTCAAGATAATTTTTTGTTTGCGGGTACAATCAGAGAAAATATTTTGCTGGGTCGGAAAGATGTTTCTGAAGCTCAAATTAATGAGGCTATACGCTCAGCCTGCCTTGATGAATTTATTCAAAGCCTTGATGCTAAACTTGAAACACAAATTGGTGAGCGAGGTGTTTTGCTTTCAGGCGGACAGAAACAGCGTATTGCGATTGCTCGTGCTTTTATCAAAAATGCACCTATTGTGATTTTAGATGAAGCAACTTCAGCACTTGATAACAAGTCAGAAGCTGTTGTGCAAAAAGCAATTGATAATTTAATGAAGGATCGAACAGTTTTTATCATTGCTCACAGGCTTTCGACAGTACGCAATGCTGATAAAATTGTTGTTGTCAACTATGGGCAAATTGTCGAATCAGGCACACATGAAGAGCTTCTTGCTAAAGAAGGTTCAGTGTACGCTTCTTTGTATAAAACGCAAATTCAATAAAACGAAGAAGGGAGCTATCTTCCTTGATATCTTTGTTGTAGCTTGAACATAGGTATGTTCTGCTGTTGGGTCTGCTTTGATTGCTGGATAGATGTGTTTTGCTGAGGTTCAGCAATATATTTTTGAAGATAAGCACCCAAAATTTCTTTTGTCTCTGCCTTCAAAACTTTTTGATATAAAGGTTTTTTCATTTCTTCATAAAGAGTGTCGAGCCGGTCTGTTTCAACAATTCTTTTAGCAAAAGAATTGATTTGAGGCAAAGCGTCAGTTTGGTCAAGCTTGCCAGATTGCAAATTACGAAGTGTGCGCATTAACATACGTTCAGGCTGATTTTGATGTGCATCTTTTTGAGCAATATCAAGCCTTCTTAAACGTGATTCGTCAATCAGCTTTGAAAGTTCTTGTTTTTTCTTCGCTTTTTCTGTTGAAGATAAAAGCTCATCTTTTGAAATTTCGGTATATTTTGAAAACATGGCGTTTACAAAAACTGTTTCAGCAGATACAGCTTCAGCTGTTTTCTTTGTATATCCGGTTTTGATGTGCTGATCTGCCAGCAATTTTATAGCGGCGATGTGTGTGGGTGTGATTGTGATATCAAAT
>CADBSM010000010.1 GCA_902797315.1 uncultured Pseudomonadota bacterium | reverse complement strand
TTATGGCGCATATGGCGCTGATGTTTTAGGCATTTTGCCTTTAGGTTGCTATGGCGAATGGGAACTTTTAGGTTCTGCCGGTGTTGGTCGTTATGTTTTCAAGGCTAAAGTAAAACCAAATTTAGATCATGCTACAGCTCATGACTGGGGTTGGCGTTTTGGCGCTGGTGTTCAATATAACATCACAGAAAACTGGGGCGTAAGAGGCATGTATCGTCGCGTCGTTTTCCATAACTCTAAGTCTGACTTCACAGGTATGGACGTATTGTCTATGGGTGTTCGTTACAGCTTCTAAGTGTAAGTTGTTCGAAGTTTTTAAATACCGGTATACAAATGCCGGTATTTTTTATTGTATTTTTTAATATTTGCCTTATGATAGAAAGAGGTTTTGTTTTTTTAAAGGGAAAATAATATGTTTTATAAAAAGATGTTTTTTGTAACCGTTATTTGTGTGGTAATGTTGCACGCTTTGTCAGCATATGCCCTTGTCCACCCGTATGATGAAGATTCGCAGTCTTTACCGAAACTGATTGAAAGGGTAAGTAAATGAAAAAAATAAACGAAGTTGGCCGTTCAATGGTTGAAATGTTGGGCGTTCTTGGTATTATCGGCGTGCTCTCAGCTGGAGGTCTTGCTGGTTTCTCGAAGGCAATGTATAAATATCAAATGAATAAAACAATTTCTATGGCGTCAGATGCCTTACAAGAATTTGCTCTCTTTCTTAAACGAGATGTATCTGACTATCCCTCAGAGACAGCTAATATGGCTATTAATGCTAGGAAATATGGCTTAGTAAGTGAATGTGAACCAACATCTTCATCGATTGCCGGCAACAGATATGGCGTTTGTAGAGCGCCCCTTGGTGAAATTTATCCACGTTTCTTTGTCTCAAATGCACTAGAAGGTTATCATTATACCTATATGTATTATGTAACATTCTTAAAAAATCAGCACGAAGCTTGTATCGATTTCTTAAGCAAAAGCTGGGATAGGTCTGTTTCTGCAAGATTTTGGAAAAAAGGTGTTATATGGCTTGTTTCAAACAGAGGATCTCGCGTAGCCTATACGGAAAACACAACGACATTATCCGTTTCAGCTGCCAATAGTATTTGTTCTGACGTCTGCCCTAACGGAGTTTCATTCTGTTCGGTTGTGTTTGATTTTAGTGTTTTGAAATATTAGAAAAATTTAAAGGGCTCTTCTCAAAAGAGCCCTTGTGGCATAAAACCCTTATTGTATTGGCGCTAAAAGCATTGATATCTGTCTGCCTTCAAGCTTTGGGGCTGAATCTACTTTTCCAATTAAATCTAAATCTTCAATAATCTTATCAAGAAGTTCTTTGCCCATATTATTGGCACTTAATTCTCGCCCCTTAAACCTTAAAGTAAACTTAACTTTATCTCCTTGTGATAAGAACTTTTTGGCTTGTTTTAATTTAACCTCATAATCATGAGTATCAATCGCAGGACGAAGTTTTAACTCTTTAATATTGATAACTTTTTGATTTTTTTTAGCTTCATTCTTGCGTTTTTGAACTTCATATTTGTACTTTCCAAAGTCCAAAACCTTACACACAGGTGGATTAGCTTGCGGTGAAATCTCAATCAAATCAAGACCTGCCTCATTGGCTATATCAAGAGCCTCTTTAATTGAAACAATGCCTCTATTCTCACCTGTTTCGTCTATTAAACGAACTTGTTTAGATTTAATGTCGCTGTTAATGCGCGGCCCGTCATCGTTGCGTACTGGCGCATTGGTGTTTTCTGTTGCTATAGGAACCTCCAATATAAAATTAATAACAAGTGTATTCTAATCAAAAAATAATGATTATCAAGAAAAATTGCAAAAACTATCGAACATTTTTGATTTTTTTTCGTTCTATTTATTGTGAGTAAAATTTTAGTAGAGGTCCAAAAATGAAAAAACTTCTTTATATATGCTTGTTTGCTTTGTCAATGAGCAACGCTATGGCAGAAACAATTGTTGTAATTGATGATAATGGTATTGTTCGGCAACAAATGACGACAAGTGGTTCTACAACTTATATTTCACCGACGGTTGTGCAGCCGGTTGTGAATGTTCCTCAACCGGTAACAGTTGTTAGGCAAACACCGCAAGTTGTAAATAGCTACTACTATGATACATATTCAACCGGTTCTGCTTTTGCTGCAGGCATAACGACAGCTGTTGTCGGAGCATTGTTGTTTGATGGATTTCGTGTACATCATCACCACAAAAAACATAGAAGTCCAGCTGTTATTCATCATAATCCTGGTCATCCTGGTATGCATATCAGACACAAAAAAAGGTAACCTATTGTCTGTATAACAGGAGTCCTGCAGTTCAATTCTGAGCGGCATTCACCCACGGCAAAACATGCCAACAAAAAATCCTCCATTGTGGAGGACTTTTTGTATTGGCGCGCTCTTAAGCGATTATTCAAAAACCTTTCGGTTTTTTCATGATCTCAGCACTTATCGAATTCTATCCGATAAGTACTTCGATTCCGAATGGCGTTCTTCTCGCACGGCGATCGGTCAAATACAAAAAATCCTCCATTGCGGAGGACTTTTTGTATTGGCGCGCTCTGGGCGATTCGAACGCCCGACCCACAGCTTAGAAGGCTGTTGCTCTATCCAGCTGAGCTAAGAGCGCAGAAAAATACATTTTCTTCGCCTTTTCTTTCACATTTTCATCAGATTGTCAATAACTATTTATGATTTTTTTATTTTAGTTTTATGTTTTAAAGCTTCTCTCTTCTTAATCGTTTTTGCCTTTTCAACTGAAAATCCGAATTTTCCAAGTTGCCGACCTAGTGTGTAGTAAAATCCATGAGCATAAGCAAGTAACCCTGCCTTTTCTAGAATAAGTGCCCCTTTGTTGTCTAAATATTGATCATCAATATTTGTTGCTACAATTTCTGCTAAAAACATGTCATGAGTACCATAATTTTCAACTTTTTTAACTATGCATTCAAGAGAAATTGGGGCTTCCTTAATTTGTGGGGCGCCAATTTTTGCGCATTTTAATGGTGTTAAATGACATACCTCAAATTTGTTAATATCTCTGCCAGATTTAACGCCACAGTAATCTGTAGCTTTTGCAAGCGCTAAATTGGGAATATTAATCACAAATTCTCTGGTTTTTGAAATAATCTCGTGTGAATATCTTGATGGACGAATAGAGACATAAGTCATAGCCGGATCAGAGGAAACAATACCTGTCCAAGCCGCAGTCATAACGTTTGGTTTTTCTATACTTCCTGAAGAAACAAGCGCCGGAGGTATTGGAGCTAACAGTGTACCGGCACGCCATGTTATTTTTGCCATTTATTTTACTTTTCATCTAAAATTTGAAGCAATTTTTTTATTCGCCCATCTTCTAAGCGATAAAAAATGTTTTGAGCTTGACGTCTGGTTTTTAAAATGCCAACCTTTCGCAGCAAGGCTAAATGTTGAGACAAGGCTGATTGTGATAGGTTTAATTTCCTTTCTAAGACGCCAACACTTTCCTCATTATCGTTCAAAAGAAATAAAATTTCAAGTCTTTTTGCATTTGCCATGGCTTTCAAAATCGTGCTCTGTTTTTCTCTTGTCATTTTTTCTCTCCTTTCTTTATAAATAATCTTTGAAGAAAGGTTTTGAACAAAATTATAGCTAATTGTTATAATCAAGTTGATTTATACTTAAAATTAAAATACAACTGATAAAAGATACAAGGAGAAGAAAATAATGAAACAAGATGATTTTGAAAATTTGACCTTTGAAGATGCGCTGCAAAAACTTGATAAAATTGTTAGAGATCTTGAAGCAGGTCAAATTAAGCTTGATGATGCTATGGAAGCTTATGAAAAAGCTGTGTCTTTGAAAAAATTTTGTGAAGACAAACTTAAATCAGCCTCTCTAAAAATTGAAAAAATTGAACAAAACCAAAATGGCGACTTAACCCTTGTCGCTCTTGACCAGGAAAATGTTGATGAATGACATTCTAATTGAACTTAAAACTTTCGCTGAAAAGTTCAATCAAGACATTGAACCGCTTTTTAAGAAATCTGAACTGCCGGAAGCAAAAGTCGTATCGGCAATGCACTATAGTGTTTTAAACGGAGGAAAAAGGTTAAGACCTTTTTTGGTCTGTCAATGCGCCTCTCTTTTAGGCTCTGATTATCAAAAAGCTTTTCCGGCTGCCGCTTCTCTTGAGTTTTTGCACTCATATTCTCTTATCCATGACGATTTGCCCGCAATGGATAATGATGATTTGCGACGAGGAAAACCTACTTGTCATAAAGCTTTTGACGAAGCTACAGCTATTTTAGCAGGAGATGGCCTTTTGACTTATGCTTTTCAAATTTTGGCTATGGCTGATTACAGCGATGAGATAAAGGTTCGTTTGATATCTCTTTTATCTCAAAAGGCTGGCGCTTTTAAAGGCATGATATCCGGCCAGATGCTTGATTTATACGCTGAAAATGCCAGCCAAAACGAAAATTGTGCGGCACTTATTACGAGAATTGAGCAAATGAAAACAGGGTGTTTGCTTGAATATGCTTGTCAAGCCGGAGCTATTGTCGGTGGCGCAAACAACCAAGAATTGGAGTCTTTGACATCATATGCTCGAAAAATAGGACAGGCTTTTCAAATTACAGATGACATCTTAGATGTTGTCGGCAATCAGCAGCTTGTCGGAAAAACCTTAAATAAAGATGTTGCTCAAAATAAAATGACTTTTGTTTCTTGCTATGGTCTTGATAAAGCTAAAAATATGGCTCAAGATTTGGTTCAAAGTGCCCAAGAAAGTTTGGCTTGCTTTGGTTCAAAAGCAATAACATTAAAATCTTTGGCCGAATTTATCCTAAAACGGACGTTTTAAGAGCACAGAAAAAAAGAAAAACAGCCCTCGTTATTGAGGGCTGTTTTTTTGTTTAAATTGTTTTAACTCAAATTATCGTCTGTCGCCCATAATCCGCAACAAATTTAAAAACAAATTAATGAAATCCATATACAAAGAAAGCGCTCCGGCAACAGCTTTCCTTGTAAAAATGTCCTCATTGTCTGATGAATAATATAAATTACGGATTGTTTGAGTGTCATATGCTGTTAAGCCAACAAATACAGCAACAGAAATATATGACAGAACATAATACATCATAGGGCTTTTCAAAAAGAGATTAACAATGCTGGCAATGATGATGCCCCACAAACCCATCATTAGAAATGAGCCCATGCCCGACAAATCACGTTTTGTGGTGTATCCGTATAAACTCATAGCACCGAATGTACCTGCTGTGATTAAAAACACACGAACCATAGAGGCATTGGTATATATAAGCATAATCGGTGCAAGCGATGCACCCATTAAAGCAGCAAATGCCCAAAAGACCCCCTGTACCTGTCGAGCCGATCCACGTGCTACGACCCAATTAAATAAAAAAACCATTAAAAGCGGCGCTAAAAACAACAACCAACCCAAACCCGTTAAGCCATTTGGTCCAAAAAACAAATGAAACAAGCTTGTATGCAAGGTGGCATAGGCCGATGCAGCTGTTAAACAAAGGCCTCCGGCCATATAGTTATATACTTTGAGCATAAATGCACGTAGCCCTTCATCAATACCCTGACGCTCAACAGCTGGGGTGTATGTCTTAATTTCCATTTTATTCTCCTTCCTTCAGACAATTAATCAATCCATGCTATATATATAAAGCTTTTTTCTACAAAAATCAAGAAGCTTTGCTGTAGATAAGAATGTAGCATTTCAATTAAAAAAAATAATTCGCACAAACATTGAGGCTATGCCTTTCAGACTCAGCAACCCATAACATTTAAATTTTGCATATAACTTTATTTTCTTGACCTTTGATTTTTGCTTGTTATCATGCCTTGAAAGGAACATAGCATGACAAAAAAGCAGAAAACATTACTTATTTGGGATTTTGATGGTGTTTTAGCAGACAGCGAGCGTTTATGGGTTGATATCTGGTATCAATCTTTAATTGATAAACGCAATATTAAACTCTCCAATGATGAGGTTGAAAAATATCTAACAGGCTTATCTGAAAAGACAAAATGCGAATATCTTAATATATATTTTAACGCCCATATAGATGATGATTTCATCAAAGAAATACACCAACAGCAATTGATAAAAATTGAGACAGAGTTAAACCCTATGCCGGGTATTGAACCAATTTTTTCTGATAATTCTTTCAAACATGCTGTTGCAACAGGCACAAGGAGAAGTGTTGTTGATATAAAACTCAAAAAAATCGGTTTATGGCAGAAGTATATTGATTTTTCAAATTGCTTCACATCAGACGATGTTCAAAACGGCAAACCTGCTCCGGACTTGTTTTTGTATACGGCTAAAAAAATGGGATATCTGCCTCAAAACAGCATTGTGATTGAAGATTCAATCAACGGCATTAAAGCAGGCATTGCTTCTAATATGACTGTTTTAGCCTTCATTGGCGCCAAAAGCAACAACAATGATCATTATGCCAGACAGTGCTTGGAAAACGGCGCCTCTCATGTTTTCAAAACAATGCCCGATTTACATCAGTTTTTAAGAAACTCTTATCTTTAAATACGCTCAAAATATCTATTTTATTCTAAACAAAAAAGAGGTATAATCCTTTTCATGATAAAAAAGGAGTTTAAAGTTGAAAGTCCGTTTGAGCCCTCGGGAGATCAGCCTGAAGCGATAGCTGAGCTTGTTGACGGCTTAAACAAAGGACAAAAAAATCAGGTTTTGCTCGGAGTGACAGGTTCGGGCAAAACGTTCACAATGGCTAAAATCATTGAGACAGCTAAAAGACCTGCACTTATTATGGCGCCAAATAAAATTTTAGCAGCTCAGCTTTATTCAGAAATGAAAGAATTTTTTCCAAATAATCACGTGGAATATTTTGTTTCATACTACGATTATTACCAACCAGAAGCATATATTCCCAAAACAGACACCTACATTGAAAAAGATTCGGCCATTAATGAACAAATTGATCGTATGCGCCATGGTGCAACTCGAAATGTTTTAGAAACAAACGATGTCATTATTGTTGCTTCAGTTTCATGCATCTATGGTTTAGGCAGTATGGAATCGTATTCTGCGATGGTTTTTAACATTAAAGTTGGAGATGTTTTTGACATTACACAAATTTGCCGAAATTTGGCTGAATTACTTTATGTTCGAAATCAGATAAGCTTTACCCGTTCAACCTTCAGATTAAACGGCGACACATTAGAAATTTTTCCAGCTCACTATGAAGATAGAGCTTGGCGAGTTGTCTTTTTTGGAGACGAAGTTGAATCAATTGTAGAATTTGATCCACTCACAGGTAAGAAAACGGCTGATTTAGATGAAATTACGGTGTATCCAGCAAACCACTATGTCACTCCGCGACCTGCGCTTTCACAAGCAATTGTACATATCCGAGAAGACTTAAAGACAAGACTCGAAGAATTTCAATCAGAAAATAAGCTTTTAGAAGCGCAGCGTTTGGAGCAGCGCACCAGATTTGATTTAGAAATGATTGAATCAACAGGTCATTGTAAAGGCATTGAAAACTATTCACGCTATTTAACTGGACGAAAAAAAGGCGAACCACCACCCACACTTTTTGAATATTTACCTAAAAATGCAATTTTATTTATTGATGAAAGCCATATCAGCGTACCTCAAATCGGAGCAATGTATCGTGGTGACTTTAACCGTAAATCGACTTTATCTGATTATGGTTTTAGGCTGCCGTCCTGCTTGGACAATAGGCCCTTAAAGTTTGAAGAATGGGATAAGATGCGTCCGCAAACTATTTTTGTTTCAGCAACCCCTGGCGACTGGGAATTAAACCAAAGCGGTGGCTCTTTTGCTGAGCAAGTGATTCGTCCAACAGGCTTAACAGATCCAATATGCCTTATCCGACCGGCATCTTCCCAGATTGATGATTTGATGAATGAATGCCGACAAACAGCCCTTAAAGGTGAGCGTGTTTTAGTAACCACTTTAACAAAGAAAATGGCCGAAGATTTAACGAGCTATTTTCATGAAAACGGAATTAAAGTTCGATATATGCATTCAGACATTGACACTCTGGAGCGCATTGAAATTATAAGAGACTTAAGGCTTGGAAAATTTGATGTTTTGGTTGGCATTAACTTGCTTCGTGAAGGCTTAGATATTCCGGAGTGTTCTCTTGTTGCCATTTTAGATGCTGACAAAGAAGGTTTTTTACGCTCAACACGCTCCTTAATACAAACGATTGGCAGAGCTGCTCGCAATGCACACGGCCGCGTTATTTTATACGCCGACAAACAAACTGATTCAATCAAAGCTGCTTTAGATGAAACGAACAGACGCCGTGAAAAGCAAATAAAATACAATAAAGAACATGGTATCACACCAAAGACTATTCAAAAGAGTATTTCTCGGACGCTTTCTGAGATGACAGAAACAGATTTTGAAAAGAACAAACTGCCAACATTAGAAGAAATTAAAGATGTTGAAAAACAAATTAAGGAATACAATAAGCTCATGAAGGAAGCAGCCTTAAATCTTGAGTTTGAGCAAGCGATGGTGTACCGCGACAAATTAAAAGAACTTGAGGCTTTGGCTTTAACAAACTTATAGTTGTGTAATTTCCTTAAGTTTTTTTAACCAGTCTCAATTTCAAAACACAGACACCGCTTAATCAAAAATTCTTTTCGATTTTAAACGATCAAAAAACTTGTGAAAGACTCTTTTTTTTTGATTTTAGATAACATCTATTTATGTTATGAAAAATATAGTATGATAATTTTTTTTGAAAGTCTTTTAAAATGAAATTTACAATTGAAAGAACCACGCTTTTAAAAACGCTCAGCCATGTTCAAAGTATCGTTGAAAAAAGAAACACTATTCCTGTTTTATCCAATGTTCGTTTAGAGGCTTTAGCTGATGCCATTAGCTTTAAGGCAACCGACATGGACACAGAAATTACCGAAACCGTTGATGCAAAAATTGCTGAAAAAGGAGCGACAACAGCTCCGGCACATATGCTTTACGACATTGTACGTAAGTTAAATGACGGATCAGAGGTTGAAATTGTTTTTCCTGATGAAAAAGGACAACTTTCTATATCATCAGGGCGTTCAAAATTTTCACTTCCGACAATTGCTGTTGAAGACTTTCCTGTAATATCTGGAGATGAGCTTCCAATTAACTTTGAGATGAAAAAAGAAGACTTAAAAGATGTTATTGACCGCACACAGTTTGCCGTTTCAACAGAAGAAACAAGATATTATCTTAACGGTATTTATATCCATGCCCAAACAGAAGGCGAAACAAAACTCTTGCGCGTTGTCGCCACAGATGGTCACCGTTTAGCTTGTGTTGAATCACCTTTGCCAACTGGGGCTGAAAAAATGTCAGGCATCATTATTCCTCGTAAAACAGTGGCTGAAATTAGAAAGCTTCTTGATGACTCAAATTCAGAAGTCATTACACTTTGCCTTTCTGAAAACAAAATCAGATTTGTCTTAAAAGACATTGTTTTAACGTCAAAATTGATTGACGGAACATATCCTGACTATGAGCGCGTTATTCCGACAGGAAACAACAAAATTTTACAACTTTCGGCAAAAGCCTTACAAACAGCTGTTGACCGTGTTTCTGTTGTTGCTGAGCGCACAAGAGCTATAAAGCTTATTACAGCCAAAAATCACGTTGTTATCACAACTTCAAGCCCTGAGCTTGGCAGTGCTTTGGAAGAACTTGAAGCAAGTTACGATAATGAGGCTTTAGAAGTCGGCTATAATTTTAGATATTTGCTTGATATTTTATCTGAAATTAAGGGGGATAATGTTGAGTTGAGTTTTTCAGATGCTTCCTCACCCTCTATTATACGAGATACAGCAGATTCATCGGCAATTTATGTATTGATGCCGATGCGCGTATAATTAAACCTTTTACAAAGCGCAGACAGTTTTTTGTTTGCGCTTTTTTTACAAAATAAGAAAAAGTCTTTTAATATGGTGTCCGCATTTAAAATTTCAGAAGTTATCAAAGAGAAGTCAGGAATCAAACGCCTGACTTTAACTGATTTTAGAAACTATGAACACCTAAGGCTTGAACCGCATTTGGCGCCGGTTATCATAACCGGAGAAAACGGTAGCGGCAAAACAAATATTTTAGAAGCCATTTCTTTTTTAACGCCAGGACGTGGACTTCGAAGTGCAAAAATGAGCGATATCAAGCGCATTGAAAGAGACGATAAAAAACAATTAGAGAAAAAAAATCAAACATGGGCTGTTTCGGCCACCATTCAAAAAAACGGCGAGATATACACTTTAGCCACAGCCACTCAAAAAGCAGAACGTGAATTAGATGATGAAACCAAAGCTTTTGACAGGCGAATTGTTCAAATCGACGGACAAAAGGTTTCAACCCAAGCCGAACTTGGAAAATATCTTTCTGCTATTTGGCTAACACCCCAAATGGATCGCATTTTTTTAGGAGGACCGCAGCCGCGTCGCAGTTTTTTAGATCGCCTTGTTTATGCTTTTGATTTGGAACATGCTAAACGTACAGCCACTTTCGAACATTTATACAAAGAATGGTATCGGTTGATTAAAATGGGCAGATTTGACAATTTGTGGCTTTTAGGATTAGAGGAACAGATAGCGGCAGTCGGTGTTTCTATTGCTGCGGCAAGGCGTGAATTAGTGGCAAGACTCAACACTTTTCTTGAAAACGAACCTGATGATGTTTTTCCTGGTTTAATGCTGAATTTAGACGGCAAAATTGAGCAAATGCTTGATAAATTTGCAGCAATTGATGTAGAAGATTATTACAAAGAAGTGCTCTTCAAAGGACGTCAAAACATTGTTCAAAATGAAAGTGTTGACGGTGTCAACAGAACAGATTTTAAGGTTTATTACAAACAAAAATACATGCCCGCCGAACTGTGTTCAACAGGTGAGCAAAAACTGCTTTTAATCAGTATTATTTTGGCTCAAACAAAATGCCAAATTTTAGATAAAGGATTTGCTCCTGTTCTACTTTTAGACGAAATAACTTCACATTTAGATGACATTAAAAAAGATGCTTTGCTCTATAAGCTTAAAGATCTGAATTTGCAAGCCTTTATCACTGCAACTGATGCAAACAAATTTGAAGTTTTAAAAAAAGATGCACAATTTTTTGAAGTTCAGAACGGATATGTTTTAGAAAAATAGGAAGAGAAAATGGCCGGTCATATATTAAAATCAAGACGTTTTTTACCACTTTTAATCACCCAATTTTTAGGCGCACTTAATGACAACCTGTTTAAGAACGCTCTTTTAATGAGTGTCACCATTAAACTTGCTTCTGAGGCTGCTTTGCTTTCTAATGTAATTGCGGCATTTTTCATTTTGCCTTTCTTTTTATTTTCAGCATCTGCCGGTCAAATTGCAGACAAATATGATAAAGCCATTATAGCCCGTATCTTAAAATTATGTGAACTGTTGCTTATGGTTGGAGCACTAATAGTTTATCAAAAACAAAGTCTTTGGGGCTTAATTATTCTGTTGGGTGCCATGGGGCTTCAATCGGCATTTTTTGGTCCGATTAAATATTCTCTTTTACCATTACAACTTAAATCCGAAGAGCTTGCCCTTGGCAATGCTTATGTTGAAGCTACAACATATCTAGCCATTTTATTAGGGCTTATTTTAGGTACATTATTTCCGATTGAAGTTGTTCTGTGGATTTTAATTTGTTTTTCTGTTTTAGGTTTTTGTGCATCTTTGTTTATTTTAAAAGCGCCATCACAATCCCCTTTAACGAAAGTGGAAAGCAACATTTTTTCATCAACTTTTTCAACACTCAAATTAATTTATCGAAACAAAACGATATTTCGATGCATTTTGGGTGCTACCTGGTTTTGGATGATTGGTGCATTTGTCGTGGTGCAAATTTATCCGCTTTCAGGAAATGTTTTAAATGTGACGAATACCGTCATTACTTTCTTCTTAATTTTATTTTCGATAGGTGTGGCACTTGGATCTCTTTTTTGCGGACATTTAATGCGTAGGGTTGTACACCTAACATATACCCCTCTTTGTATTTTTGTTATGGGGCTTTGTTTTTATTTCTTATACCACTTAACGGCTCATTATTCAACGCCTGCCGAGCCGATTTCTCTCCAAATTTTCTTTAGCTCTTGGAAAAATATTTTGATTGCCCTTGATATTTTTGTGATGGCTATTTTTGGCGGTCTCTACATTGTCGCTTTAAATACATTAATGCAAAAATCAGCACCTGAAAAATTTTTAGCCACAATCATAGGCGGCAACAATATTTTAAATGCCTTTGGCATGGTTGCTATTTCCGTGCTTGCTGTTGTTCTTTTATCTTTTGGAATAAGCATTTCACAATTGTTTTTGGCGGTTGCTGTTTTAAGTGTTCCTGTTTTATTATATGCCTGCATTCAACTACCCAATGCTTTTTGGAAATCGGTTTTACGAGCCATACTTGAAGTCTTTTTTAAGGTTGATGTCAAAGGAGCACAGAACCTTAAGCGTGCAGGTAAAAATGTATTAATCGTTTCAAATCACACCTCTCTTTTAGATGGCATTTTAATTGCATCCTTTGCTCTTGATAATGTCACCTTTGCCATTAATACGGAATGGTCTAAAAAGTGGTTTATGAAAATTTTAAGATTTTTTGTTGATTTGACACCACTTAACCCCGCAAACCCAATGTCTATGCGCAGTCTTATTTCGGCTGTTAAAGCCGGCAAACGAGTCATGATTTTTCCGGAAGGGCGCATTAGCACAACCGGCGGTTTGATGAAAATTTATGAAGGAGCTGGTCTCATTGCACACAAAGCCGGCGCAAGAATTGTTCCTTTAAGAATTGACGGCGCTGAGTTTAGTAAACTTTCATATTTAAAACACAAGAACACGACACGTTGGTTTCCTAAAATAAAAATGACATTTTTAAAAGCGCAAAAATTTGATGTAGATACAACTCTTTCAAAACGAGCTCAACGACACGCTGTTTCTATGCGGCTTTATGATTTGATGACTGAAATGATGTATGTGACATCAAACATTAAAGAACATATTTTCATTAGTCTGCTCAAAGCTGCTGCTCGACACGGATTAAAACACAAAATTGCTGAAGATGTCAATCGCATCACTTTAACATATCAAAAATTACTTCAAAAGGCTTATGTATTAGGCGTTTCCTTTTCTCAAAAATTTAAAAAGGAAGAAACAATCGGCTTGATGTTGCCAAACTCTTTAGCCAATTTAGTCGCCTTTTATGCCCTGCAAAGTGTTGATAAAATACCAGCAATGCTTAATTTTTCGCTTGGAAAAACAGCTTTTTTAAGTTCGCTTCAAACCGCAGAAATACACAGCATTATCACAGCGCATCAGTTTGTCGAAAAGGCTCGTCTTGAATCCCTTATTCAAAGCATTGAAGCTGCAGGCATTGAAATTATTTATCTTGAAGATTTTGCTAAAACAATTTCTTTTGTTCAAAAAATAACGGGAATTTGGCGCTATTTAATCCGTCATAAACCTCAAAATGAACCAATAAGGCCTGCGGTAATATTATTTACATCTGGGTCGGAAGGAATGCCTAAGGGGGTTTTATTAAGCCACATTAATTTGCAAGCAAACCGTTATCAGATCATTAACATGATTTCGGTTAACGGATCTGATGTTTTGTTTAATGCTTTGCCAATGTTTCACTCTTTTGGGCTAACTGTCGGCGCTATTGCACCAACATTATGCGGTGTCAAAACATTTTTATACCCCTCTCCGCTACATTATCGTATTGTGCCTGAGCTGATTTATGATACAAATGCCACCATTGTGTGTGGCACGGACACTTTCTTTTATGGATATGGGCGCATGGGGCATCCATATGACTTCTTTAATATAAAATATGCTATTGTCGGGGGCGAGAAGCTAAAAGAAAGAACACAGCTTTTATGGATGAAAAAATTCGGCGTGCGTATTTTGCAGGGTTATGGCACAACAGAGACATCACCTGTTTTATGCTTGAACACTCCAATGAATTTAAAAGAAGAAACAGTCGGACGCTTTTTGCCGCATATTCAATATCAAATTAAAAAAATTGAAGGTGTCAACAAAGGAGGAGAACTTTGGGTTAAAGGTGACAACATTATGTTGGGATATATCAATTCTAACTATTCGGATAAAATTGAAAGACCTCTTAATGGTTGGTATCAAACAGGCGATATTGTAGACATAGATGAAGATGGTTTTGTTTCTATTATAGGAAGATTGAAACGTTTTGCAAAAATCGGCGGAGAGATGATTTCTTTAAACGCCGTTGAAAATGTTTTAGAAAAACTATATCCAGATTCGCTTCAAGGCGTTATTTCTATCGAAGACGCACAAAAGGGTGAAAAACTTATTTTAGTTACCAACAACCAACAGGCAAATATTACCGAGATGAAAGCGTTTTTTAAAACCAACGGCTTAAGTGAGCTTTGGGCCCCAAATAAAGTCATTTGGCTTTCAAATCCTCCCTTGCTTGGAAGCGGCAAAATTGACTACAAATCAATTTTAGAAAAACTTGAAGAAGAAAGCTTAACAACAGATTGAAAAGGCACGCTCTCATAAAAAGAAATTTCTGAAGAGAAAGGATAAAGCGTAGCTAAACAGATGATAAAATTATGATACAAATAGAATCTATAATCTTTTTTTTGTGCTCCTAAATCCAGCTTAAAATCTGCCTCATATCGAGTAAATTCCCGATAAAAATCGACTGCATTGGAACAAGGGTTTATTTTAAGGCGTTGTGCGATTTTTTCAAAATCACGTGTCTTTGAAATATCTTCTATGTCAATACCAACCGGTTTTGAATCGACAGCAAGAACAACATAGTTTTGGCTATGAGACAAGCTGAGAAAGCAGTTTTTTGCAACAACTTTACCTGTATCAAGGGTTTCAACATTTTGTCTGATATGCTGAGATATCAGAAGTCGACCAATTAAAAATTGGAAAGCACGATTCTTGTCCGTTATTTTAAAATAACGCTTTTGATCTTGATCAGATAAACGGAAAATATGCGCCTTAAATTGATTGGCACGCTTGATTATCTTCGATAAATCTGTTATAAAAACTTCCATACGCCAACCTATATAACAAAAAAAAGAAAAGGTCAAGTCATGCAAATAAGCGCCAGATACCAAGCTGTTTTTGAATTGCTTCAAGAGATTTTAAAAGATAAAAACCCGGCAGATGCTATAATAAACAACTATATGCGCTCAAGAAAATATATCGGCGCAAAAGACAGACGTTTTATCTGTGACACAACCTGGCATATTATAAGAAATCGCTTAAAGCTTGAATTTGATGCAAAATCCTCCGATCCAAGAAAAATTTTACTTTATTATTTAAGAAACGAAGATTTTGACATTATCTGCAGTGGAAATTATGGCATAACACCGCTCAGCCCAGATGAGAAAAAATGGCTAAAAAAAGAGGCAATGACTCCCTATCCGCCTTATGTTGAACACGAATGCCCCAAATGGCTGTTTGAGATCATTAACAACCAAGCACTAGTTTCTTCATTAAACAGCAAAGCAAGTATTGATATAAGGGCTCACTTTATATCCCCTCAAGAACTCAAAAAAAGATTAGAGGCAGAAGGTTTGTTTTTTTCTTTTATGCCCTATTCGCCCGTTGGTTTAAGATCTGCCGAACGCTTAAATTTGAATAATTGCATTGCCTATCAAGAAGGTTATTTTGATCTGCAAGATGAAGCCTGTCAAGTTGCTGCACTCTTGTGCGATGTTCAAAAAGACGAAAAAATCATCGATTACTGCGCAGGAGCTGGCGGCAAAAGTCTAGCGCTTTCAGCCATTCTTGAAAACGAGGGAACAATTTATGCCCATGATATCAGCTGGCATCGAATGGATCCCATCAAAGAAAGAGCTCAACGCCTGCATTCGCACAACATCAAATTATTGGAAAGATTAACAGACCAAGATTATGATTGTTTTATTGTTGATAGTCCGTGTTCAGGCAGTGGTGTTTGGCGCCGTTCGCCAGACGCTAAATTTAGACTAAAACCACAACATTTACAGGAGCTGAACGCCGTTCAAAAAGACATTTTGGAAACAGCCTACAAACACACAAAAAGTGGCGGACGAATTATCTATATGACATGCTCAATCTTAAAGTCAGAAAATGAAGATATAATCGAGGCATTTTTACAAAAACATACAGACACACATTGCGACAACCACGAAAACCTTTGGAAAAAGAAAATTGATGCGCCCTACCCTTTTAAAAGCAAAGACTACCTCCAATTTTCACCACTTTCAACAAACACAGATGGGTTTTTCTTTTGTTGCCTTCGCAAGACTTAAAAACTGTTCCAAGGCCGATAACCAACTCTATCGCGCACCGTTTTAACAATTGCCCCATTATGATAAAAACGAATTTCTCCTCCAAGATTTTCTAGGCCTTCCAAATCTTGATGATTAAGCTTCAAAAGACCATTTAAATCAAATTCAAATTGGTTTTTATAAAGACATTTGCTTTCGTCACAAATTAAATCACTCAACGAGTGAACACCGTTCACAGATTTCTTAAAACCATACGATTCAAGCCACTTGTGCGAAAGAAACGTGTTTTCTTTTTTGGCTAATACAACAAGGTTGCCTTGTTCGTCTTTAATGCCGATTTGCTCTCCTTTGGCATCAAAAAAAACATCAGGCTTAACATTAAAACAAGCACTAAATAACCCTATTAAAATTGGAAGCATACCGAAATAGCGCCATTTTTGTTTCCAAAGTATAAGCCACAAACCACCTAAAACTATCAGCATCAAAGCAAAAAACGAAAAATGAAAGGGCGAAAAATTAGCATATGGTAATTCAGAAATTCTTAAACAAATTTGATTAAGCAAAGAAATTCCAAAGCCTATGATTTTCAAAGGCAAATAGCCTAAATGAAACGGCGCCGTCATTAAATAAAGAAACACACAAGGCATAATGATAAAACCTATAATAGGTGCGGCCAAAATATTCGTTAAAAGGGTATAAAGAGCCATGTTTGAAAAATGATAAACAGCAAACGGCAAGGTTGCTAAAGTGGCAATAATTGTTGTTAAAACAATACCAAGAAAATAACCCAAAATTAAAGATAAAACTGTTCGAGGCTTTATCTTGTTTTGATGGTTCGTATAAACTTCATAAAAAGCAACTAAAGCTGTGACCGCCGCAAAAGACATTTGAAAAGAAGGACGCACCAAAACATATGGTTCAAAAATTAAAATAATTAAGGCGGCTGTTGCAACCGTTCTCATTGAAATAGCCTGTCTTAAAACAAAAAAGCCAACAAAGACAAGCGATGTCATAATAAATGCCCTTTGTGCAGAAACGGACATACCTGAAATAAGAAGATAAAAAAAGATGACTAAAACAGCAAAAAACGCCGCCATGTTTTTGGTTGAAAAACGCAAAGACAAATAGGGAAAAAGCGAAAATATAAATCTTAAAACAACAAAACAAATTGTTGCCATAAACCCCATATGCAAACCTGATATAGCCAAGAAATGGGCAAGACCAGAGGTTCGATAAATATTGTATTGATTTTCACGAATAAAACTTTTATCTCCTGCAATAACAGCTGCAGCAATAGCTGCTTGTTGAGGATTTAACGTTTCTACAATTTTCTGCGCTAGATTTTTTCGATAAGCATTTATTGATTGAAGAAAGCGTTCTTTAAGGCTTATTTTTGTTTCACAATCTTTAGGAAAAACATCGCTTACAGCAAAACCGACGGCTGAAACGCCATCATAAAAAGCATCACGTTCAAATTGATAATAGCCTTGAGGCTGAAAAGGTTTAAACATGGCGGCCGTTTCAACGCAGTTTCCAATTTCTAAATTTTTATTGGAAGATAAAGTTAATTTATAGATCCCCTTGCGTTTATTTTCAAAATCTGAAACGTCTTTAAGCCAGAGCCTTGTTTTGCCTTTTGCGCTTGAATCTATTTTAAAAATTCTGCCAGAAATATAGGTTGTTTCACCCTTTTGTATCAATTCGATTTGTTTTTGTTTGTATTGTGTTTGAAGGTTTATATTTGCAAAGCCCAAAGCCACAACAAGAAGAGAAGATAAAACAAAAAAAACCGACGGTTTTTTTCTAAACAGATAAAGCAAAACGATAAAAGCTTCAATCACGAAAACAACCAACCATTTCGAAGGCTCAAAAGAAAGATGAAAATACAAGCCAATACCTAAGGCAAACAAAACAGGGGTCCATAGAAACCATCTAGACTGTTCTGCCAACAAAATTTGCTTGAAATTTTTTAACATTTTTTCTTTTGGCTTTCGATTATTTTAATGATAATATCGCAGGCATTTGCGCTTGGCGTTTGTTCGCCGAAGCCTAAAACTTCACGAAGTTTTTCAAATCCTTGCATTTGGTGTTCATATAAATTCTCTTTTTTCACAAATTCAGACATATAGTAAACAATTTTTTCAGGTGTACAATTTTCTTGTAAAAGCTCCGGTACAATTTCGCGACCGAGTAGAATATTTGTTAAATTGACAAATTGAATTTTTAAGAAATGTCTAGCCAAAAAAGCCGTCATAGGAGCAACTTTATAAGCAATAATGTGCGGCACTTTAATAATAGCAAGCTCCAGAGCAACAGTTCCCGAAGCCGCCATGGCAGCTTCTGTTGCACAAAAAGCATCATGTCTATCTGATTCTGTTTTAACTAAAATGATCGGCAGATGAGATTTTTCAACCATTTCAGAAACTTCTTTTTCAACCGTATGGACTGTAGGTAAAACAAAAATATATTTCGGATTTTTGTGATAGAAGCGTTCAGCTGCTTCTAAAAAGACCGGCAACAAACGCGAGACTTCATTTTTACGAGAACCGGGCAAAATAGCCATAATTTTTTGATTGGGCTCAATATTAAAGCGGGTTCTAAAATCGTCTGAATTACCATAAACAACGGGACTTTCAATAACAGGATGCCCTACAAAATCTGCTTTAAGATGATATGGGGTAAAATATTTAGGTTCATAAGGAAAGAGCGTCAATAGATGATCAATATATTTATACATTGTTTTAGCCCGTTTTTTCTTCCATGCCCAAACTTGTGGCGCCACATAATGAACTTGAGGAATCCCAAGTTTTTGCTTTCGAAGAGCTTTATGAACACGGGCCGAAAAACTCCAACTATCAATTGTCACAACAACATCAGGTTTGACGTTTTTAATATCTTGAACAGTCTCAGAAATCCGTTTTAAAATTCTTGGAATACTCGGAATAACTTCAAAAATACCCATAACAGAAAGTTCAGAAATATCAAACAATGACTTCAAACCTTCACGCTGCATGCTTTCGCCGCCAACGCCAAAAAACTCAGCATCTGGCAACTTGTTTGCCATAGCGCGCATCAACCTTGCCCCCAACAGATCTCCTGATGCTTCTCCTGCAATTAAATAGATTTTCATTTTATACATACTCCGAAGGGTTAATACCAATGATAAACATTTTATATTTATCCGCTAGCGCAACAGTTTCATTTTCATCGACAATTAAGGCATTGCCGGCATGAACCGCCAAACCTCTAAGTCCTGATTTGTATGCGTTTTCAATGGTTTTTAGACCTATTGTCGGCAAATCAGCGCGCATTTCTTGCTGCGGTTTTCTGAGTTTAACCAAAACACCTCCATCACCTTTGCGCTTATATGCAGCACATCGATTAATCAGTTCATCTGTACCTTCAATTCCTTCAAGGCCCAAAACAAGACCCTGCTGAACGACAACAGACTGTCCAACATCAAGTTTTCCTAAAGCGAGCGCCACTTCAACACCTCTTTTTATATCTGCTAAAGCCTGTTTGTCAGGCTTGCTTTTTGAGAGCACGCCCTGTTTTAAGAGAATATCCGGCATAATTTCATGAATCCCGACAACTTTCATGCCTTCTTGTTCAATTTCTTTAATAAGGGCACGCAAAATCCCATCATCACCTAAAGATTTGAAACCTATTTTAGCAAAAAAAGCAGCTGTGCGTAAATCTGGCACAAGATCAGACAAACTTGGACGTTTAATTGTACCAATCATAACAACATCTTGGACGCAAGCTTTTTTAAATTTTTGCAACCCTGAACCGGCTTGACCGATACGTATAAAGGAACAGTTTTCGACAGATTTAAAATCCGCTTCAAGAGCATTACCCAAAATCGCCAACACTTCAAAAGGAATTTTTTTATTTTGACAATATTTGATAAGCTGAAGCGGCAAGCTTCCACCTCCAGCAACAACGCCTAGTTTTCTTTTGTTTTCAATCATTTGTTTTCTTCTTTCCAAAATAAAAACAACACAACAATAGCACAACTTCCCCAAACATTCAAGAAGCTCTTTTTTTGTGTGTATATTGTGTTGTTTTTTTTGTTGAAAAATTCGTCCAAAGATGTTAACATTCGAAACGTGATAGGAGAAAAAAATGCCCAACATAGATACAAGCTTGAATAAAAGCGTTATGGTTCTTTTAAGTGAAGAGGAAAAGGTTGTTTTTTTAAAAGCACTTTTAAAACTATCAACACAAGACGGACATGTTGATGAAAATGAAATTAAATACATCAAAAAGATGGCTCAACGTTACAAAGTTATCAATGTTCAAAAGATTTTTATAAACACACCAGAACAAATTTTTTTGAATGAATTAAAAATTTTAAAAAATAGACGCGCTGCTTTAGAGCTTATCAAAGAAATGTTCCGCTTAGGTCATACTGATCAATCTTTAGGCGATGAAGAAATTTTGTTTATAGGGCGCGTTGCAGAAGCTTTAGGCATTGAGACAAAAAAAATTGAACAAATCAGCAGCTGGGTGATTGATTTTTTAATATTACAAGAACAAGGACGAATCATTTTTGAGGAGGAAAGCAAATGACAACAGAAAAAATAAGAAGTACTCAAATTTTAAATCAAGCCATACAAAAACAA
Organism: uncultured Pseudomonadota bacterium; assembly: GCA_902797315.1. Lineage (GTDB taxonomy): Bacteria > Pseudomonadota > Alphaproteobacteria > RF32 > CAG-239 > UBA1254. The sequence goes on along the minus strand of CADBSM010000010.1, from coordinate 3,192 downwards.
TATCCCGATTTGGACAAGCAAAATTTAAACAGAATTGCTCGTGAAACGGTTTTTGCTCCAAGCAGACGCATGGTTGAAATAGATGAGCAAAGAAGGCTCAGTGGCTCTGATTTACGTTTTGTTGTAGCCAACAGCTTAGAACAAGCGCCTATTCGTGATCAAGTTTTTGCCTATGCCAACAGCATTGAAACTTTAAATTGCGAAACATCCTCCGTGGAAGAATTTTTTAGATGGCTTTCTGAGACAACAACCATTTTAAAACACATGAATGACGGCTATGTTACAGAAGAAGACGCGGCAGAACGTCAATCTTTTTTAAATTTTACAGATCAGCGCGAGGCTGAATTGATGGTTTGCTTAGGTCTATACCAAAGTTCAAAATCGCCTCAAGCCGAGGAACGAGCAAAATTCATTCGTTACAAACTTCAAAAATTAAGAGAAATGAGAACATCTATCAAATTTTTAACAAAAGATGCGGCTGATGTAACGAGCACACGTTCAGAATATGATGCTGCCATTCCTTATTACAAATATTTCAAAAGCCTACAAAAACTACCTTTTGGCTATGACATACCTCGTGACGAGCGCAAAAAATTAGGGCTTGATCAAGCTTCAGACATCAACGTGATTGAAGATTATGATTTTTATGCCAAGTTAGCAAGTGATTTGCTTGATGAAATGGCGCACAAAGAGCGAAAAACTTCGCCTTATATCAATGAGGAAAAATCATATCTTCAACAAAACATGGATAAAGTCACAGAATTTTCTAGACGATAGATTTTATTTTGTGTACACTGCTTTTTAGATTGAATTAATTTTTTTTAGGAGATAGAGATGAGTCTTTTATTGCTGCCATTGTTTAAGACAATCGCTTTGGTTTTAGATATATATGTTAAAATTGTCGTTGTTGAAATAGCACTTCATTGGCTATTGCATTTTAAGATTATTGCTGTCAACAACAAATATGCTGAAAAATTCATGGAGATTTTAAAAAAGCTGACAGAACCAGTTTACAGCAAGATACGTTCAAAAATTCCACCGTTTGCTGATTTTGATTTATCACCATTTATTTTGCTCTTAGCCTTATATTTTGCAGGACAATTTTTAAATGTTTTAAGCGAGATGGTTTTGTAGTTGAATGTTTTATCAAAAAACAAAAGACGGATACATTTTAAGAGTTAGGCTCACACCTAACTCTTCTTGTTGTCAAACCATTGGACAGGTGGCAGATGAGAAAGGAGAAGATTGGCTTAAAATAAGCGTCAATGCTGTTCCTGAAAAAGGCAAAGCCAACAAAGAGCTGTTAAAATTTTTAGCCAAGATTTTAGAGCTTCCAAAATCAGCTTTAAGCCTAACATCTGGCCAAGCAGACAGATACAAAAAAATCACCATTGAGACATCTTATCAATTAGAACAAAAATTAGAGGAGCTTTTATGCACACAAAAATAATCAACGGCAAAGACATTGCATTAAGAATAAGACAAGGCTTAAAGGAAGAGATAAACAAATTAAAAGTGAAACCCATCCTTGCCGTCATTTTAATCGGTCATGATGGGCCGAGTGAAATTTATGTTCGAAACAAGCAAAGGGCTGCTCAAGAGGTTGGCATTGAAAGCAAACTCTACACTTTTGATGAAGATGTAACCCAACAAGAGGTTGAAAATTTAATAACAAGCCTCAATCAAGATTCGTCTGTAAATGGCATTTTGTTACAGCTTCCGGTGCCAGCAAAGCTTAATGCACAAGTTTTGCTTGAAAAGATAGATTCAAAAAAAGATGTCGATGGTTTTCACCCCCTAAACATTGGATATTTACAAAACGGCGACAAAAAAGCCGTTATTGCGGCAACACCTAAGGGTGTTTTAAGGCTTTTAAAAGAAACGGGTGTAGCGCTTAAAGGTTTAAATGCTTTGGTTATCGGACGCTCAATCATTGTCGGCAAACCGATGGCGATGTTGCTGTTAAATGAAGATTGCACGGTCACAATAGCACATTCTGCAACAAAAAATCTCCAAAATCTTTCTAAAAATGCTGACATTATTGTTTCTGCCTGCGGGTGTGCAAAAATGATAAAGAAAGAATGGTTAAAAGATGGTGCCATTATTATTGATGTTGGCATTTGCCGTGACGAAAGCGGAAAGTTATGCGGTGATGTTGATTTTGAAGATGTTTTAGGCACAGCTTCACACGTTACACCAGTACCAAACGGCGTTGGTCCAATGACGATAGCGATGTTATTAGAAAACACTTTAGAGGCCTATTTAAAACAGCGTTCTTAGTCATTATATTTTTGCCATATGGAGGATTTTAATATGGCACTGTTAATGGTTTTTGAGGACAAAGCTGAAAGCACAAATGATTTCAACATTTTTGTCAGGAATGGTTTTAGGCTTTATCGGTGCCATAATATTTATCAATTTTTACGATATGCCAAAGAGGCAAAACCAGACATCGTCATGATGAATTTTTCACAAACCTTCCAAAATGATGCGAAAACAATGGAAGAGATACGCAATCATTTATGTGAGAAAGCAACTTGCCCCAAAATATATTTAAATGCACCAAAAAATTTTGATGGCGAAAAATTTTTTCAAAACATTGATTTTAATTCGGAAGCCTTAGAACGGTTGCTTTTTCATTTGACACAAGAACACAAACAAGAAGAATATAAAAACTAAAAAAAAGACTTGATTTTTTTAAAGTATTGTGTATGGTTAGCTTAAAATTCGCCGTTATAGCTTTAGTTTTAGAGCACGTCATTGGTAGCGGCTAAGCGAAAACAACCTCAAAAAGTTGTTTTCGTCTGCAACGCGCCAACAGCGCCGGCAAGCAAGGAAAGCGAGAGCGACCGAGGCGAGCCGTAGCGATGATGGCCGGGGGCGTAGACCCCGTCATTGATTAAGGATTATGTTTTTTAATATATTTATGCCGCTATAGCTCAGTGGTAGAGCACGTCATTGGTAATGACGGGGTCGTAAGTCCGATTCTTACTAGCGGCACCATTTTATAAAAGGCACCTCTTAAGGTACCTTTTTGCTTTATCAGAGCTAAATCCCGCAAAGTCTGATTGTTTGATTACTGAAAACAGCGATTTTTCTTTGTCTGTCGGACTTTTGAGGTAGGAATGTTGACATTTTAATTAATTCTGTTACAAAAAAGACAAGGAGAAACAATTATGTCTACTTACTTAA
>CADBSM010000009.1 GCA_902797315.1 uncultured Pseudomonadota bacterium | reverse complement strand
GCAAAAACAACTCAGAACTTTCTTCTAAAAGAGACCATATATCAATGAATGAACGGGGTAAAACCTCTAATCCTTTGATGTGTCTGTAATGGCTTGGAAAACGATCTGCAAATTTTGCAAAAACTAAAACAGAACAAAATGTGGCAATAGACCATGTGATGGTATCAAATTTGAAAAAAGAAATAATTAAATGCTTAGAATATCGAACAGCAAGATATAAAATAGCACCGAAAATAAGCAATAGCACTGCTCCATAGACGATTTTTTCATGTATCGGATTGTTCGGATTAAGAAAAAATCGTGATTTGAAAGGTGTTGTGTCAGAATTTGTTAAGTGGTGCTGAATGCCAGCTTCGCGTAAAAGTGCTGCAATGGCGAGCATAACATAAATGCTATAGCAAAGCATTTTACCTTTAAAATCCTTAAAAACAATAAGCATTGTTGCAAGCATTAATGCATAGCCAGCATAGGTTGCAATATCAATGAACTGACCGTCTGTCGTAATATTAAAAGTTTGGGAAGGAAAAAAGATAAGAACCGTTGCAAGCAAAATACCCCATAAAACAACAAAAAACAAAGGCGCAAATAAAGGTGATAGAAAAAATTTTTTCATAGTTTAAACTCTCTCAACAAATTTGACTTGCGCATGGTATAGCAAATTTTTTTAAAAAAATAAAGACAAAAAAATAGAACTTGTTTTTTTATCTTTTCACAGTATAATTCAATAGAATTAAAAAAGGATGACTTAGAGTATGAAACAGATCTTATTTACATTAATCATTTCAATTTGTTTTTGTTTTTGTGCCTATGCTGAGGTGAGCTTTGAGGCGCAGGTTAATATAATCAGACAAGATGACGATCCTTCCTTGGCCAGACAAGAAGCCTTAAAACAGGCTTATCGTGAGGGCTTTTTAAAAGTTGCTGGGCGTTTAACAACAAAGGAAAATATTGCTGAATTAAATAAACTTCAAGATGAACAGCTCATTCATTTTATCAAAGAAACAGATGTCCTTTCAGAAAAAATGACATCTGAAGGCTATAAAGCTGATTTTAACATCGAAATTAACGGTGAGCTTTTGAAACAATATATGCTTGAAAATAATATGATGGAAGTCATTTCACAAAATCACAACATTTTAATTGTGCCAAGTTATGCTAATACAGAATATGAGGGGCGTATTGTTTTTGGACCAAATAATTTTTGGCGACAAATTTTGCTCGAAAAAGGGATTATCAAATCCGCTAATCTGACATTGACGGTGATTGATGATACGCCTCAAAACAGAGCCCTGCTGACTCCAAATAAGGTTTTGTTCATTGATAAAGAAACTTTTGAAAAATTGAAACAGATGAACGGTTTTGAAGATATTTATACTGTTCATGCTGTTTCTGCTGGACGCAATAGTGTGTTGCTTCTTATCAGAGGATATGGGCAATCCCAGCAGCGTTTGATGGTTTTTGATGAAAATGGTGAGCCGTTTGAAAAGGCTATTTCAGAAATGGTAGCCTATATCTCGCAAGATATTCAAAATAAAAATATTGATGAAAGTTCTTATAAAAGCAAAATTCAGGTGGTTTTTTATAACACAAATTTGAGAGAGTGGTTAATGTTGCAAAAAAAACTGAATACAGTGGCTCAAATTAAAAAAGTTGAAGCAGGAGCAATGGAAAGCGGAAAAGTATCTTTTTCTATTGATTTTTCAGGGACATTAGATGTTTTGATTTCAACATTAAAGAAAGAAGGGTTGACTTTAACTTTTGCAAACGGACAATATATTATCAAATAAATAGAGGGTAAAATGCCGGTGTCATCAAATAAAATGCCAAAGTCTCAAAATTCACTTTCTGTATTTTGGAATAATTCCAATTTTATGCTTTGGTTTGTAATTTTTATACTGTTTTGTTTTGGGGTTTATCTTTTAAGATCTGTTCTGTTGCCGTTTGTGCTTGGTATTTTAATTGGTTATTTGCTAGATCCTTTAGCTTCAAAATTTGAAAAACTTAAAATGTCAAGAACAGCAGCGACCATTTGGGTTTTTGTTCTTGTCATCGTTCTTGCTGTTCCATTATTTGTTATTCTTTTTAGTGTGCTGAATAAACAGCTTTCTGTTTTTATTGAAGCGGCACCGATGTATATCAATTCATTTTTACAATATATCGAACCTCTTTTGGCGAAACTTCAAATTTATGTACCTTCTTTTGATTTTGGAAATGTGAAAAATATGTTAGGGCAAAACATGTCTCAAAGTTTTCAACTGGGAGGCAAATTAATGCAGGGTTTAATGAAAAACAGTTTGGCTCTGATTAATTTGCTTTCATTATTGCTTATCACGCCGATTGTTGCCTTTTATATGTTAAGAGATTGGGATATTTTTGTCCGAAAAGTTGATGGTTTGTTGCCAAGAAAATCAAAAAAAAGTATTCGTCAGATATTTCGTAAAATAGATAGATCGTTATCAGGTTTTATACGCGGGCAGCTCAGTGTGTGTTTTATTTTGGGAACTTATTATGCTCTCGCCTTAAGGTTGAGCGGCTTAGAACTTGGTTTGCTTGTTGGTTTTATTGCTGGTATTATTTCTTTTATTCCATATGTTGGCAGCATCACAGGCTTTGTTTTGAGCATTGTGTTAGCTTTATCTCAATTCGGTAGTTTAACCAAGGTCATTGAAGTTGTTTTGATTTTTTTGGTAGGGCAATTTGTCGAGGGTAATTTTTTAACCCCAAAATTGGTTGGTGATAAAATTGGTTTGCATCCGGTATGGGTAATGTTTTCGCTTCTTGCGGGCGGTGTATTGCTTGGTTTTTTAGGTTTAATGCTGGCTGTGCCGATTGCTGCGGTTCTAGCCATTTTGTTACGCGCAAGTGTTGAAAAATATAAAGCAAGTGCGCTTTATTTAGAAGAATAAATCCCTAGTATTCAAAATCTTTATCTGAAAACAAGGTAGGCTCAAACAACTTCTCGACTTTGACAGATTTTTCTGGTTCGTTCTGTTTTAAGACGGGTTCTTTTTTTGCAGCAAAAGAGCTGTCTGGACCATAAATGCCGCCTGCGGTGAAGGCTCCTTTAGGTCCAAGTGGTTTGCCGTCAATTTCATGAGGATATTTTGATCGTTTAAGACATTCAAAGAGGCTTTTTTGATATATTTCTGCAAGATCTTCAAAGCGTTCTCTGTCACGTGAAGATAATCTGCCAAAGGCTAAAGAGGCAAGATTTTTGTATATGTCTCTTTTGAGCTCATAGTTGATTCGTTTTCTTCCCCCCTTAACAGGTCCTTTGACATCTTCATTTTGAAAACCAATAAGAGGTACAAGCTCTTTATATAACCTAATTTTTTCCATAGGATTATGTGTTGCGTGCAACAAAGGAATAATTTCGTAAAATCGTTTTTTGTTTAAGGCTTTTTTTTCGGTAGCTTTTTGTTTGCGTCTTTCAGAAGCCTTTACGATAGAGGGTGAGATTTTGCGAATTGAAGTTTTGATAAGATCATTCAGCCGTGTGTCGTCTTTGTACTTTTGTGCGGCTTTTTTCAAATTTTTAACCGTTTCAATCTTAGATTGCTCATCTGGACGATGGAGTTGTGTGGTCCAATTTTCAAACTCAACAATTTGAGCTGCTAAAGAATTCGGCAGAGTTTTAATCATGTTTTGAATATTTTGCCTTCTTTTTTGTATAAGCTCTTGAGTGGAAATATCTTCAACCTCATAAAATTCAGGCTGAATAGGATCAGCATCGCGCTCACGTTTGGTTTGTTCAACCGGAAGCATTCTGACATTAGTTATTTCAGAGAGATATTTCAAAGATGCAGAAGCCTGAGAAGGGAAATCTGAAAATTCAACTTGATCATCTTGAGTAAGACGCAAAGCGACATAATGCGTAAAAATTTGTTTTAAGTTTTGCATCAGTATATCTCCTTGATTAGGGTTAAATATCTTTAATCATTTTTGCAAATGTAATACCTTGCTCTTCAAACAGGTTGCCTTCTTGAACAAAACCCAATTTTTCATAAAAGGCAACAACTGAAAGCATGGCATGCATGACCATTTTGGTATAGCCGGCTTGACGAGCTCGCTTGATGGCATATTCAACCAAGGCCTTGCCTATACCTTCTCCTTGATGAATGGTATCGACAGCAACTTGCATAAGCCTGATTTCGTGATCATTGACAGGAGCCAAAATTAAACCGCCAACCAATTTGTCATCTAAGCTTTCAATGCAACCGATATGTAAATATGCAATTTCTTTGTCTCGAAACGAATCTAAAAACTTAAGACCCAATGGTTCAAGCAAAATTTTATATCTTAACTCAACCAATTCGTCGTAACGACTAGATCCGAACTCAACATCGATCATTTTTTTCATCAAAATATCTCCTTCTTGATATAATATTCATTATTAAAACATAATTTTGAATTTTTTTCAATAAGTTATTGCGAAAGCAAAAAAAATAATTTATCAATGAGGCAAATATAAAGGGAAAGATGGTATGTCCGATTTAAATTTGATACGAAATTTTGCAATTATTGCACATATTGACCATGGGAAATCAACGCTAGCTGATCGTTTGATAGAGTATTGTGGTGGTTTAACATCACGTGAAATGACAGAACAAGTACTCGATAATAAGGATATTGAAAAAGAAAGAGGAATTACAATTAAGGCACAAACAGTGCGCCTCAATTATAAAGCGCATGATGGACAAAGTTATCAGCTCAATTTGATTGATACACCGGGGCATGTCGATTTTTCATATGAAGTTTCTCGCTCTTTGGCATCGTGTGAAGGGTCTGTTTTGGTTGTTGATGCGACACAAGGTGTTGAAGCACAAACACTAGCCAATGTTTATTTGGCAATTGACAATAACCATGAAATTTTGCCCGTTTTAAATAAGGTAGATTTACCCTCGGCAGATGTGTCGAAAGTTAAAGAGCAGATCGAAGATGTTATAGGTCTTGATGCTTCACAAGCTATTGAAACATCAGGAAAAACGGGTTTGGGTGTGCCAGAACTGCTCGAAGCTATTGTTCAACGACTTCCTGCTCCTGAAGGGCAGAGGGAAGCGCCTTTGAAGGCTTTATTGATTGACAGCTGGTACGATTCATACCTTGGAGTGATTATTTTGGTGAGAGTTTATGACGGGGTTCTCAAGAAAAAAATGCCCATTAGAATGATGTCAAATGGTGTGTCATATCAAATCGACAAAGTGGGAATTTTTACGCCTAAAATGCAAGATGTTGAAGCTTTATATCCGGGAGAGGTTGGTTTTATAACAGCAAGCATTAAGTCTGTTAGTGATTGCAGTGTGGGCGATACTATTACAGATGCTAAAAATCCTTGTGGTGAGGCTTTAGCAGGCTTTAAGCCGTCCATACCGGTTGTGTTCTGCTCTATTTTTCCGACAGATTCAAGCCAGTATGATGCTTTAAAAGATGCCTTGGCAAAGCTCAAGCTTAATGATGCAAGTATCAATTATACAAACGAAAATTCAGAAGCTTTAGGTTTAGGCTTCAGATGCGGCTTTTTGGGTTTGCTTCATATGGAAATTATTGAAGAACGAATCGGCAGAGAATTTGATTTGGATATTATTACGACAGCGCCATCTGTTGCTTACAAAATACATCTTTCAAATGGTGAAGATATGATGTTGCATAATCCGGCAGATATGCCTGATTTGAGTACAATTAAATCAATTGAAGAGCCAATGGTGAGAGCAACAATCATGGTGCCAGACAATTTTTTAGGTGCGGTTTTAAAACTTTGCACAGAAAGGCGAGGGGAGCAGCTTGAGCTGACATATGTCGGTACGCGTGCTATGGTTGTTTATAAGATTCCATTAAACGAAATTGTATTTGATTTTTATGATCGCCTGAAATCAATTACGAGTGGGTATGCAAGTTTTGACTATGAGCTGACAGGATATCAAGAATCTGATTTGGTCAAAGTTCAAATCTTGATTAATGAAGAACCTGTCGATGCTTTAGCCTTTTTGTGTCACAGGACAGAAGCAGAAGCAAGGGGTCGTCAAATTTGTGAGCGCCTGAAAGATTTAATTCCGAGGCATTTATTTAAAATTCCGATACAGGCGGCAATAGGTGGGCGAATCGTTGCACGTGAGACGATTTCTGCTTTAAGAAAAGATGTAACGGCAAAATGTTATGGTGGTGATGTCACGCGCAAACGCAAACTTTTAGACAAACAGAAGAAAGGTAAAATGAGAATGCGCCAGTTTGGGAAGGTCGAAGTTCCACAGTCCGCTTTTATTGAAGCCTTGCGTATAGGGGATGACTGATTTTTGCATTTTCGTCAAAAAAAAGCTTGATTTTAAAAAAATACTGTGATATTTTGAAAAAAGTTTCGTTAAGAATTTTATCTATTAATCATTAATTATAATTTTTATGACCAGAAAACTTATTTACACCTACGTGGCTTACAAAATGGCATTCAATGACAAGCTCTTTGCCGCAGTTAAGGAAACGACATCAAAAGAACATTTCATCGAGACTGCCATGGAAGCGCCGCTCGCAAAGATCTCTCCTGAATTGAGGAAGAAGTTGGAAGAGCTGTTCGTGAGGCGGTTCGGTTTGAGCAAGCATCCGTCGATTTTCTACAAGCCGCGTACAGTCAGGCAGTGGTTACACGATCTTTTTGCTCTGTATACCACAGAAGACATCCTGACCGCATTGAGCCAGCACTCCGGCATGAGAGAAGACCTGCTCAAGAGGAGCACAATCGGTCAGATTCTCGATCGCCCCTTTTTGATAGAGCTGGTTGAAAAGTTTGAGGAGGCAACGGGCAAGACCCTTTTGGCCGGTGATGATCTCAGTTATCTGGATGATGACAAGTACACATATCTTCAGATGGCTCAATTCTTCGCCAAACCATGATTTAAAGAAAACACCGATAAAAATCGGTGTTTTCTTTTTTTGGAGTATTAAACTTCCAAAAGTGTTCTATTTTTTATTGGCTTGAGACATACCTAAAAAGTTTGAACACGAATCGATACCATTTAAAATTAAAACTTCAACAGCTTGAGCTGTTGTACTAAGGGATTGGTTTAAGAGAACTTGATCCGTTTTTGAAAAATGTCCTAAAACATAATCAATCACTTCAGGCCCCTTGTGGAGAGGACGCCCGACGCCAATACGTATGCGATTATAGTTTGAGCTAATGTGTGCGTCAATGCTTTTTAAGCCATTATGTCCGCCGGATCCGCCACCGATTTTGGCCTTAATCTGTCCCAAATTCAAATCAATATCGTCATGAATAACAATGATGTTTTCAGGCAAAATTTTATAAAACAAAGCGGCTTTAACAACACTGTTTCCAGACAAATTCATAAAAGTTTGCGGCTTTAACAAAAGCACTTTTTCATTACCTATTTGTCCTTGGGCAATGAGTCAGTCAAACTTTGCACAAAAGGCTGAAAATTTATAGCGGCTCGATATCTCATCGGCCGCCATAAAACCAACATTGTGGCGGGTATTCAGATATTCCGATCCCGGATTGCCAAGCCCGACCACTAAAAACATCTTTTTATTCCATTAACGCAAAAAGTCAACATGAATAGGCATGTCAGAAACAGGGTGGAATTGAATATCCTGACATTTCACTTTTTCTGTCTTGCCTTCAATATCCAAGGTGACGTCTGCTGTAAAAAGATCTTCAATCTCTAAGGCTTTTGTTACCTCAACAGGGTCAAGACTAATCAAAGCAGGATCTTTCTTTCCGCCATAAATAACAGCAGGAATGCGACCCTCACGACGACATGCACGAGCTGCCCCCTTACCTGCTTTTTCACGCTTCAATGCTTTAAATGTAATATTTGTCATACTTTTTTCCTTAAATTAAAATGAATCACCTTTCAACTAACCTCCAGGGGTGTTAATCAAAAGTGATGAATTCATACAACTTTATTTTTTATATTTCAAGTACTTTTTAACTTTTAGCTGTTAAAAAAGCAAAAAAGAGGAGATTTGAAATGTTTTTTATCATATCGGGTTTTATTTTTGGAGCTTTGATTCCATATATGGCTCGCCGCTTTGCAAAGTTTATGCCGGCAACAATGGGCTATGCGCTTTATCGATTGATTTGGCCAACCAAAAAAGTTTCAAAATTAAAACAAATTCAAAATGGGCAATATCAAAAGTTGAAGCACCAATATCTTATGCGCTCACTTGGATGGGCTGTCGTTTGTTCGGCTATCAGCTTTGCAGGGCATCTATGTCTTCCTTCAAGTTTTTATATTGCATTAATCTGGATTTCGTTATTGTTGTATGAAATTGATAAACGTATGTTATTATTGCCGGATATTTTAACTGTTCCACTTTTAATTATTGGCTTTTGGTATGCTTCTGTGCAGGGAAATTTTGCTTTAGCAAGTGCTTTAGGTGCTTTGTTTGGTTATATTCTTCCTGTCGCGGCTAGTCTTTTCATGATAAAAAAACATCCAGAAGCTTTTGGTGGAGGGGATATTAAGTTGATAAGTGCTGTCGGCGCATGGATTGGGGCTGATTATGTGCCTCTTTTGATTTTGATGTCTTCTCTGATTTTTGGGGCTTTTTGTTTGATTAAACGTGAAAAATCGGGCGCATTCGGACCGTCTATCGTTATTTCGACATTAATCCTTGTATTTTTTTTAATTTAGTGTAAACTCCCAATTTGGGTGAGGCTTTTTTAAAAGGATAAAGATATGAAACAATTTCTTTTAAATGATCGCAAAAAAGTTCAAAAGTTTGTTGAAAACAAAAGTTTTGATCTGTTTATTATGGCGCTGATTTGTGTTGATTCTGTTGTTTTAGGTATGATGACTTCATCATATTTTGTCTCTAACTTTGGCGGAATCTTATATCTTTTAGATCGTTTGTGTCTTGCAATTTTTATTGTGGAAATGATCTTGAAGCTTTATGTGTATGGGCAAAGTTTTTTCAAATCTCACTGGAATACTTTTGATTTTTCAGTTGTGGCGTTGTCTTCGATGTCTTTTGCTTCCTCCTTTATCATTTTCAGGGCATTCAGGTTATTCAGAACGCTCAAATATATTAATCGTTTTTCAAAATTAAAACATATTTTGAGTGTTTTTTCGACGTTGCTTCCTAATTTTGTTGCTTTTATGCTTGTTTTTGCAGTGTTGCTATATGTTTTTGCAATCACATCAGTTAATTTGTTTGGGGCTCGTTTTTTGGATTTTGCAAGCTTACCAGAGGCCGTCTTTACGTTGCTTCAGATTTTTACCTTAGATGGATGGGCAACCATTGCTAAGGCAGTTATGCTTATTTATCCGCATTCATGGATTTTCTTTGTTTTGTTCATTTTATCTTCAACGCTTTTAGGTTTAAGTTTTGTGGTTAGTGTCGTTGATGAAATATTTAAACGTGATTTGAAGTCAGAAACAGATCTTAAAGGGCGAGCTTTACCCAAAGTATCACGAGTGATTGAAAATAAAAAGACTGCTTCAAAAACGTCTCGAAGAAACATCTCAAAGAAAAAAGCGGTTTAATTGAAACCGTTTTTTTCTTTGAAAAATGAAATCATCTGTCTTGACTGTTTTTCTTGTTTAAAACAGGTGAATGAGGGCGTTTGAATGGATCATAAAAATGCACAATCCCGAGTTTTTTTGCCATGCTTTCCGCTTCTTTGAAATGATCACCTAAACGTCCCGCGTTGTGGGCATCATCACTGATAATAACCGGAATTTGATAATCAGCTAAGAGTTTCATTATTCGCGAAGAGGGGTAAGGTTCTTGAGCCGCAAGCTTAAATCCACTTGTGTTAAGCTCTGTTTTCGCGCCGAATTGAGCAAGAACCTCAATCGTTTGACGCTCAATATCCATCCATCTTTGTTCTTGTCCAAGGCCCACTTTTTTCATTAAATCCAAATGAGCCAAAAAGTTAAACATACCACTTTGAGCCGCCAACCTTATATTTTGATAATATTTGTTCAAAAGCATATTTTGCTCTTCGGTACCTGCATTTTTGATATCATGTGAATTATAAAGAGTTCCTCTATATGCAATAAAATGAGCAGAGCCAATCAAATAATCAGGTTTCAAAATGTTAAGGGCTTTTTCAAAACCTTCCTGCCAACCGTTATAAGCAAAAAAATCAACTTCCATACCTTTATATATAGGGAAACCAGTTTGTTCTTTCAGCTCATCAATTTTTTCATAATGTGGTTTGAACTTTTCAATGGCTTCTTCAAAAGAAGAGGAATATATTTGATGATAACCACCAGAGTGCGCATATCGATACATTTTCGAGTCTTTAATGTTTTCGTGCACAATGAAGTGATTTGAAAAACCTATTTTTTCAAAGCCGAGACTTTGCGCTTTTAAAACCATTTCTTCCTCAGTATTGCGCCCATCAAATCCCAAAGTATGAGTATGTAATGAAAATTTTTGCATTATGCTTTTTGCCCTTTTAGACGAGAAAAGGCTTTAGAATAGCCAATTAAGGGTAACAAAGTTTTAAGTTCTGGTCCGCTTATTTCCCCCGTCAAAGCCAGTCTGATAGGGTGAAATAAATCTTTACCTTTTAAGCCTGATTTTTCCTTTAATTCATTTAACCACAAGTTAAAAGTTTGGTCATCAAAATCTGTATGAGGCAACAAATCTGCAGCCAAATCAGTCAAAGATTTGTTTTCAATAATAGGAGTAATTTCGCCGTTACATATTTTATCCCAAATTTTGACGTCATTTGCGGTGTTTAAATTAGCTTTAACATTATTCCAAAAAGACTTTTCAACATTTATTCGATTTTGAATAGCCTCAAAAGGCATATTGTGAATATGCTTTGTGTTAAAATGTCTTAAATCATCAATATCAAACTTTGGTTGAGCATGCCCAATTTTTGAAAAATCGAGTGTTTGAGCTAGTTCATCTAAGCTATAAAAAGAGCGAATTTCTTCTGAAGTTCCGAGCTTTGCTAAATAAGAGGAAATGGCCATGTTTTCAATGCCTTCTGCCTTAAGCTCTCGCACGCCCAAACTTCCTAAACGTTTTGAAAGTTTGCCTTCTTTGCCGGTTAAGAGCGGCAAGTGGGCAAATACAGGAGTTTTTCCTCCTAATGCTTCAAACATCTGAATTTGAGAAGCCGTATTTGTAACATGGTCTTCACCGCGTAAAATATGCGTAATTGAAAAATCTACATCATCAATAACAGAAGGCAAATGGTAAAGGTACGAACCATCTTCGCGGATAATGATTGGGTCGCTTAAATTATCAGCATTGTATTTAACTTCGCCCCGAATTTCATCGTGCCATGAGATGATGCCGGATTCCAACTTAAAACGATAATGAGGTTTTCTACCTTCTTTTTCAAATTTTAGCAAATCATCTGCCGTGTAGTTTAAGGCTTGGCGATCATAAATAGGAGGTAATCCCTTTGATAAGGCTCTTTTTCTTTTGAATTCAAGTTCTTCAGGCGTTTCATAACAAGCGTAGATGCGCCCCTCAGATATAAGCTTTTCTGTGGCTTGTTTGTAACGATCAAAACGTGCGGATTGTCGTGCCTCAGAAGACCACTCAAGGCCAAGCCATACAAGGCTTTCTCTTAAAGAATCTTCATATTCTTTTTTAGACCGAGCAAAATCGGTGTCATCAATTCGAAGCATAAATTCACCGCCCATTTTTTTTGCCCATAACCAGTTAAACAAGGCTGTTCTGGTGTTTCCAATATGCATATATCCTGTGGGAGATGGTGCAAATCTAACTTTTATCTTTGTCATTATTTTGTGTCCTTATTTCAAAATATGCTACATTATATAAATTTGCTTATAGATTTCAACAAAAAAAACTTGCAAAGTTTTATAAAGATTATTAATATACTTGCCAGAAAATGTCAGAACTATAGAGATGAATATGAAAAAAAATTTAGTATTAGTGCTTTTGTCGGTGTTTTTTGTTTCTACCAAAGTATATGGAACAACCGTTTTTGAAGCAATGGGTGAGGCTTATGAACATAATCCAACCCTTCAAGGACAGCGCGCTTATTTGCGTTCTGTTGATGAAAATGTTGCAATTGCCAAATCGGGCTATCGTCCGAATGTAGCCTTAAAAGGCGGATATTCTGATACACATGCACATAACGATGTTGTACCGGCTAATGATGGCTATCAAAAATCAGTGTCGGCAGTTTTAAGTCAACCAATTTTCAATGGCTTTTCTACAAGAAACAGCGTTAAAGCAGCAGATAATACTGTCAAGGCAGAACAAAGCAACCTATCAACTGTTGAACAGCAAGTTTTGCTTTCAGCAGGAACGGCCTATTTAGATGTTTTAAGAGACGAATCGATTGTGAATTTGCAAAAAAACAATGAAAAGCTCTTAAAAAAACGTTTAGACGAAACGATTGAGCGCTTTAATGTAGGCGAAGTAACACGTACAGATGTTTCTCAGGCAGAGGCACGGCACAGTGCGGCAATTTCTGACCGTATTGCAGCTGAAGGCAATTTAGCGGCTTCGCGAGCCACTTATATTCAGATTATTGGCAACGTTCCGGAAGATTTGGTTGAACCGACAGAGCTTGCAAAAATGTTTCCTTCTTCAATGCCAGAAGCTTTAAATTATGCCAAAGAACACAATTATGCTATGAAAGCAGCAAAAAGCAATTTAGAGGCTCAAAGATATAACGTAGCAGCTAACAATGGTGCATTATTGCCTCAGGTTTCATTTGATGCTGTTGCGGCGCGTGGTAAATCAGAATCCAGACATACAAAAGACCCTGAGACAAATAGTTTTCAGTGGGGTGTTAATATGAATGTTCCCTTATACAGCGGTGGGGAAACCCGCGCTCGGATTCGTCAGAGTAAATATCGTAAATGGCAAGCGCAGGAAGCTTTTTTAGAGGCTGAACGAGCCATGAAATCAACGGTGACCTCGAGCTGGGAATATATGAAAGCAAGCGAGTCGCGTACAAAATCTGTGAAAGACCAGGTCAAAGCGTATGCTATTGCTTTAGATGGTGTACAACAGGAAGAAGCTCTCGGAAACAGAACGGTTTTAGATGTATTAAATGCTTATCAGTCTTTGCTTAATGCTAATGTTTCAGAAGTTCAGGCTCGGCGTGATTACTATGTTTCAGGAATGCAACTTTTGCTCTCAATGGGCAAGCTAACAGCAAAGAATCTTGGTCTTGATGTTGAGTTTTATGATGCTGAAAAACATTCACAAAAAACGAGAGGCAAATGGTTATCTTTATCTGCAGAACAATGATTTGAGGAATAAAAATGGAAAATGAAGACGATATCTCGACAGAAGAAATTTTAGCCTCTATTAGGAGTATTCTTCTTGAAAAACAAGAAGCAGCTTCAAAAGAAGAAATTTTTGAGCTGACCAAGGATATGATATATAAAGCCTATCGACGTACGGATTTTAATAAAGTTGCAGATGAAATGATTAAAGACTATGCAGCAATTTTTGCATATGAAGAAGAAAAAAACAAGCAAGCAGGTCGAGTGCCTGAAAAGACGGATTTGTTAAAGCAATAGCCTTAATCTGTCTCAAGACAAATGGTTGAATTTGACCTTTGAGTAAAGGTTTTTGTGTGCTTTTAGAAAAATGGAAAAAAATAAAATGTTAGAGAAAAATTATACACCAAAAGATATTGAAGAACGTATTTATAAAGATTGGGAAGAAAACGGCGATTTCAAACCCGATATGAGATCTGAAAATGAGGCTTTTTCGATTGTTATTCCGCCCCCAAATGTGACCGGATATTTGCATATGGGACATGCTTTAGATGAAACTTTGCAAGATGTTTTAGTCAGATATAACAGAATGAAGGGCAAAAAGGTTTTGTGGCAACCAGGGACAGATCATGCAGGTATTGCTACGCAAATGGTTGTCGAAAAACAGCTTGCTAAAGAGGGGATTTCTCGTCATGATTTAGGTAGAGAAAAATTTATTGAAACGGTTTGGAAATGGAAGGCACATTCCGGCGGTACAATTTGCAAACAGCTTAGACGTCTTGGGGCTTCATGTGATTGGAGCCGTGAGCGTTTTACAATGGATGAGGGTTTGAGTAAAGCCGTTTTAAAGATTTTCGTTTCACTTTATAAAGACGGCTTAATCTATAAGGCTAAAAAACTTGTAAACTGGGATCCTAAGCTGATGACAGCTGTTTCCGATTTAGAGGTTTTGCAAAAAGAAACACTGGGTAAAATGTATTATTACAAATATCCGATTGAAGGTGAAGAAAATGAATTTGTTCATATTGCAACAACTCGTCCGGAAACAATGTTTGGTGATACGGCTGTCGCTATTTCTAAAGAAAATGAAAAATTGAAGCATCTCATCGGCAAAAAATGCAAGTTGCCTCTGACCGACCGCGTCATTGATATTATTGCTGATGAACATGCTGATCCTGAAAAAGGGACAGGCGCTGTTAAAATTACGCCGGCACATGATTTTAACGACTTTGAAGTAGGTAAGCGTCACAACCTTGAGATGATTAATATCTTAAACGAAGATGCGACATTAAATGAAAACACACCTTTTGCCGGTTTAACAACTATGGAGGCCCGTCAAAAAACAATTGAGGCTTTGGAAAAATTAGGTTTAATGGAAAAAATTGAAGATCACCCGATGGTTATTCCTTATGGCGAAAGATCAAATGCCGTTATTGAACCTTTAATGACAGATCAATGGTTTGTAGATGCGCCTAAACTGGCTGTTGAGGCCATCAAAGCCGTTGAAAACGGGGATATGCAGTTTGTTCCTAAAAATTATGAAAAAACATATTTCGAATGGATGCGCAATATTCAGCCTTGGTGTATTTCCCGTCAACTTTGGTGGGGACACCAAATGCCGATTTGGTATGCAGAAGATGGCACAATCTTTTGTGAAGAAAGCGAGCAGGAGGCTTATCAGGCTGCCGAAAAGCACTTTGGAAAAAAAGTTTCTTTAACAAGGGAAACAGATGTTTTGGATACATGGTTTTCATCAGGTCTTTGGGCATTTTCGACCTTAGATTGGCCTGATCAAACACAATTTTTGAGCACTTTTTATCCAACCTCTGTTTTAGTCACAGGCTTTGATATTATCTTTTTCTGGGTAGCCAGAATGATGATGATGAGCATGTATATGATGAAAAAAGTGCCGTTTAAGAAGTGTTATATTCATGGTCTTGTGCGTGATGAACAAGGCCGAAAGATGAGCAAATCTAAAGGCAATACGGTCGATCCTTTGGAAACCATTGAAAAATACGGGGCTGATGCTTTAAGGTTTTTTATGGCCGCCTCAGAGACACAGGGTCGTGATATTAATGTTTCTGATGCTCGAATTGCTGGTTATCGAAATTTTGCGACAAAGCTCTGGAATGCTGCTCGTTTTTGCGAAATGAATGAGTGCCGGATAGAAAAAGATTTTGACCCGTCTAAGCTTGAAATGCCTTTGAACAAATGGATTATTCAAAAAGCAGAAGATGCAACTCAACTCGTGACTAAAAATCTTGAAGATTTTCGTTTTTCAGATGCCGCCAATACGGTCTATCAATTTGTGTGGGGCACATTTTGCGACTGGTTTATTGAGCTTTCAAAATCTGTTTTTTATGGACAAGATGAAAAACAAAAGCTTGAAACACGTCAAACAGCTGCTTTTGTTTTAGATCGAATTTTAGTTATTTTGCATCCGTTTATGCCCTTTATTACAACTGAGATTTGGAATAATACGGCGCAGCGTCAGGTCAAATTGATTCATGCCTCTTGGCCAAAAGAGCAAAACGGATCTTATCAGACAGAGGCCATAGACTGGGCAATTGATTTAATTACGGCAATTCGTTCTGTCAGGGCAGATATTAATGTTCCGGCCAATGCAAAACCGCATATATTTTTGAAAAATTTAAAGGCTGATTATTTAGAGCAAACAAAATCCATGGTTCAATCTTTAGCCAGAGTTTCTGAAATTGAAGTGATGGACGATGAAAAAGAAATTAGTAAAGATATGGTTCAAGGTGTTTTTTCAAGTGGTGTATTTTTGATGCCACTGAAAGGTATCGTTGACTTTGAGGCTGAGCGGGAACGCTTGGCAAAAGAGCTTTCTGAACTTGAAGGGCGTTTGAAAGGATATGAGGCAAAACTTTCTAACGAAAATTTTGTTGCCAAAGCACCTCAAAATGTTGTTGAAGAAGAAAAACGCAGACAACTTGAGGCTTTGGATCAAAAGGCTAAAATTGAAGAAGCCTTAAAACGTATTGAAAATTTATAATCATTTAATAAGGAGAAAATGAAATGAAAAAAATTGTATTATCACTTATAACAGTTTTATTCTTAGGCGCTTGTGCAACAGATCCTTATACAGGAGAGAGCAAAGTTTCTAAAACAGCTTGGGGTACAGGTATTGGAACAGCTGTTGGTGCCGGTGTCGGTGCTTTAATCGGCGGTGAAAAAGGCGCTCTTATCGGTGCAGGTGTCGGTGCGGCTGCAGGTGCCGGTACAGGTGGTTATATGGATTTACAGGCTAAAAAATTGCGTGAAAAATTGCAAGGAACAGGAGTTCAAGTTGCGCGCGACGGTCAGAATATCCGTTTGATTATGCCTAATGCCATCACATTTAATACAAATGAAGATATCATTAAGACGAGTGCCAACCCTGTTTTAGATTCTGTTGCAACGGTTGCAAAAGAATACAATAAAACAACTTTGCAGGTTGTGGGGTATACAGACAGCACAGGCAATGATAAAATCAACATTCCGTTGTCTCAGCGCCGTGCTCTTGCCGTTGCAAATTATTTGCAGTTAAGAGGCATTCCTGCGACACGTTTGTCAGCAGTCGGAATGGGTGCAGCAAATCCTATTGCTTCAAACGACACACCTGAGGGCAGGGAACAAAACCGTCGTGTTGAAATATATTTACTTGCTCAATAAGCACAATATGAGATTTAAAAGAGGAGCTCTCCGAAAGTGGAGAGCTTCTCTTATTACAGAAAGCAGAAATATTAAACTTCTGCTTTAAAATAATCGATGATGAAATGTTTCATTTTATCTTGATTAGGATATCCAATCCCAAAACTGCTTCCATCTTCTTTTACAAGCCAAAGAGCACGGTAAAATTATAATATTTAAAAAAAATCTCCCGTGGATTGCCTAAAAAATAAGCAAAACACGGGAGAAATTGAGGTTTTTTTCAATCCGATATGGTCTTAATTCCACCTAAAGTAAGGAGAACGAACACTATACCGCCCACAACAGCAGGTGTAAAAGTGTGTTCTGCAATGGCTATCCATATGGATATGCCTAAGATGACTAATCCTAGCCAAAGGCAAGTTATACCGAGCGGTAAACTCGCCGCGGCAAACGGCATAGAGCTTACGCTTATTTCGTAAGTAGATACGATAAAGCCCGCAATAAGCCCTCCACTGGCTAGAATAGATCCTACGAAGAGCGGATTTGTATCCGGCAATATAATCTGCCAAATGACAAGCCCAATCATCGCGATTAAGACAATTGCCGCAATGATATAAGCGGCAGGGATTTCAATCTTTTTCATATTTTTTTTAATTTAATTGTTATACATTCTAGGACTCCCACCAAGGAAATTCACTCCTGGTGCGCCTGTGATAATAGCGCCAAGTGGCGATGGAATTGACGACATATCCAACCACCATCACAACAGCGGCGATGGCGCAAATGCCCAACAGGGCAAGGATTACGAATGCGATCATATCTTTAGTTTTTTAAATTAAATTCTATGATAAGATTCCCCTCAAGGGAAATAATAAACAAAATAAGATTTTAAACTTTTCTATCTTGAGGCGGCGTTTGCGTTTTGGCGTGTATGTCCCAAAGATTTTGCCATTGCCTTCACAAGCTGGGTTGAAACATCGTCCATCTTCTTGGTTTTCAAGCTTTCACCGTGCTCAATTTTTTGCATCGCCTCATCAAGCGAAATCGCATATCCTTTTTCATGGCACAAATCAAAAAGCTTATAGCAATCGGGGCGTTTTGCTTTATCTATAAAATTGCCCGTATAAACAACGCTCGGGATTCCCAAGACCGCCGCATCTGATGTGTATGAAAAACTGTCATGTGTGTTGACCACAAATTCACACACGTCCAAAACGGCAGGATAGATATTGCCAACACTTTTAGCTTGCAGCTCAAATTCTGCCTTATATTTGCCGCTGTAATTACGGAAATTTTTAGCATCTTCATCATTTTGAGCGATTTTTTTAGAGTTAAAAAATTCCATATGATAAAGCTTGCATCTTTCAAAAAGATAATCGGTCACATCAGACGGTGTGCGCGGCGAATTTGTAAAAATCACATTATAGCCGCGTTTTTGAAGAGCGCGGGCCGATTCAATGAGCCTAACGCCATCTTCTTTATCAAACCCGATGGCGCCGTTGTCGGTCATGCCACCTAAAGAAAATAGGGCTGTTTTTTTGCCTCTTTGTGCTTCAATTGCGGCATCTTTTCCAAAAAGAAGCTTGCCGTCCAAAACTTTTTTGAAAGACTTATATTTTGCCAAAACCTTTTCTGCAGCCGGCTGATGCGCTAAGTTGCGAATGGCTTGCCAGTTAATGTTGCTTGGCACGCCCAAAGTTTCTACAACTTTCGCTTGAAGCTTTGGATTGCTCTGTAAAACTTTTTCATCTTGCGCGGAGAGCAAGTGTTTTCCGACGTGAATGAGATCAACACTCTGATAGTCATAAAGATTGCTCGCTAAAACCATTGTCTTGACATCAAAACCTCGTTTTGAAAAGGCATCTTTGAGAGCTAAAGAAAGCAAATCAACGTCTTGGTTCTCTTCTTTTGATTTTGCATGATCAAGAGGCAAAACAACAAAATCAGGCGCTTTATCTTCTTTCAAATAGGCATCGACAGTTGCCTGAACTGTCTTTGAAAAATCAGTTAAAGAAGCAAAATTTTTCGGATGCAAAAGGGTTCCATCTGGGGATTTGAGCAACGCCTCACGTGATATAGGCAGTTTTTCACCGCGCTTGCGCGTTTTTGCCCCGCTCATCACAATGCCGCGCATCTGGTTGTTTGTGCCCAATCCTTCTGTCTCAATTCCGATAATACGCATGTCATAAGTTCCTTTATAAGCTATTTTCCGTAAAAACCTTTAATTTTTTTGTTGACGATAGACTTTATTTTCCACGTGAATCAATTTCAGACAAAATATCCAGAAATTTTTCGGTATTTGCATTTATGCGTTGTTGGTAATTGGCTTTTTTTTGTTCTTCCTTTTCTTTGCGAAGCAAGGAATCCTGTTCTCGAATATCATCCAGATATTTCTTTTTTATTTCATCGGCAAATTCAAAGTCCTTTTTTATAAAGGCAGAACGCAGACTTTCGCCCTTTTCTGTTAGGGAATCTATTAGCAAGTCTTTTTGTTTTTCTATACTTTTAAGCGTCACTTGAAAGAGTTCTGGATCTTTTGAAGGTGTCAAGAGAGTTTGAGCCTGTTGCTCATTTAAGGAGTACATACCTCTTGTTGCAAACCTATAATACACCTCTTCGCCCGGTGTAGCACCATTATCATACGAATATGATTCCGAATATTGTTTCATTCCATGCCAAGTCATAAGATAATTACCTTTATCGTCTTTGTGAAGAACTAAAACATCAGGATGATGGATATCTCGTTTCTGGCTTTCCGAATCAAACGCTCTTGACGTTGTTTCAAACAGTACTGTTGCTGTATTACTATTTTCAGACACCTGTACAGTTCCAAAGAATTTATAAGCATCAGGCTTTAGAGATTCCGTTTTTTTAATTTTCTTTGTACGATTTAATTTTCCTAAAACTTCATTAAGTTTGTATTTTAGTCCTTTCCCCATACTTTTTTCCTTTCATTAAAAGTCTATTTTGTCTAATTGTAACAAAACCAACGTTTAATGTCAACTTTTTTTTTGATTTCTTTAAAAATTTTTTACTTGTAGATTCAATGGTTTAGAATTTTTACATTTTTTCAAATGCTGGTAACATTAAACGTTCTTTTAAATTGACCAGTTTTAAAAATGTTTTTTGAATATTTTTTATCATTAAAACAATGGGTTAATTTATGGTTTGCTCAAATAGACAAACGTTTAAGCGTCTGTTTTTTTATCCATTTTCAAATATTCATTTTCTCGTTTTTGAAAATGAACAGAACACTCCCAAATAGCATGAGAGGTATTTTTTTCTCTCGCACACTTCATGAAGGTTTTCTGATATCCTACCTTGCAAAATAAAGACAGACCCACGCTTCAAATACGTGGGTCTGTTTTTTGAAAACAGCTTGAAAGACAACTATTTGAAATAGTTAATGCCCATGGCTGATTTGACCTGATCAAGCGTTGTGGCAGCAGCTTTTTGAGCATGAAGAGATCCTTGTCTTAAAATCTCAAAAATCTGTCCGACATCATTTGAAAGAGCTTCTCTTTTTTCACGGATAGGCTTCAATTCAGCCTGTAAAATATCATTCAAAAATCTTTTAACCTTACTGTCGCCAAGACCGCCACGCTCATAGTGAGCTTTAAGCTCGCTTAAATTTTGATATTCAGGTAAAAATGCCCTAAAATGTTCATCATTTGCAAAGGCACTCAGATAGATAAAAACAGGATTGTTTTCAGTGTGACCAGGGTCTTGCACACGTAAATGTGTCGGATCTGTAAACATACTCTGAATTTTTTTTGTTATGTCATTTGAGCTGTCAGCTAAATAAATGCAATTTCCAAGAGACTTACTCATTTTAGCCGCGCCATCAAGCCCGGGTAATCTTGAACAGGTGCTGTTTTCGGGAAGAACTGCTGTCGGTTCAACCAAAACCTCTTGATATGTAGAATTAAATGAACGCACAATTTCACGGGTTTGTTCAATCATTGGAAGTTGATCTTCGCCAACCGGAACAATATTGGCTTTAAAGGCTGTGATATCAGCAGCCTGACTGATTGGATAAGTAAAGAATCCAACAGGAATACTTTGTTTGAAATTTCTTAAATGGATCTCATTTTTGACAGTCGGATTGCGTTGCAATCTTGAAACCGTGACAAGATTCATATAGTAAAACGAAAGTTCACAGAGTTCTGGAATTTGAGATTGTATAAAAATGGTTGACTGTGTCGGGTCAATACCACAAGACATATAATCTAAAGCAACTTCTAAAATATTGCGGCGCACTTTATCGATATTATCGGCATTGTCTGTTAAGGCCTGAGCATCAGCTATCATAATATATATCTGATCGCTTGTTTTTGCATTTTGAATTTCAACGCGTCGTTTCAAAGACCCGACATAATGACCTAAATGTAAGCGTCCTGTCGGTCTGTCTCCTGTTAAAACAATATTCATATTATCCTCTCTTTTTTTTGTTTCTTAACACAGGCTTTATGCCTTGTCAAGGCAACTTAAAGCATATTTAAAAAATAGTTGTTGACAACAGCTCTAAAATATGTATATTGCACTCAAATGTTTTAACAACTTTATTTGAAGAGTAGAAAAATGGCAAAAGCAGTAAAAGTAAAAGTTAAGTTAGAGAGTAGTGCCGGTACAGGTACATTTTATCTTGCTGAAAAGAATCCAAGGACTCATCCTGAAAAATTGGTTTTGAAAAAATATGATAAAAAATCAAAGAAACATGAAGAGTTCGTCGAGAAAAAGTTGAAGTAATTTCTTTCAGCCCTAGATGGAATAAGAAGGCTCTCTTGAAAAATCAAGAGGGTCTTTTTCTTAGTGGTCGTTTTGTGTATACGCCTTTTGATATTCTTTTTTTAAGGTTTCAAGAGAAACATTTGTATATCTCTCAGTGGTTGAAAGCGATTCGTGTCCTAAAAGTTCTTGAATAGCTCTTAAGTCACAACCTTGGGCTAAAAGGTGAGTGGCAAAAGAATGCCTTAACGCATGAGGAGTAACGCAATCGCTTAAACCCATATAAGTGCGCACTTTTTGCATTTGTCGCTGAATAATTCGAGGGCTCAATCTGTCGCCTCGTGCCCCTAAAAACAGAGGGTCCGTATCACTTAAAGAAAAGGGAGCCGCTTGAAGATATTGTTTGATGGCATTAACAGAAACAGGAAGCAAAGGGACAACTCGTTCTTTTTTTCCTTTTCCCTTAATCATTAAAGTATTTTGAAGATTTTTAATATCAGAAACGTTTAAAGATAAAGCTTCTGAAATACGCAAACCGGAACCATATAAAAGGGTTAAAACAGCACGATCTCGTAGTCCCTGCCAGTCAGATTTTGTAAAATATAAAATTTGATCTAACATTTCAAAAGTGTCATCAACTTCCAAAGCCTTAGGAAGGTTTTTGTTTTGTTTGGGCATAGAGAGCAGGGTAATATCTCGGTTTTTGAGAGCATATTTTTTTGCTATCCAGTTGAAAAAATTTTTAATTGCCGAAATTTCACGGGAAAGAGAAGATTTTTCAATTTCTTTCGAGGCTCTATGGCTGATATATCGTCTAAAATCACGGATATCCATATGATGTAAAAAATCCGGCGTTGGATGTTCAAAAAAATTGATAAAAAATGAAAGATCGCGCATATAAGCATCAATTGTGTGCAAAGAGTAGCGTTTTTCATTAACCAGCCAATTGTGCCATGAGTGAATCATCTCGACAAGCTTAGAATCAGCATTAAAAACAATTTCTTTTTTCATGGCACTTAAACAATCTTGAATGTAAGCTATTTTTTAAGGCAAGAGAGGAGACCATGCCGGATCTGAAGCTTCAGCCGGTGTGACAACCATACGTTCATTATAGCCTGTGACATCAATGGTATAAAGCTTAATTGGAGCACTTCTTGAGCCAGAACCGCGATCTTGTCTGAAAAACATTAAGACGCGGCCGTTAGGTGACCATGTCGGGCCCTCAACCAAATAACCGCTAGCGAGTAATCTTTCGCCTGATCCGTCCGGATGCATGACACCGATGTAAAACTCACCGCCTGCCATTTTTGTAAAAGCAATATAATCACCTCTTGGCGACCATACAGGTGTGGCATAACGGCCTTTGCCAAAGCTGATGCGCTCGACATTAGAGCCATCTGCATCCATAACATACAATTGTTGATTTCCGCCTCTGTCAGAATTAAAAACAATTTTTTGAGCATCAGGCGAATATGAAGGTGAAGTGTCAATTGCCGGATGCTTTGTAAGTTGTTTAGATGTTTTCTTTTTCAAAGCCATTTCATAAATTTCAGTGTTCCCGTTGGCCGCAAAAGAGAGCAAAACCTTAGAGCTGTCTGGAGAAAAGACTGGAGCAAATGTCATTCCTGGAAAATTGCCAAGTAATTCTTGTTTGCCAGATTCAATATCTAAAATATAAACTTTTGGCGCGGTGCGTGAAAACGAAATGTATGTGACTTTATGCATATTTGGTGAAAAGCGCGGCGTTAAAGCCATAGAAGCACCTGAAGTTAAAAATTTATGATTTTCACCATCTTGATCCATAATGGCTAAACGTTTAACACGCTTTGTTGCCGGTCCGCTTTCAGAAACATAAACAATCCGTGTGTCAAAATAGCCTTTATCGCCGGTTAAACGTTCATAAATGTCGTCTGAAATAATATGGGCAATGCGGCGCCAGTTTTCTTTTGTTGTGGTATAAGATTGACCCTGGAGTTGGTCGCCGGATTGAGCATCCCACAAACGAAACTCAACCTTGAGCTGTCCATTTTCTGTCTCTTTAATGGCACTTTGTACCAAGGCTTGTGCTTTAATGGCTCTCCAATCATTAAAATTGGGTCGCTGGTCAATAGATGTTAAGTCTTCAATGTAACTTGTTTCATCGATGATTCTAAATAAGCCACTGCGCTCTAAATCAGCAAGAACAACGTTTCTGATTTTAGAGGCATAACTGCCGGCGCCAAAAAGCTGACCGATGGCGTTAGTGTTGTGAATCATCTTAGGTATTGCAATAGGCATGGGTTCACGCATAGCACCGTTAATGTCGATTTCAAGCTCTGCATGTGCAACCCCCGCCAACAAACAAAACAATCCTGTTAACCAATATTTTATTTTCATTTTTAGCCTCTTCCTAGCAATAAAACCACAATTAAAGCAAGTCTAAGACAATATTCTTAAAATTCAATTAGCAAAAAAGTTTATTTGACATCTTTTTTATTTGATTTATTCTGCTCATTATTAAGGAGAATTTATTTGATGAATATTTCGGAATTTAAAAGCAAGCTAAAACCGTATCAAGCTATTTTAGGTTTTGATTTTGGAACAAAACGTTTAGGAGTGGCCGTTTCAGATTTGCTGTGTATGGTTGCAACCCCTTATTGTATCATCGAACGGAAAAGCCTACAGCAAGATATTGAACAAATTCAAAAAATTGTTAAAGAAAAACAAATAGGTGCTTTTGTTTATGGCCTTCCAAAACAAATGAACGGTGAAGAAGGACAAACTGCTGAAATGGTTCGCTCATTTGCTCTAAAAGTTTCTGAAATTATTGATTTGCCATATATTTTTTGGGACGAAAGACTATCTTCTAAGGCTGTTGAAAGTTTTTTGATTAAGGAAGTTGATTTGTCTCGGTCAAAACGAAAAAAAATTTTAGATTCTTCTGCAGCGGCTTACATTTTGCAGGGTGCACTTGATTGTTTGCAAATATCTTCACACAAATAATATTTAAAAAAAAATAATATAAAAAGTTGTATTTTAAATTAATAAGTGCTATAAAGGAAACAGATTTAAATTATTGTTGATTATGAAAAAGTTATTTTTTTGCACTATTGCACTAGGTGTAATAATGCTGTGTCTAACAGGTTGTGATCTGTTAAGACCCCAAGAATGGTCTATAGATCGGGAAAACTACACTTTACTTTATAAGCTTGGAGATGATATTATAGAAGAATATCAGGTGAAAGCTTGCGAACTGTTGGAAGGTCAGAACCTCACTTTTAAAGATGTCATCACAAGAGATGAGCAGTTTAGTTCAACGGAATGCTTTTTGCATTGGAACAAACTTGAAGAAATCTCTGTCAAACATTGGTCAAGCTATGAAATACATCAAAACCTTTATCGTGGGGAGTATGTATATGCTGTCGGAGGAGGATTTTCAGCGGTTCAATGGAAAACTGTTACTTTCGATTTTATAGGAGAGGAGGTTTACTCACATGGTCGAAGAGAACTTGGACTTCCTTCTATGCATATCAAAAAGGCAGGCGAAACGATTAAAGAGTATCTGGATCCAGAAGAGGGAGAATCCCAGCATATATTGCTGAAAATGGATTTGGAAATTGATCGCTTTAAGGATGGAAAATTGCTTTCTAAATTGCCGATTATTTTTGATATCCGTCGGACAAATGAATCTGTTTGGCTAGATTCAGACGATTATTATATTGAAACGAAAGCTCCCGGCGAAGAAATAGTTGAAGTGTATGATGAAATTAAAAAAGAGCCTTAAACAAGGCTCTTTTTTTTAGATTATAGCTTGACGGATGTTCAAAATCGACATAAAATGCCCCTGTTTTTACTATATATTGAAAGGAAAAAAATGTTTTCGAAAATTGTAAGAGCAATTCTGCTTATTTTGCTTGCAACATTTTATATTTATAACGTCGTTATAAATATTGATTATTGGGAAAGTGTTGTTCTGTATAATCGTTTGAATTTCATCGTTTTGGTTGCTATTTTGTATTTAGCCTCCACATTTTTTAAATTTTTTGAAATCTTTTTTGCTATTGTTTTGATTGGTGGCATTTTGTTCCATGGACATATGTATTATAAAACATATCGCGAAACACAAACAAACGAGCAAGAGTTAAGTACAGATTTTCCAAAAGCAAAAAGATGTTCGGGCAAGGGTACCAATTGGTACACAAAATTAAACAATAGTTGTTATTAACTTTAAGAGATGATTGTAGCGTGTCTTTTTTAATAACAAACAGCGTTCTTCACAGAACGCTGTTTGTTATTAAAAAAAGCTGCAGTTAATTTGTGCTATATGCGAATTTTTTAATAGCTTCGAGCATAAATAACATCAAGCGTAGCATCTTCGCCTGTTAAAAGGCATTTACCTTTAGATCCGCTTTGGTCAAAAGGTATACAGCGAATGCTAATTTTGAGGCTTTTTAGTATTTCTTCTGTTTCGCTTTTGCCGTTCCATTTGCCGCGTACAAAGGCCACTTTGCCGGTTTTTCCGTCTTCAATCCATTCGTTAGATTCGCCAAAATATGCCTTAAATGCTTCAGGTGTTTGAATATCTTTTCTAATGTTTAAATCCATGCGAGCTTTCGCTTTGTTAAACATTTGTCTCTGATTATTTTCCAAACGTTGTTCAATGCTATCTAAAAAGTCTTGCTTTGAAAGCAATTCTTTTTGACCGAGTGTTAAACGATTTTTAAGCATCAATCCTTGATTTTCAACGTCACGAGGACCGATTTCACAAATAATCGGTGCCCCTTTTCTGGTCCACTCCCAAAACTTGTCGACACTTTGTTTCGCGCGCTTATCAACTTTAATTCGGATTTTTTCGCCAAAAGGTTTCTTCTGTTTTAATTCAGATGCAATAGCGTTGATATAAGCCATGACCTTGTCTTCATCTTCTGCTTTTTTGATGACGGGCACTATAACAACTTGATAAGGAGCAATACGAGGCGGAACGACCATTCCCTCGTCATCAGCGTGGGTCATAATGACACCACCTATCAATCTGGTTGAAACCCCCCACGAGGTTGTATAAGCAAATTCAGGTTTGTTTTCTTTATTGATAAAGCTGATGTTGGCTGATTTCGCAAAATTTTGCCCTAAAAAGTGAGATGTGCCCGCTTGCAAAGCCTTACCATCTTGCATCATAGCCTCAATGCAATAAGTATCAACGGCTCCCGGAAATTTGTCGTATTCGGGCTTAACACCTTCTATCACAGGCATAGCTAAAAACTCTTCGCTTGTTTTGCGATAAACTTCTAACATACGTTTCGTCTCTATTTCAGCCTCAAGTGCTGAAGAATGGGCCGTATGACCCTCTTGCCACAAAAATTCACGCGTACGCAGAAAAAGACGCGGACGCATTTCCCATCTGACAACATTGGCCCATTGATTAATTAATACAGGCAAATCACGATATGATTTAACCCATTTTGAAAATGAATCGGCAATAATTGTTTCCGATGTCGGTCTAACAATTAAGGGTTCATCGAGCTCACCGTCAGGTTGTAAAGTGCCGTCTTTTTGTGTGAGCTTAGAATGAGTGACAACGGCCATTTCTTTTGCAAAACCTTCGACATGCTCAGCTTCTTTTCTAAAAAAGGAAATCGGGATAAACATTGGAAAATAAGCATTTTCATGATCTGTTTCTCTAAATTCTTCATCCATTAGATCACGAATGCGCTCCCAAATACCATATCCCCAAGGTTTAATAACCATACAACCAGGAGAAACGGAGTTCTCAGCCATATCAGCTTCGCTGACGACACACTGATACCATGCCGGATAATTTTCTGCTCGTTTTGTTTTAAGTGTCATTTTTTTTATTCCTTTATTCTATGCTCTTAGTTCGCCGCCTGTGTTTTTAGAAACAGTGACAATAACTTTGTTCATTAAATTTTCAATGTCTTTGTCTGTAAATGTTTGTTCTGATGGCTGAAAGACAACACTAATTGCAATTGATTTTTTGTCTTGAGCTAAATTCTCGCCTTCATACAAGTCAAAAACGCGTACATCTGTAATAAAGTTTCTGTCTGCATTTTTTGCGGCTGATAGAACAGCTGCAGCGCTCACTTTTTTATCTACAACAAAAGCTAAATCTTTGGTAACGCTTTGGAAAGCCGAAAGCTCAAGTTTTTTCTTGACTTTAGAACTTGCTTCTCTTGGCAAAGGAACATTGTCCAAGTAAACCTCAAATACCATTACGCGTCCCTTGATACCAAATGCTCTAGAAACAGAAGGATGAAGCTCACCAAAAAAACCAAGTACATTTTTGCCAAGCCTTATTGTACCGCTGCGTCCGGGATGATAATAAGAAGGAGCATCGGTTGTGATTTGAGGGTTTTCATAAGGACCCTTTGCCGCAGCAATAACAGAAAGGGCATCAGCTTTAACATCAAAAACATCAAACGGACGACTGGTCTTTGTCCAATCTTTATCGGCTGTTAAACCTACACGAATACCAGTTGCGACAGTCAGCTCTGCACCAGGTTCACGGCCATAAAACTCTGGTCCGACTTCAAACAAAGAGACATTGTTATATCCGTGAGAAATATTGTTTTTCGCTCCCATCAATAAATTCGGCAAAATTGAAGGTCTCATTTCATCTAAATCAGCGGAAATCGGGTTTTCAATCAATACAATATCCGTTTGGTTATTTTTATGAAAAGCTTGAGCCAGTTTTGATGAGGTGAAACTCCAAGTTACAGTTTCATACATGCCTCGAGAAGCCAGCTCATGCTTGACAGTGATAATTCTCTGCTCGGCAGGATGAAGCGTTTGCTTAACAAATTGATCATGTGGTAGGGATATCGGTTGAATCTCATCTAAACCAATCATTCGAACAACTTCTTCAATCAAATCTTGTTCGCATTCTATGTCGCCACGCCAAGATGGAGCAATTGCCTTGATTCTATCTCCTTCGATTATAGTTTCAAAGCCGAGATGATTTAATATTTCAATAATCTGTTCAGCACTAATGTCCATACCAACAAAGCTTTTCATGCGAGAAGGACGAATATAAGCACTCATAGAAGGTGCATCTTCATGACCTTCAATCATAACATCAGAAGCCTCACCGCCACATATTTCTAAAATAAGATGAGTTGCGTAATCAGAACCGAGAATATTTGATTTTGGATCCACAAAACGCTCATAACGATAACGAGAATCAGATTCAATTCCAAATTTTCGACCGGTGCGAGCAATGCAGCTGGGTTTAAACAAAGCGCATTCTAAAAAGACATTTTTTGTGTCTTCAGAACATCCCTTACTAAGTCCTCCCATAATACCGCCCAAACATTGAATCCCTTCATCATCACAAATGCCGAGTGAAAGGGTGTCTAAGTCATATTCTTTCTCATCTAAGGCAACAAAGTGTTCGTTGTTATGACACATTCTGACTTGAATGTCTCCTTTAAGCTTGTCAGCGTCAAAAACGTGTAGGGGGCGCGCTAAATCGTAGTTGATATAGTTGGTAATATCAACTAAAGGCGAAATAGAACGAAGTCCGATAGCTGTTAATCGGTCTTTCATCCATTTTGGTGTTTGAGCTTTGTTGTTCACATTCTTAATGTATCTTCCAACATATGTCGGACACTCCTCAGGACATAAAACTTTGACCTTAATGGGGCTTTCAAATTTTACTTCTGACTTTTTGATTTGTAAAGGTTTGAGTGTGCCTAATCCGGCAGCGGCTAGATCACGTGCGACACCACGAACACCTAGACATTCCGCCCTGTTTGGGGTAATGGCTATTTCAATAACAGGATCAATTTGTAAAACATCTGCTGCCGGTATACCTAAATGTGTGTCTTGAGATAGTTCAATAATACCTGTGTGATCTTCACCGACGCAAAGCTCTTTTTCTGAGCACATCATGCCAAAACTTTCAACGCCACGGATTTTGCCGACTTTTAAAACCTCATTATAACAGGGAATATTTGTTCCGACAGGGGCAAATATGCCAACCAAACCTTCTTTAACATTCGGTGCTCCACAAACGACCTGAAGTTGCTCACTGCCAGTATTGACAGTGAGTACGTGTAAATGATCAGAATCGGGGTGCATTCTTACATTTTCGGCTTTTGCCGTAATAAAACCTTTGAGTTTTTCTGCAGGATTATAAACACCTTCAACCTCTAAACCGATTTTAGTTAATGTCTCTGTAATTGTTTTTAAGTTAGCTTCTGTTTCTAAATGTTCTTTAAGCCAAGATAGTGTCAGTTTCATCGTGTTTGTCCTCCATTGTTGCTCAATCCTCCCGTTAGCGAAGAAAAATCAAGCGGTGCAAAGCCATAATTTTTAAGCCATCTGATATCTGATTCAAAAAATGTTCTTAAATCTGGAATGCCATATTTAAGCATGGCTAAGCGGTCTAAACCGACGCCAAAAGCAAAACCTTGATATTCGTCAGGATCAATGCCTCCTGCTTTTAAAACATTGGGATGAACCATGCCACAGCCTAATATTTCGAGCCAATCATTGCCGGCACCAATTTTGAGTTCGGTCTTTGTTTTTAAACATCCGATGTCCATCTCAGCTGATGGCTCTGTAAATGGAAAATATGACGGGCGATAACGCACAGGAATTTCGTCAAGCTCAAAAAAGGCTTTTACAAAATCATATAAGCATCCTTTTAAATGAGCTAAGGTCGTTGTTTTATCAATAACAAGCCCTTCAACCTGATGAAACATCGGTGTGTGTGTTGCGTCAAAATCAGAACGATAAGTTCGACCTGGTGCAATAATTCTGATAGGAGGCCTCTTTTTTTCCATCGTACGAATCTGCATGCCTGAAGTGTGTGTGCGAACGACATAAG
Source organism: uncultured Pseudomonadota bacterium (assembly GCA_902797315.1). Taxonomy (GTDB): domain Bacteria; phylum Pseudomonadota; class Alphaproteobacteria; order RF32; family CAG-239; genus UBA1254. Next base: position 692 of record CADBSM010000009.1, on the reverse strand, counting down.
CTTTTTCCATGTCAAAAGGCACTGTTGCATCATGATTGATATAAAAAGTATCTTGCATTTGTCGTGCTGGATGGTTTAAGGGCATATTCAAAGCATTAAAGTTGTGAAATTGATCCTCAATATCAGGTCCGTTTGCAACCTCAAAACCAAGTGCGCCAAAAATAGCAACCACTTCTTCATAAATTTTTGAAACAGGATGGATTCTTCCCTGAATTTCAGGTCGGATAGGTAAGGTGACATCGATTCTTTCGTTGTTGAGCTGCTCGTTTAATGCACGTTCTTGTAAAATATTTTTTTGTAAACCCAAAGCTTCTTCAATGTGAGATTTCAATATGTTGAGTTTTTTTGCTGTCTCAATACGCTGTTGTTCTTCCATTTGAGCCAGTGTCTTCATGTTTTCTGTCAGAATACCTTTTTTTCCTAAAACAGAAATTCGAATATCTTCCAAACTTTTCAGATCAGTGCAATCTTTAATTTTATCTAAAATATTTGCTTCTATATTTGCAATATCATTCATGACTTTTACCTTGTAATAACATAAAAAGAGCTATCTTGAACTGCCAAGATAACTCTTTAAAACCTAAATGACTTTTACTTCTTATTTATTAAGAGCTGCTTTGGCAGAATCAACAAGCTTAGCAAAAGCTTTGGGCTCTTTCAAAGCAATATCAGCGAGAACTTTACGATCAAGT
>CADBSM010000008.1 GCA_902797315.1 uncultured Pseudomonadota bacterium | reverse complement strand
TACGTTTTGCTATTCGTGAAGGTGGACACACAGTTGGTGCCGGTGTTGTTTCAAAGATTTTGAAATAATCCTGACCTACTGAAAACCTTTTATTAAAACAATCCCCTCAAATCTTTTCAAATTTGAGGGGATTGTTGCATTGTTAAGGTATTGCAGATTAATTTTTTACTGCTCTATAAAACTTTTTATACATTTCAATAAATAATACCAAAATCTTGCTTGATTGATGTTTTATTTTATACTATACTTCTGCACAATGATATCATTACATTTTGTTATTGAGAGGTAGTTATGAGTTTATTTCCACCAAAAATAGGTATTCCACAAAAATCCGGGCAAAAAACACAGTTAGTCAAAAGGCCAGTTATGCGAAAACCAGAGCTAAACGCTCCTGTGGATTATATTATACCTCAGCCAAAACCTCAAAATATAGCGACGGAAACACCGCCTCAAACTGCACCTGTCGTTCAGCAATCTGTGGTTGCAGAACCTGTCAAAGTTGTTCAGCCGGTTTCTAATCCTGCTTCTGTTATTCAACAGCCCATTTCTGTTCAGACTCTTAGCCCTGAGCAGCATCTGCAAAAAATTAAAGATGAAATTGCAAAAGGAAACGCAAAACCTGACTTGATTTCATGTGAAAGTTTGGGTGAAATTAATGATGTGAATTTTTCTGATGTTTATGTAACACCAGACAAAAAATGTTATACATGGGCCGGTAAAAGCGATGCTGGTTTAAAGGTTGTTACATTTTCAGACTATCCTCAGTTTTTGCTTGAGCTTGAAAATGCTTATGATGGTAAAAACAGATCTTATCTTTTAACCTATAAAGGGCGGCACTATCGTGTTGAAAGAACCATCGCAGGTGATGGTGTGCAATATTGTGCCCGTAAAATGCCGATAAGTGTGCCAAACTTAAATGCGCTGGGTCTGCCTGATGGTTTGTATAAATATCTTTTGTCTTTATCTGGAAAATCGGGGCTTATTTTGCTTGCTGGTCCAACTGGCTCAGGAAAATCAACGACAATTTCATCTCTTCTTAAAGAGTATTTAGAGCAAAAGGGCGGTTATTGCTATACCATTGAAGACCCGATTGAGCTTCCTCTGGATGGTGTGTATTTAACGCCCAGCGGAGAACTAGGGCTTTGCAAGCAAACCGTACCACCTGAGGGTGTTTGGGAAGAAGGGATTAAATCAGCTTTACGTTCAAAACCAAGGTATATTTATCTCGGCGAGATCAGATCTCCTGATGTAGCATCTGAGGCTTTGCGTGCAGCAACTTCCGGTCACTTGGTTTTATCAAGTATTCACGCAAACAATGTCAGCGATGCGATTAACTCTCTTGTGAAATACGCTGCTTCTTCTGGCATCAGTGAAGAAATGGCCTATGAGCTTGTTGCTAATGGTTTTTTGGCTTGTTTGCACCAAATTTTGACGGGGGCACCAAAGCGCATTAGTGTATCTTATATCTTTGCAAATCCTGATTTAAGTGCAGGTTGTCAAGTTAGAAGTATGTTTCGAAATGGAAAACTAAACCTTTCAACCATTATGGAACAGCAAAAGATTAAGATTGATAAAGGTATGCCCTTGTTCTAGAGAATAAGTTAGACTTAATTTTCAACAATCATCACTTTTTCAACAGCGAAGATATAACCGTAGACTACGCGATCGCCTTCGTTTCTTAAGGGTTTTCTGACCATATCGACTTTGCTGTATCCGCACTTTTTTAAAAGTTTTAAGATATAGTCAGGTTGGTGCACAAAACGTGCGGCTGGTGTCAAACAAAAGTCATCTGTATTAATATGGTTTTCTGAGACACTAAAAACAAAAAGTCCACCCAGATTTAAAGCCCTAGCAACACTTTCAAATAAAGGCTTCAAATCGCCAAAATATGTCAGCACATCACTTGCTGTGATTAGTTGATACGTTTCATTGGTCGAATTTAAAAAGTGAATAATTTCGTCCTGTTCAAGGCGATTAAATATTTTCTTTTCTTTAGCTTTATCAAGCATTTTAGAAGACAAATCGACACCTGTTGCATAGTTCCAGCCAATTACTTTTTTGACTATTTCAGCACAAAGTCCTGTGCCACAACCTAAATCAAGATAAGGCGTTCTCTTATAAAATTCTTTTTTAAAGTGCAAACGAACCATCTCGGCAATATATTCAGGAACTTGATATTCAAGACCGTGAAGTGTTGTATCAAAATCTAAAGCGAAGGCATCAAATATGCGCTGTACATACTCTGGATCTGCGATTTTGATCTTTTTGTCTTCTAAGATGGCATTAGCCATATAAGACACAAGCTTATGGTTAGGAAATGCTTCCAACCATTTTTTTGCGTAATTCAAAGCTAATTGCGACTTGTTTTCATCTACACACTCATATAAAAGGTAACCGAAATTGATATGTTGATCTTCTTGTGCCTCTCCTGCAAACAAAACAGCTTTCCAACCGAAATTTAGTGCATTTTCCCATTCTTCAGCTTTTTGATAAAGACGGCTGAGTGAATTATAAATCCAAGGATTGTCACTTTTAAAATTCAAAGCTTTGAGTAAATTTGTCTCTGCTTTTTCCGTTTTTTCAAGTTCCATATAAGAGTTGCCCAAAATGATATAAGCATCAACGCTAGAAGCATTAATTTCAAGCGCACGATTTGCGTAGTCAATGGCTTTAACATATTTTAACAGATCAAATGAAGTGTTAGCCATATTAATTAAGGCGATGTAACTAGATGGATTGATTTTATTAACTTCTTCATAGTATGAAAAAGCTAAATCATAGTTTTTTTGGCAATACGCCGAATTTCCTAAAATAAGTAAAGCTGAAGTATCTGCCGGAAACTTATTCAAAACGGTGTGAGCAAAGCTAGTTGCTTTGTCATAATCGCCCCTTTGATAATAAAGATTAGCAAGGGCCAATAAAGAGGCGGAAGAAACAGGATTCAGTTTTGAAGCTTTTTTGTAATAGCGAATCGCTTCACCAGTTTGTCCAATTGCATCAAAACAATTGCCGCAATACATTGAATATTTTTCAGCTTTTGGATATTTTTTGACAAGCGAAAGATAAATATCCAGAGCTTCTGGATATTTTTTCTGACTATACAAAAGGCTTGCCTGTTGTTCAAGCGTATCCACTTTAATTTTAAACCCTTCTTCAGCAAATTTTGCGGCACTATAGCACATTTTATCCAAAAAATAAACATAAAATTATAAAAAAAGTATTGACGAACGAAATTAAATCATATATTTATGCTATCACGTATGGGGGTGTGGCGGAACTGGTAGACGCGCTAGACTCAAAATCTTGTTCGCTTTGCGAGTAGGAGTTCAAGTCTCCTCACCCCTACCAACAACGACCTTAAGGGTCGTTTTTTTTTCTTGTGTGCGCCAGCATATCTCTTTCCAGAAAAAAATATAACTTATAAACATAGACTTTAGTCTATGTATTCTTTTTTTTTAATTTCAATAGCTTATATTTTTGCTGTGAGGAAAGCAAAATGAAGATTAATGTAGCTAATTATGTTTATCAGGACTTGCTAAAGCGCTTTGCTCTGCGCGAAGAAAATATAGTTGACCAAGAATTGATTGATATTTTGGTTAACAAATGGTCGAATAAAGAATATTTAAATGTCGATTCGAATCTGAAATTAAGGCACCACCAAAAGATTGTGCCTCCTCATTTTATGTAAAATCAAAAAACTAGAAAAACATCTTGTCAAGATAGCCTTGTTATTATCTTTATTTTTTTATCAAAGCATATATTTTAGCCTTGTTGCATATTTTTACGGAGGCACAAATGCTAACTCAAATAAATAAAAATAAATATCAAGAATTAGAAAAAAATATTATGTTTATCACAACCATTTATGACACTTTTGAAGCATTGGAAGAAACTTTAGGAAAACTTAAACTTGAACGTCCTCTTTTTCTGACATATATTGCCAAAAAGGCGTTTGCCGATGAAGTTTTTCAATATGCCAGGACAGAAGGCGAAATTTATCTAGATCCAGCTCAGAAGAAACACATCATTGAAGAAAAAATTTTGCAATAATTTTCTTTTGTTATTTGAGCTTTTTTGCACTTGCATTAAAAAATGTTTGTATTTTTGGTAAGCCGTTATATATTAATGCAGAGCATTAACTGGAAATAATAAAGAATATGAATGAACAATTTTTTGCCATTACTGTATTGATTGTCAGCTACATTGTGCTGTTCAGTGAAAGGCTTAATCGTGCCGTAACAGTTTTACTCGGATCGAGCATCTTAATTTTTTCAGGCATTTTATCGCAACAAGAAGCTATTTTAAGCATTGACTTCAACACCATAGCACTTCTCATCGGGATGATGGTTATTGTCGGCATAGCCGAAAAGTCAGGAATGTTTCAAGCGCTTGCCATTTTAAGCTCTAAATTAATCAAAGCCAGCCCTCGTGGACTTTTGATTATGCTCGCTTTGATTACAGCTTTTTTATCAGCACTGCTCGATAATGTAACAACAGTTTTACTTATTGTTCCTGTCACTCTTTTAATGACGCGGCAACTCAAACTAAATCCTTATCCGTTTATACTGCTTGAAATTTTTGCCTCAAACATTGGTGGCACTGCGACACTCATCGGTGATCCGCCAAATATTTTAATTGGTTCAGCGCTTAATTTATCGTTTATGGATTTTGTCAGACAATTATCACTTGTTGTGTGTTTTACAATGTTTGTATTAATTATAGCATTTGACATCATATATGGTAGGTTTCTTCAAGCCGACAGTAAAAACAAAAAAGAATTGCTAAGCATTAAAGCCTCATCAATGATTACAGACAAAAACTTATTTTATAAATCACTTTTTGTATTACTTCTGGTTTTATGCTTTTTCATAGCTGCTGAGTACATACACATTCAAAACGGCACAGTTGCTCTTTTGGGCGCATCATGTATGCTGTTTTTATACACATTCCAAGACGAGCATATTAAGCGCGATCAAAAAGTAGAAGATGCTTTTTCACTTGTGGACTGGACAACCATTTTTTTCTTTTGTGGTTTGTTTGTGATTGTTTTTTCGCTTGAAAAAACAGGTGTTTTAGAAATTTTAGGACATTATTTAATTGAACAAACGCAAGGAAGCATCAAAAGAGCAACATTTTCTGTTTTATGGATTTCAGCGGTTATATCAACAATTATTGACAACATACCTTTTGTGGCAACGATGATTCCAACGCTCAAAGCGATTGAGGCAGACTTAGGGGGGCGTCAAGCCATGATGCCAGTGTGGTGGGCTTTGTCTTTAGGGTCGTGTTTTGGTGGCAATGGTTCTTTAATAGCAGCGTCAGCAAACGTGATTGTTGCCGGTTTAGCTGCACGTGAAAATCATCATATCAGTTTTGTTAAGTTTTTGATTTTCGGAATTCCAGTCATGCTTATTTCTGTAACAATTGCAATGATTTATCTTTATTTGATTTATTTTATGTAGTGAATGGATGAACTGATGGCAAATTTATCGTTTTTTACAAATCCACAATGGATAGCTTCTACAATTATGATTGTAAGTTATGTCCTTTTGTTTTCAGAGAAGGTAAATCGTGCTGTTGTTGCCTTATTTGGGGCAATGCTTATGATTGTTTGTGGAGTTATTTCACAAAACCAAGCATTTCAGGCTATTGATTTTAACACTATATCGCTTCTTGTCGGCATGATGGTTATTGTAAGCATTACAGAGCGTTCTGGTCTGTTTCAATTCGTGGCGGTTTACAGCGCTCAGATAGTTAGGGCAAACCCTGTGGGTATTATGATTATGCTTGCGTTTGTTACTGCTTTATTCTCAGCATTTTTAGACAATGTCACAACTGTACTTCTTATTGTGCCGGTTACTTTTCAAATGACAAGAAAACTGCAAATTACACCTTATCCATATTTAATGCTTGAAATTTTTGCCTCAAACATTGGTGGCACGGCGACACTCATCGGTGATCCGCCAAATATTTTAATTGGTTCAGCGCTTAATTTATCGTTTATGGATTTTGTCACCAATCTTGCACCTGTTGTGATTGTTACAACAGTGTGTCTTGTATGTATTTTTGTTTTGATATGGAAAGACTCGCTCTTAACAAATGATAGAAACCGTGCTGCAATGATGCGGATTAATGCTTTTGCATCAATAACTGATAAAAGTTTGTTATACAAAGCGCTGACAGTTTTATTTTTTGTAATTCTCGGGTTTATATTGGCAGAAAATCTAAAGCTTTCAAACGGAAGCATTGCCTTATTTGGAGCTTCTGTTCTTTTAATGCTTTATACCGTTTCAGACAAAGTGCACACGCGTGATGAAAAAACAGAAGAAATGTTCAACCTTGTAGATTGGACGACAGTTTTCTTTTTTTGCGGACTTTTTATCATTGTTTTTGGACTAGAAGCTACAGGGCTTTTAGAAATATTAGGACAAAAGTTCATAGCCATGACGAAAGGAAGTGTAAAAGGGTCTGCCTTTTTAATGTTATTTTCATCTGCTTTTATTTCAAGCGTCATTGACAACATACCTTTTGTGGCAACGATGATTCCAACACTCAAAGCGATTGAGGCAGACTTAGGCGGACGGCAAGCCATGATGCCAGTGTGGTGGGCTTTGTCTTTAGGGTCGTGTTTTGGCGGCAATGGTTCTTTAATTGGCGCTTCAGCAAACGTGATTGTCGCAGGTTTAGCCGCACGTGAAGGACACCCAATCAGGTTCTTAAACTTTTTATTGTGGTCTATTCCTGTTATGCTGTTAAGTATTATTATTGCGGCTATTTATTTGTATTTAAAATTCTTTCTTTAAGATTGTTAGTTAAAAACTTTGTCACTCTGCCAAATCTTCAGATTTGGCCAAAGGATCTTCAAAATAGGTATGATGTATTTTTTTATGTGTTAAAGCTTTGATAATATGGCTTTGAAACCAATCTAAAACCTATC
>CADBSM010000007.1 GCA_902797315.1 uncultured Pseudomonadota bacterium | reverse complement strand
TTTCCCGTAATTTCATCTTTTTTTTAATCTCTTTGATTTGTTCGGGAGATAAATGAGCGATTTTTTACCGCAGCGGTAGCTTCTGTTTTGTTTGCAAGAAGCGAGAGCGTTACGCAAGCAAACATTACAAAAGCGTTGACCGAAGCAAACAGGACGAAGGCCTATTTGCAAGAAGCAAGTCTCTGAAGTCGGCACCAATAAAAAAAACTGCCTTGAATGGCGGTTTTTTTATTGTCATCAAAAAAAACAAACTAGAACTCCCGACACACTTATTGCCACGCTCGATTTTCCTTTTTTATAAAAATCCTATTGTCTTTAAAAAAAAGACTTGCATTATCTTTTTTTTTAAGTTATATGTGTTGACAACATGATAAAAATTATTTCGGTGGGGTTTTGAAACAAACCCCGCTGATTTTTTTTGAAAGATAAAAAGATGGCAAAAACCACATTAGAAAAAATGATTGAACCTGTTGTTGAAAATTTGGGTTATGAATGCGTGCGCATCATGCTGAGCGGCAATGTTCGCCAAACCCTGCAGATTATGATTGATATCGAAGATGGTTCAAGAGAAATTACTGTTGATGATTGCGCAAAAGTCAGCCGAGCACTTTCTAAAGTGTTAGATGAAAAAGATCCGATTAGTCAGGAATATTCTTTAGAAGTCAGTTCTCCTGGCATTGACAGACCCTTAACAAAACCCCACCATTTTGACAGATTCAAAAACAACCTTGTACGCATTGAAACACTTGAAGTTGTTGATGGACGCAAACGAATCAAGGGAATGCTTTTAGGTATTGATGAAAAGAAAAATATTCATGTTGATATGGATGGCACACAATACACTATTGCTTTTGACAATCTTTCAAAGGCAAAACTTGTTTTAACAGATGAGCTTTTAGCGGCTTATCAAGAGCAAACAGAAGAATAATTTGAACTTTCAATTTTAAGTAAAGGAAAAAACAAAAATGGAAAATATCGAAAATATGCCAAGACCTGAAATTGTGCTTGTTGCAGACGCTGTTTCAAGAGAAAAAAACATTGATAAAGAAGATGTTTTTACTGCAATGGAAGTTGCTATCCAAAAAGCCGGCAGATCTCGTTATGGCGCAGAACATGATATTCGCGCGAGTATTGACCGCAAAACAGGTGCAATTACACTAGCTCGTTATCGCGAAGTTCTTGACAATGATGCAGAAATTGAAAACGAGGCCGCACAGCTTCATCTAAAAGATGCCAAGAAAATTGATAAAAACATTAAGGTTGGCGAATTTATTATTGATATTCTTCCTCCTGTTGATTTTGGACGCATTGCCGCACAAACAGCCAAGCAGGTTATTGTTCAAAAAGTGCGCGATTCTGAAAGAAACCGTCAATATGAAGAATACAAAGAAAAAATTGGCACGATTGTCAATGGTACGGTTAAAAGAATCGAATTCGGCAATGTTATTTTAGATATTGGCAAAACTGAAGCTGTTTTACGTCGTGATGAAATCATTCCAAGAGAAAAATTCAAAAACGGCGACAGAATCAGAGCTTATGTTTTAGATGTTCGCCGTGAGACACGCGGACCACAAATCTTTTTATCCCGTACATGTCCTGAATTTATGGCAAAACTATTTACCTCAGAAGTTCCTGAAATCTATGATGGCATTGTTGAAATTATGGGTGTAGCGCGTGATCCTGGTTCAAAAGCAAAAATTGCTGTTAAGGCAAACGATATGACAATTGATCCGGTCGGTGCGTGTGTTGGTCTGCGCGGTATTCGTGTTCAGGCTGTTGTCACCGAGCTTCAGGGTGAAAAAATTGACATTGTTCCTTTTTCTGAAGATAAAGCTCAATATCTGGTTGCCGCTTTGGCTCCGGCGGAAGTCACAAAAGTCGTTATTGATGAAGAAAACGGCCGTATGGAAGCTGTTGTACCTGAAGAACAATTTTCAATTGCAATCGGACGCAGAGGTCAAAATGTTAAATTGGCTTCTCAATTGATGGGAGCAGATATCGATGTTTTAACTGAAGCTCAAGAGCAAGAACGTCGTGCTAATGAAAACAAAATTCGCCTCAATCGCTTTATGGAAGCGCTTGATGTTGATGACATGATTGCGCATTTGCTTATTGCTGAAGGCTTTACAACCGTCGATGAAGTCGCTCTTGTTGAGCTTAGCGAATTAGCTGAAATTGAAGGTTTTGATGAAGACATTGCCACAGAGCTCCAAAACCGTGCAAAAGATTTTGTTGCTAAACGTAATGCTGAATTTAAAAAGAAGAGTAAAGATTTAGGCATTGATGACAAGCTCAAAACAATAGATGGCTTAGATCAGGAAATGATTATCAAACTCGCTGAAAATGGCATCAAAACGCTTGACGATTTGGCAGATTTATCAACAGATGAATTACTTGAGATTTTGGGGGCAGAAACAATACCGACCACTGAAGCTAATCGTATCATCATGGCCGCTCGCGAGCATTGGTTTGAAGGTGAAAACAACTAATTTTCATAAGAAAAGAGAACTTGATGACTAAAGAGCTAACAAGAAAATGCGTTGCGACGGGAGAAACAAAACCTCTAGAAAATTTATTGCGTTTTGTAAAAACCCCTGACAACCGTCTTATACCTGATTTTAACAAAAAGATTGAAGGCCGCGGATTATACATCAGCAATTCAAAAGCTCTTTTGAAAAAAGCGCTGGAAAAGAATTTGTTTATCAAATCGCTTCACCTCTTTTTAAAAATTCCTGAAGATTTCGAGGGTCAGGTAGAACAGCTTCTTTATCACAAGGGTTTAGATTGGATCAACTTAGCGCGCAAAGCTGGCGCTTTAGTCACAGGTTTTGAAAAAGTCAAAACAAACATTTTGCATAACAAAGTTGCTTTTCTTATTCAGGCCACAAATGCAGCCCAAGACAGCAGGCAAAAAATGTCAGCTGTCGCCAAAAATCTTGAAACACTATCTACATATAGCTCTCAAGATTTAGATACAGCCATTGGCAAAGAAAACACTGTGTATATTGCTGTTCTAAAAAGCGATATTGCAAAATTGGTATATCAAAACATCAAAAGGTATCAAACCTTTTTAACAGATTGATTTTGGAGAGAAACGTACATGGCAGAAGATAGTGCAAAAACAAAATTAACATTATCGTTAAAACCGAAATTAACGCTTAAGAATCCGGTTAAATCCGGTTCTTCTGAAGGCAAAAAAATGGTTCAGGTTGAAGTTAGAAAAAAAAGGAACATTGTTCAAACGCCAACAGCCGAAACCCCTAAAGAAATTGATGAGGCAACAGCACAGAAGCTGAAACTGATTGCCGAAGCCAAAGAGCATGAAGCAAAACGCCAGAAAGAAGAACAAGAAAAAGAAGTTGTTCGTCAGCAAATTAAGGCTGAAAAACAAAAAGAAGCCGAACAAGCAGAAGAGCAAAAGCAAAAAGAGCTCAGAAAGCAGGAAGCCGCTGCCAAAAAAGCTCAAGCTCAGGCTGAAAAAGAAAAAGCTTTTGCAAATACTTCAAAATCATCTGACCAAGATTCAGCAGATAAATCTTATAAAGGCAAAAAAGCTCATGATTTTGATGATGAAGATGAAGACGATTATAAAAAAGACAAGAAATCATCTTATGCTCCATCAAAACCCATGACAAAAGAGGAAACTTTTGAACAAGAGCGCAAAAAAATACAGAAGCGCACGTTTGAACAACCTCGCCGCAACAACAAGATCAATCTCAATTCTTATATGAATCCAGATGATGAAGATGACGATTATGGTTTTGGCGCTCCTCGTAGACACTTTAAGAAAAAACAGCCCAAACCAACACAACAAACACAAACTGTACAAGAAAAAATCATTAAGGAAGTGATTATTCCTGAAGTCATTACTGTTCAAGAGCTTGCCAACCGTATGGCCGAAAAAAGTGCAGACGTTATCAAAAAACTAATGGCGTTGGGTGTCATGGCAACGATTAACCAACCGATAGATGCCGACACAGCTCAAATTGTTGTTGAAGAAATGGGGCATAAATTTAAGCGCGTTGCAGATAGCGATGTTGAAGAGGGTCTAAACGGACCAAAAGACGAAGCAGAAGATTTATTGCCTCGTGCACCTGTTGTAACGGTTATGGGACACGTTGATCACGGCAAAACTTCTTTGCTAGATGCCTTGCGAGAAACAAATGTTGTAGCCAAAGAAGCAGGTGGCATTACACAACATATCGGTGCTTATCAAATTGAAGTTTCAAACGGACAGAAAATTACATTTATTGACACTCCCGGACACGAAGCCTTTTCTGAAATGCGTTCAAGAGGAGCAAGGGTTACGGATATTGTTGTACTGGTTGTGGCAGCAAATGATGGCATTATGCCTCAAACAATTGAAGCTATTCGCCACGCCCAGGCTGCCGAAGTACCAATTGTTGTTGCCATCAACAAAATTGATTTACCTGGTGCTGATCCAATGCGAGTTAAAACAGAACTGTTGCAACATGGCATTGCCGTTGAAGAAATGGGCGGAGAAAGCTTGTGTGCAGAAGTTTCTGCAAAAAAGCGCATTAATATAGACAAACTTTTAGAGGCTATTTTATTACAAGCTGAAATTTTAGATTTAAAGGCCAATCCAAATCGCAAAGGTGAAGGGTCTGTCATTGAAGCCAAGATGGAAAAAGGCCGCGGAAGCGTTGCAACAGTTTTGGTTCAAAACGGAACATTAAAAGTTGGAGACATTTTTATTGCTGGTAAAGAATGGGGGCATGTTCGCGCCATGTTTAATGAGCACGGCAAAAAAGTTCTTGAAGCCGTCCCGGCAACGCCAGTGGAAGTTTTAGGGTTACAAGGCACACCTTCTGCCGGAGACAACTTTATTGTCGTTAAAGATGAAGCACAAGCTAAAGAAGTTACATCTTATCGTATTCGAAAAGAGCGTGATGCAAAACTCGTTAAAAGTGCAAAATCAGCTATGGAACAGATGCTTGATAAGATCAAATCTGGTGAGTCTAAGCACTTGTCGCTCATTATCAAAGCTGATGTCCAAGGTTCTGTCGAAGCCATTGAAGGTACCATTACTAAATTTTCGAATGAAGAGGTTTCTGTTCAAATTTTGCATTCAGCCGTGGGTCCGATATCTGAATCAGATGTCACATTAGCCAAGGCTTCTAATGCATTCATTATCGGCTTTAATGTCAGAGCTAACCCTCAAGCGCGTGATATGGCACGTCGTGACGGTATAGATATTAAATACTATTCTATCATTTATGATGTTGTCGATGACGTAAAGAAGGGATTAGAAGGTTTACTTTCTCCTGAAATCAAAGAAAAGATTTTAGGCTATGCTGAGATAAGAACAGTCTTTAATATTACAGGTGTAGGCAAAGTTGGTGGCTGCATGATTACCGAAGGACTTGTCAAACGCGGTTGTAAAGTGCGTTTGCTTCGAGACAATGTTGTTATTCATGACGGCAATTTAGCCCAACTCAAACGATTTAAGGAAGATGTCAAAGAAGTACGAGAAGGTTATGAGTGCGGCATGAGTTTTGAAAATTACAACGATATTCAAGTTGGTGATTTTATTGAGTGTTACGAACTTGAGACAATTGCCGCAAAGTTATAGGAGATAAAAAGATGGCAGAGCAAAAAGAACCTTCACAAAGGCAACTTAGAGTTGCTCAAGAAATCAAGCGTGTTATTACCTCGGTTTTAGAAAGAGGTGAATTGCGTTCAAAAGATGTCTTAGAATCGTTTATTACTGTAACAGAGGTACGTGTTTCACCTGATTTGAAATATGTCACAGCTTACATTATGACACTCAACGGTCAAAAACTTGGCCTTGTGCTCGAAATGCTTAATGCAGAAAAAGGTGTGTTCAAAAAGCAAATCGGATCAAAATTACAACTTCGTTACACACCTGATATTACATTTAGGGCTGACGATACTTTCGTAGAGATGGATCGAATTGAAAAGTTGTTGCGTCACCCAAAAGTGGCACAGGATTTAGATAAATCTGACAAGTAAAAATCAGCTAAAACAAAAAACCCTTAAACCTTGCGATTTAAGGGTTTTTTGTTTTAAGAAGCACTATTTTGTGCGGCGGGTCGAAGCCTGACGACGAGCAGCAGGCGTGCGTTTAGCATGACTTGTGCTTGATTTTTTCACTTCGACAGACTTTTGCTGAGCAACCGGAGCTTCTTTTTTAGTTTCTTCTTTGCATTGGCAACAGCAACAGCAGCAACGCGACATAATGCCGGCAAGAATACCGCCAAGTGTTGGGGCTACCATGAAAAGCCACAATTGCTGTAAAGCCACACCCTGAACCAAAACAGCAGGACCAAAGCTTCGAGCTGGGTTAACAGAAACGCCTGTGATTTGCAAACCTAAAATATGAATAACCGTTAAGGTCAAACCAATCACAACACCGGCAATTTTCAAATCACATTCTGTAGCTTTCAAAATTACTTTTACAAAGATAAAAGTTGCAATAAATTCAAACAAAGCGGCAGAATAGATATTATAACCACTGGCATAGCCTAAACCATAACCATTTTGCCCCAAACCAACAACACTCATGTTAAAGCCTGTCAAATGTCCTTTTGCAATCGCATAAATGGCATAAGCGCCGATTGTTGCGCCGACAAACTGAAAGATGATATAGAAAAGGGCGTCTTTAAAACTCATGCGTCCGGCTGTTAAAACACCAAGTGTCACAGCAGGATTGACGTGTGCACCCGAAACAGGGCCAACAGCATAAGCCATAGCCATCAAGGCTAAACCAAAAGCAAGTGCAATACCGACATTTCCGACATAAGGAGCCGAAAAAACAACAGTACCGCAGCCGATAAACACGAGAACGAATGTCCCGAATAATTCTGCAATATACTTCTTCATAAAAAAGTCTCCTAGTTAATACAAAACAATAATACGTTATGTTTTTTTAACAACTTAGCAAAGTACATTTTTTTGTTTCTCCACATATTTTAAACAAAGCTTTGTGTACAATCAACCAAATTGATTGAAGAAAAAGAAGCCTTCATTTATATTGTAGACAAAGGAGGCTAAATGGAACGCATTAAATCACCAAAAAATAAAACCATAGACATTACTGTTGAAGAAGGGCAAGAGTTTCTACAAAAATGCCTTTTTGCAAACAAAGATGATGTTTCAAAACTCGAAAATATCATCAATAAGACGATTTTAGGCGATACATTCAGCATCCTTAACCAATTACCTAAACACTTTGTAAATTTAATGATTGTCGATCCACCTTATAACTTAAGCAAGGACTATGATGGCAAAAAATTTAATGCAACAGATAATCAAACATATGAAGCTTATACCGTTCAGTGGATTGAAAAGACGCTACCATTACTCAAAAAAAACGCTTCAATTTACGTTTGCTGTGACTGGAAAAGCAGTTTAGTTATTGGACCTGTATTAAACCGCTATTTTAAGATTCAAAACCGAATTACCTGGCAACGCGAAAAAGGAAGGGGCTCTCAAAAAAATTGGAAAAATGGCTTAGAAGACATATGGTTTGCAACTTTATCAAAAGACTACAAGTTTAATGTTGAGGCTGTCAAAATCCGCAAAAAAGTAATCGCTCCTTATAAAAGTGACGGTAAGCCTAAAGATTGGGAAGAAACAGATTTTGGAAAATTTAGAAACACCTACCCTTCAAATTTTTGGGACGATATTTCTATTCCATACTGGAGCATGCCTGAAAACACATCACATCCAACACAAAAACCCGAAAAACTGATTGCAAAATTAATATTGGCAAGTTCTGACAAAGGTGATGTTGTTTTTGATCCGTTTTTAGGTTCAGGAACAACTTCTGTGACAGCCTATAAACTAGGACGCCAATATGTTGGCATCGAACAAAATGAAAGATATTGTATTTTTGCTTCGAAACGGCTTGAAGAGGCAAAAAAAAACAAATCTATCCAAGGTTATAATGACGGTGTCTTTTGGGAAAGAAATATACCCTTAAACAAAAAGAAACGACCGAAAGCTAATAAAAACTAGAGGAAAAAAACATGGATTTTTTGGCACTTGTTTTTCAAAAATTGCAAACATTCTTTTCTGACCCAGAAACACTTAAACTCTATGTTGGCAACCGTTTTATAATGATCTTGCTTGTCATTGTTCTGCTTAAAATAAAATATGCTACCTATTCTAATCTTTATTTAAGCGCTTTGATTAACATTCCTGGCACGTTGCTTCACGAATTATCTCACTTTTTCATCGGTCTTATCACAAACGCCTATCCTACCCGATTCGATTTACTGCCAAAAAAACATGGAGATTACTACATTATGGGCAGTGTCGGTTTTCGCAACATCACATTTTACAATGCAATACCATCAGCTTTAGCGCCGCTCTTATTACTGTTCATAGGTTATTATTTTAACAGATGGTTTTTCACAAACATTCCCTTATCATATATGAACTACACCTTCTATGTTTTGCTTCAAACAATCATTATCGAAAATGCCGTTCCGTCTTCGACAGATTTCAAAGTTGCTTTTTCTTATCCTTTGGGATTAGCCCTTTATGGGGCAATAGCTGTTTTAGCTATTATTTATGCTTTCTAAATTTAACCAATTTCATAGCACAAATTTGAAGCTTTATTTTTTTCGGATAAAAAGAAATTTAGTGCTTTTCAAATCTCTTTTATTATATATAATAAGGACAATTTTAAGGTATTAAATATAAACGAAGAGGAAAAAGATGAAAAAACCTGTCATGTTATTGATTCTGGACGGTTGGGGATATCGCGAACATTTAACTGCAGACAATGCTATTGAAAATGGCCATACCCCGAATTGGCACAAATTAATTAAAACTTGCCCCCACAGCTTTATTGAAACATCCGGCTTAGATGTTGGTCTGCCGCAAGGACAAATGGGCAATTCAGAGGTCGGGCACATGAATTTAGGCGCAGGTCGTGTTGTTATGCAAGATTTGCCAAAGATTGATATGGCCGTTAAGGAAGGCACTTTAGCACAAAATAAAATATTAATTCAGCTTATTGAAAAATTACGCCAAACACACGGCACTTGCCACTTAATGGGGTTGATGTCACCCGGGGGTGTTCACTCACACCAAGATCACATTTTGGCCCTAGCAAAAATTCTTGATCAAAACGGCATTAAGGTGGCCGTACACGCGTTTATGGATGGTCGAGACACGCCCCCACAATCAGGCGCAGGGTTTTTGGCAAAATTTGAGCAAGACATTTCTGAGCTTTCTAACGTCAAAATCGCAACTATTTCAGGTCGTTTTTATGCCATGGATAGAGACAAACGTTGGGATCGTGTTGAAAAAGCTTATAATAATATCATTTTAGCCGACGGTGTACGCTTTCAAACGGTTGCCCAAGCAATGGAAGCGACCTATGCGCAAAACATAACAGACGAATTCATTTTACCATGTGTTATCGGTGATTATCAAGGGGCGCAAAATGGTGATGCTGTTTTGATGGCAAACTTCAGAGCTGACAGAGCAAGAGAAATTTTGTATGCCCTTTCTGATGAAGACTTTACAGGTTTTGAACGTCAGAAAAAAGTTCAATTTGCTATATCTGTAGGCATGGCAGAATACTCTGTCGATCATCAGCGTTTTATGAAGACATTATTTGCCCCTGAAGAGTTAAAAGATATTTTCGGCGAGATTGTTTCACAACACGGATTATCACAGCTACGCATTGCCGAAACAGAAAAGTACGCTCATGTCACTTTCTTTTTCAATGGCGGCGAAGAACGTGAATTTGAAGGCGAAAGCCGCATTTTAATTCCGAGTCCCAAGGTTGCAACTTATGATCTCAAACCAGAAATGAGCGTTTTTGAGGTGACTGATCAATTAATTGATGCCATTGAAAACAGAAAATTTGATGTCATTATTTGTAATTTTGCTAATGGCGACATGGTGGGACACACCGGCGTCATGGAAGCCGCATTAAAGGCTGTTGCTGCCGTAGATGAAAACTTAGGACGTGTTATGGAGGCCATTCAAAAAGCTGATGGAATACTACTTGTCACGGCAGATCATGGCAATGTTGAAAAAATGGTTGATGAAAAGACAGGTGAACCTTATACCGCTCATACTGTAGGAAAGGTGCAAGCCGTTTTATTCAATGCCCCTAAAGAAATTAAAGGACTTAAAGATGGGCGTTTAGCAGATATATCTCCCACTTTACTTGCTTTGCTAGGCATTGAACAACCAACTGCGATGACCGGAAAATCTTTACTCGAGAAATAAGAAAAAATGATAAGGAGCTGTTTTTATATTATGATCTTAAGCTTGCTGGCCCTGCCAGCAAGCTTAAAGGCTGAAAGCGCTCCTGTTTCTTTAGGTGAAATTAAAACACTTGAAGAAAAATCTGACCAAAAAAAGATGGAGTACAAAAAGCTTCAGGCTGAATCAGTTGCTTTAAGCCTTGAGCTTGCTAAAATGAATAAAGAACTTGTTGAAGCGGCCAAACGCGTTCAAAAAGATGAAGATCGCATTATACAAACGGAAAAAGAAATTGAACTGATTGAAAAAAAACTCAAGGTGACAGAACAGAATTTTAACCGTGAACACCAAAATTTGAGCTTGGTGCTTGCTAGTCTTCAAAACATGGCCATGCATTCTTCCCGCGCCTTAATTTTTCAGCCTTTAACACCTATCGAAGTCATTCAGAGCGCCGTTTTAATGCGAGAAACGATTCCTCTTTTAGGTCAAAACGCTGAAGGATTAAAAAAAGATTTAGCAGAATTAAATTCTCAGCACCAGGCATTAAATCAAAAATTAATGACTCTTTCAACTCAGACTCAAAGCTTAAAGAAAAAGCAGGAAACAATTAAAAAGCTTGCTTTAGAAAAAAATAAAATTCGTTCTGAGCTGGAAGGAGAAAGCTCAAAAGCAAAGCAGGAAGCGCTTGCGCTAGCCTCTAAGGCTTCTGATTTAAGAGATTTGATGGAAAAGGCCATCGAAGAAGCTGAAATTAAACGTCGAAAACAAGAAGAGTTAAAAAAAGCTGCAAGAGAACGCGAGATTCAAGCTCAAAGGAAATTAGAAGAAGAACAGCTCAAAAGACTACACGAAAAGCAAGAACAAAATCAAATCATTGAGTCGGAAAATCCAACTTTTTCAAAGACATATGAAGAAAAAGGCTTTGACACGATTAAAGCTTCAGATTTTTCTCAGGATAAGAAAAAGCCCGTAAGCGGTCAATTTATCCGTCCAGCACGCGGCGAGATAGTCACATTTTATGGTCAAGAGCTTTCTAAAGGCGTCAATTCTAAAGGAATTATCATTCAAACGCGAGACAATGCCCAAGTTGTTGCTCCTTATGATGGCACAGTCTTATTTTCAGGACCATTTAAAGGATATGGTAATTTAGTCATTATCTCGCACAGTGATGATTTGGTTTCGCTCATAGCCGGTATGAAGAGCAATGACACCGAAAATGGGCAGATGCTTTTAGCTGGAGAACCGGTTGGTTTAATGCCTGATACCGGAACCCCAAAACTGTATATGGAAATTCGAAAAAACAAAAAACCGATTAATCCCCTTCCGTGGCTTGGTCAATAATTTTTAAGGAAACAACAATGTATCAAAAAATTTTATTTATCATCATAGCAATCTCTTTTATTTCAACAAACGTTCATGCGGCAGAAAAGAAAAAAGAACCAACGCATAACACATATGAAATGCTCAACTTATTTGGAGAAGTTATGGAGCGAACAAAAGCTGGTTATGTTGAAGATATCAGCGACCAGAAGCTGATTGAACAAGCCTTAAATGGCATGCTGTCATCTTTAGATCCTCACAGCAGCTATTTAGATGCTGAAAGCTTTAATTATATGTCCGAACAAACCAAAGGCAAATTTGGGGGATTGGGCATAGAAGTGACGATGGAAAACGGACTTGTTAAAGTTGTTTCTCCGATAGATGATACACCGGCAGCTAAAGCAGGATTAAAAACAGGTGATTATATCACACACATTGATGGACAGACTGTAATTGGCTTAAATTTAAATGAAGCGGTTGCGAAACTGCGCGGCAAAGTCGGTACAAAAGTAAAAATATCTATTAGGCGTGAAGGAGCTAAACCTTTTGATGTAACCTTAAAGCGTCAGGAAATAAAAATTCAATCTGTCAAAACAGACATTAAAAAAGATGATATTTTATATATTCGCATCTCTTCATTTACTGAAGACAATGATAAAGCCATTATTAAAGCGTACAATGACACCCAAAAGAAACTGAATAACAAAATTTCTGGTATTATTTTAGATGTCAGAAACAACCCTGGAGGTCTTTTAGATCAAGCTGTTGCTGTTTCAGATTTATTTCTAGAACAAGGCGAAATTGTCTCAACAAGATCCCGTGATGAAGCAGATACCATTAAGTATTCTGCAGAACAAGGAGATATATCAAACGGTTTACCTATGGTTGTTCTTATCAATGAGGGGTCTGCATCTGCTTCAGAGATTGTGGCTGGGGCTCTTCAAGATCATCATCGAGCCATTATTTTAGGCGAAAAATCTTTTGGTAAAGGATCTGTTCAAACTGTTATTCCTTTGGGAGATTTCGGCGCCATGCGGCTAACAACAGCGCGTTATTATACACCATCCGGACGATCTATTCAGGCTAAAGGTATTGAGCCAGATATTAAAGTTATTCCGGCTCAAGTCAAACCTCTTGAAAACCACGCTCTAACGCTTAAAGAATCAGAACTTAGCGGCGCCTTAAAAAATGAAGAAGAGACAAAAACAAATCAAAAAGAAAAATCTTCCCAAAAACAAGAAGAAACAATAGATGATTATCAACTCTCACGAGCTATTGATTTGGTACACGCTTTAAGCTTATATCGTACGAATATGAAACAAACAAAATTTGAAGAAACTTCAAAGGATGCGCCTCAATGAGTGGATATCGCAATTGCGCCGGAATTATCTTATTCAATGATGAGGGAAAGGTTTTAATGTGTACAAGAAAAGACCGACGTCAGAATCAATGGCAATTCCCTCAAGGCGGAATTGAGGAAGGCGAGAAACCTCATTGCGCTGCTTTGCGTGAGCTTAAAGAAGAAACATCTGTTACATCAGCTCAGCTGATACTTTCGCTTCGTTATCCTCTGACATACAATTTTCCGCCGAACATTTTAAAAGCTCTTCGAGCTAAGGGACGCATGAATATAGGGCAAAGGATGTACTGGTTTCTAATCCATTTTACGGGCAAGGACAGTGAAATAAATCTCAACACGACAGAGCCCGAATTTCGAACCTATGAATGGACAGATATTTCAAACGCCCCAAAGAGAATCATCTACTTCAAGCGTGCTGTTTATCGAAAAGTTTGTAAGATTTTTAAGCCTTATATTGAAGCTTATATTGCCCGAGACAAATGCTTAGTCGGCAACATCGAAGATATCGAGGATTTATCTCTTTTTTCTTGACTTTAATTTTTTAAAAGAGCATAATCAAGATGTTAGAAAAATCATTTTAAAATTATGGAAAATCTCATTATTATCACTTCGGTTGTGGTATTTTGTATCGCGCTTACAATAATGTGCGTAGCTGGATTTATCGGCGATGAGGAACAAGAAACAAACTGCCACAAGTAAACTCGTCAATTTACTGCTACGAAAAAAAAACAGATCGACAATAAAAAAGTCGCTCTGTTTTTTTTATTAGGTCACTTCTGTAATTGCGCGAACATTGCCATCACGATTGATTTGAACAACGCGCAGCTTGTGGCGCATTTCCTCAATTGTTTTAACTCTATCAATGGTCGGATAGGTGTGTAAAATACGATCTGTAAATGCTTGGTAAGCAGCCTCAGAGCTCTCTGCATGGATGGTGGCTAAACAGTTATCATGTCCTGACCCCATCAACTCCCATAAAGCTCCGGCATTTGAGGTTGAGATTTCACCCCCGATAATGGCATCAGGTGTGAAACGCACAACCAAATCAATCACTTTTTTATAATCCATTTGGTTGGTTTGTTCTGTACGTGAAAGCACTAAATGCACTCTATTTTTATGTGGAACCAGAAGCTCTCTTGTATCTTCAATGGTAATGATACGCTTATGCAAATCTAAAATTTTAAGTAAATTGTTCAAAAAGGTTGTTTTTCCCGTGGCGGTCGCACCACTAACCAAAATATGGTCACCTCTTTTAATTGAAAGAAGCAGCCGCTCATATGGATCTTCAGGATCTTTAATATCTTTCAGGGGATTAATTTTATGCAAAGCCTTGCCTTGAGACAAACCATAATCAGCCAAACCAAAAGCAACATTTTCACTATGAACACGAATTGTCAGAGCCACACCACCTGTTAAATCATTTTCATCATACATCACATTTTTACCAGCAATAGCTGAAAAGCGGTGTCCTCCTGGAAGATCTGTAAACACAAGAGGCGAGCCCTGTGTCGGATCAAAAGGCAACTCATAGGTATTAGCCACGATATAAAGCAAATCTGTCAAGTATTCTTTCGAAAGTTTTTCATCTTCATACATCACCCAGGGATAAGCCCTTTTGCCCCGAAGACGAAGCCATACCTGACCTGCACGATTAATCGCCACCTCTTCAATATTGTCTTGATTGTACCAATAAGACAAAGGACGCAACACTGATTCAAGTACTGTAAAAGAGCTCATGTTTTGTTTCCTTTCTAGAAAAGCTGACCTGCTGATGGATTTGAAGCTGCGCTTGAAGATGATCCTGCAGACGAAGAACTTGATGAAGAAGGAGGTGGCGGCGGAACCGCACCCGGTGCAACAGCACGACGTTGTGTGCGTCTGCTGTATGCCCCATCATCAATTAAAGGCGGCTGTGATGGCTCAATACGATCATCTTGTCCGTTGTAGACCACTTCTGATCTTGAGGTTGAAGAAGAAGCTGTCGAACGATTTGGAGATTTCTCATGAATACTTCCCATCGGATCTTCGTCATCTATCAATTTTTCAGGTTTTTCCAACTTTTTCTTTTCATAAAGTTGCTCTCTATCTGCTGTTCTAAGCCATAAATCTACTTTTGGATAAATAATCAAACGTGTACCAGCCGGCACATAAGTTACAGAATTAATTTCCATTTTACGCTGAACCAAATCATTAAAGATAAAATCCATCTGGCTTAAAAAGTTTTGTCTGGCATCATTCGATGCTTGTGCTTTAGAATCTTGAACAGTATTGCCGTCTGAGCTTGTTGTTGTTTGTCCGCTTGCTGTCACATAAGCTAAAGCACTAGACATTAAAGATGTTGCAATGGGTGCCGTATATCTTTCAAGCAAACGCTCATCCAAATAGCCGAGTGCACCACCGCGCCCCTGAGCATCGCCGGTTTTAGCTGCCGAAAATTCGAAAGCAGAACCATCGGGACGAATTAAGCGTCTCCATGTGATTTCCGTACGCACTGCACCACCGCCTGATGAGCCTGTTGCGCCACCGCTAGATTCGCCCATGACACGGCTTCCCGCAGGAATAACAATATTGCGACCATCTTCCGCATAAACATTTCGTTCAACAATAGCCGTCACAGGCACATCGGAAGCCCCACCACTATCCATAATGGTTCTGGCTAGAACTGCCGGTATCGGTTTGTCTGCCAAAATCATTTCACTCATATCCACACGCCAAGAAGAAAGCGCATAATCAGCATTATCCCAATTATCCTGCCAGCCTGTTATTGAAGAAGGATTAACTGTTGAAGACAGTTTACCAACACGCACATCTTGTTGCCGTGCATTTTGAGCAGCCGCAAGCATTCTTGAACGCACCGGATCATAACGTTCTCCCGGACCAAAGCCACCACCCGGCCCCAAATTTGAAGGCACGCTCGATGTTCCATAAGCATCTGGCGGCAAAAAGATTGTTGAAGGGACCTGACCAGAAGGCTTCTGTATAGCACCAACTCTTAAGCGTTTTGTTTCATCAGTTTCTTTTTCAACTGTTCCGATAATATTTCCATCTCTATCTGTGACAAGACCCTCATCATTTCGACCAATAATTTCACCTGTATTCGGATCAATAACATCACCTGTTTCTAACAAATCGCCCAAATAGGCGCCGTCAGGCGATAAAACAACACCAATCACTTTTTGTGTATATGATGGCAAATTAACATCAGAATCTCCAGAGACAACAATTGGCTCAATTCTCACATCATCAAGCATAGATGATGATTGTTCGGGCATTGTTGCCCACTGTTCTGATTTGCGAGAAGTCACGACATAATACTGCAAGGGCTTTGCTGTTGCAAGCAGTTTACCTGTCTGATCGCGCACATCTCCGCTTCCAGAGATGGAACCAATAACCTGCCCATCATGAGCCGTTACATTACCTGTTAAGTCAAGTTCACCGATAACATTGTTTTGACGGTCACGCACAAAATAATCCCGATGGCCACGACCAATTAAAACACCTTCTTTTGAAACCAAAAAACCCCTATCTGCTTTTCCAAGTTTTGTTCCCGCAAAGCTCATAACAGTGCTATTATTTGTTAAATACCCGATCGTTTTGTTGTTGTCATCATAAATATACAAATCGTACAAAGCATACCCAACTGGCTTGCCTTTCAAAACAAGCAAACCATCATGAGTAACTTTCCCGATAAAATTGTTTTGATCATCAAAAGCTTGTCCATCATCTGCAACATAGCCCATAAAATTGTTGTCACGATCAAATGCAAAACGATATCTAAAACTTAAACCAACCGGTTTTTCTTTGGCATCTAAAATTGTACCATCAGGCAAAACATGACCTGCAGACACACCTTCTTGATTTATTAATTGATTTTTTAAATTGATACGACCTAAAATCTGATTGCTAAAACTCATTGCTGGCACAGGTTCTGCAAGTGCGGCCTGGAAGGTTCCGTTTTCTTGATAGAGACGTCCATTCCATGTGAGGCAACCCACTTTTTGTTTGTTTTCATCTAAAACGAAACCTGATTGATTAACCGTTCCAAGAAATTGAGAGTTAAAATCATAGACCGGACCAAGCTTCACCTGATAGCCAACATATTGACCAACTTCAGAAACTGTCTGACCATTAAGCAATATTTTGCCCAAAATATTATCGCGTCCATTTCTAACTTCACCTTTTGTACCCACTATGCCGACAGGGGCACAATTGCCATTAACAACAGCATTAAAAGGAACTTGCTCTCCTAAAAAAGCATTTTTATGACTAACGGCTAAACCCGCATCATTTATTTTTCCTGCAACGCCTCCTGCCTCTACAACTTGACCCTGAGCATTGGCATAGCCGACCATATCTCCCTTAACATTCAAGATCACACCATTTTCAGGATAAGCCAATCCAACAACAGGCATAAGCAAATTTTTATTTTTCTCATCTGTCGGAACAATTTTATATTCCGGCACAATTTTAGCCACTGGTTGTCGTTTTTGATTATAGAAAATGTTATTTTGCGCCAAATTGGTTTTCTCTTTTGTATCATGCAAAAAAGCATACGCAGGTTTGATTTGCCTTGCCTTAATATCATTCTGAGCACTTATAACAAGCCCACTATTGTCTATTTTGAACGCCTCTGAATCAAGTCCAATCACATTTCCATTTACACCGATATAACCAAAGAGCTGTCCGTTTTCATCAAAAGAAGGGGCTAAAGAAACGATTTGTCCCGTCAATATTTGATCAAGCGTATAAACATAGCCCAAAGGAGAAAGCTTATATTTTTGAGAATTTTGAATAAAATCTGACGAAATACCTGTCAACCCAAGAATCTCTTGTTTGTCATTCAAAACCAATGAAGGCTCTAAAACAGCCCCAATCAAAGATCCTGTATAGTCAAAGGCTAAATTATTTTTCATAAATCCTAAAGACGATCCTTCAAAAGAAAAAACTTGACCATTGGGCACAGCCTCTGCTGTCAGCCTGCCAAGATAATCAAAAATAGGGCCTGTAGAGGCAATTTCACCGATAATATTTCCATCAGAATCAAAAACTTTTTTTCGAGGTCCAACAAAACCAACCTGTTCATTTTGAGCTTTGACAATCCGACCTCCAGGAACAAGATATCCTAAATATTTTCCACTTTGATCTAATGCCACAGAATTAAGATCTAAAGCAAAGCCCGTCACATTGCCTTTTAAGTCAACAATTTGATTGTCTGCCCTTAGTTTGGCAACCACTTTACCGTCATTAAACACTTCACCACTATAGCTTACAAGACCTATGTATTGACCATAGTTATCAAAAGCATAAGATGTTTTAACTGTCCGACCTAAAATTTGGTTTGAAGAATTATAAACGAAACCATTGGCATGAATACGACCAATCATTGCCCCATCAAAATCCGAGACGATTCCACCTGGCGCAACACTTCCTATGAATTGTCCTTCAAGGTTAACCACCATCTTAGAAGATAGCAACCTACCCTCAAGCACAAAACCTGTTTCCGTCTCACGATAAGCATATCCTAAAGGTGAAACAAAACCAATGTTTTGTCCGTTTAAGTTAACATATTGACCATTACCGGCAACACGTCCGACAGCTTTGCCTAAATCATCATAAACAATGCCTGAAGATAAAACTGCACCAACGATTTCATGAAGATCATCCACAACCAAACCGCTAGGCAAAACGCGTCCAGCAATTTTCCCTGAAGGCAAACGGACCGAACCGTCTGTATTGACTTTGCCTAAATATTTATAATCGTTCCCGACAGCAAAACCTTGAGGTACAATGCCGCCAACAATTTGACCTTTTGAATTCAACACAAAACCATCTGCACTCAATTGACCGATAATCTCATTTTGAAAATTAATAGCAGTTCCATCTGGAATAACTTTACCGATAGGCTGACCACCGAAATCAACAGCGGTTATATCTTGTGCTGAAGCAACACCCACATGAAAAAAGAATATTCCTAAAAAAACCCGAAGATATTTCATTGTTTTATGATACACCACTTTAGTTCCTCCGATTCTGTGCAACTTCTTGCAACGCATAACCTGCTACATTTTTATCTTTATCAATAAAAGAGCCATTACTTTTTAAATATCCAATATTTTCACCTGACACATTTTTTACCTTACCATCAGACGTTAAATAACCTAAATATCGTCCATCTGCAGCCAGAACAGCTGTACCCAGTTTAAAAGTGCTTCCGATAATATTATTTTGATTATCAACAACAAAACCACCTGATAAAACCTGTCCTATTTTTTTATTATCCCCTGCTCGAAGACTCCCATCAAAAGCGACAAAACCCAATACAGAATCATTTTGACCAATCACAATATCTCCACTCACAACTTCACCGATTAAGTGCCCAGAATCACTGACAACCTTTCCATCTTGATAAGCTCGGCCTAAATAATTGTTCTGTTTATCAATAACAGATCCATCAGGTAAAACAGCACCAATGATTTGACCATTAAAATTAATAACAGCCCCATTTTTCATAACACTTAAATTGTTGTCTGTCATACCACCCGGCAAAATGGCCGAAACAACTTTTCCGGACAAGTCAAAAACCTCGCCTTTTGCATTTAAGAAGCCGCTATAAAGACCAAACATATCTGCCATAATAGATTCGGGAATAACTTCTCCGACGACTTGATCTTTCAAATTTTTAACCAAGCCATTGCCTAACTGCTTGCCGGCCAAAGCGCCCCTTGAATCAATTAATTGACCTTGCGCGTTGACATAACCTAAATAAGAACCATCATAGCTAATTGCCGCACCTTGTTTAACAATTCCGCCACGATACTGATTTGTCAAATCGAACCATCTGCCTAAAGTATCAATTCTTCCTAAAATTTCTCCGAAACGATTCATCACCCGACCATCATCATTAACAAAACCTTTAGCCTCACCTTCTTCATCAACGACATAACCCAAAGGTAAAAGCTTTCCTATTGTTTCATTGTAAAAACTCAAACCTTCTCCGTTCATTTTTTCAATTTGCACCCCATTATCACTATAAAGATAACCGTCTGCAAAAACATGTCCTAAAAGATTACCTTCTGATGTCACAACAATATTTCTTTCAGGCAAGACAACACCTATTATTTTGTTGTTACGATCAACCAAATAACGATACAATAAAATTTTAGCGCCTGGATATTTTGCTAAATTAAGTTTACCATCATCACCGAGAAGCCCCAGTAGATTCCCTTTCAAATCAAAAGCATAATGAGCTGCATTGACTTTTCCAACATAAGTACCCGTAGCATTGTACACTTCATTATCATAATCGACACAACCAACTTTTGTAAGCAGGCCTGACATCACATTACCGTTTTGAGAGAGCTTGCCAACTGTTTGCCCTATACCATTAATCACATTGCGATATTGAGCAACAAAACCAACAACATCTCCTCCCTCATTCAAAACACGACCATCAGGATTAACGCAACCAACATATTTTTGGCGACTGTTATAAACCAAACCGGCATCATTCACTGTTCCAATTTCCTGACAAGCATTATTCATTACTTTTCCGCGTTTAATAACAGAACCTAAAAACAGACCTTCCGTATTATAAATTCCTCCATCGGGATAAACACGATATGTTTTTTCTTGCATATGATTGGAAATAATGCCGCTTTGATCAAGAATGCCAACACGCGAACAGCCCCACCCAACAACAAGACCGCCCTTAATACCTTTGGCGATGATTTTTTCGCCTGACATATCTTTAATCAAGCCGTTGGGTAAAATACGCCCTAACACTGTCCCTTGTTGATTGACCACTTCACCATTTGCAGAAATTGAGCCAAGAATTGAACCTGAGGGCGTAACAGGTATAAGTGTTGTATCAACGACACTGCCTATTTTTATTTCTTCATTGATTAGCAACTCTCCCCGAGCACCCACTTTGCCAATAATCCGACCTTCAGAATCAACAATATCGCCTTTTTCATTAACATAAGCAATGATTTGGCCTGTTTCATCTGTTATAAAATTCATTTCAAGCCCTGCT
>CADBSM010000006.1 GCA_902797315.1 uncultured Pseudomonadota bacterium | reverse complement strand
TGTTAAGAAAAAGTCTTATAAAGAAGTTCGGCCGACAGGAAAAAGAATGCCTATATACGACTATAGTATGCCGGAAGTTCAGCCTGTTGTTTCTTCTCAACCAGCATTAACAAGCCAGAGTGTTCCTTCAATCGCTTCAAATCCGGTTAAACAAAAGGCTGTAACAACACGTGAAACACTCAATCATACAATTTTTAATCTAGATGACGAAGATGATGATTTCGATTTGGATATAGATTCTTTTGACAAAGCAGATATTTTCAAAATCGATTCAAACAAGAAAAAGAAAGAGACAAGAGGTTTTGAGACTGAATATGAATCGGAAAAAACTTCCAGAAAACCATTAAAATCGCGCAGAGATAAAGACCGCTATGATGTTGATGATGAAGAAGATGATGATTTAGAACCTTATGAACCGATTTCTTCAAAGTCTTCACGTCAAAGCAGATATGATCGAAGACAAGAAATAGATGATGAAGATGATTATCAACCGAGTAGGTTTTCGAAAAAGGATCGTTCTGAAGCAAAGTCAGAACGCCGTGAACGGATGTCGGATAAAAGCTTAAAACGTTCAGTTTCTAAGCAAGGACGCTCCGATGTTGGATATTCCGAAGCGGTTGGAGAGTTGTTGGAGGAGAAGGGTTATAACATTTTAAGAAATGTTAAAATTGAAAAAGTTGTAGTTGATTATGTAGCGTATGCCCAAGACAAAATTTTGCTTTGTCTGATTGATCAAGAATCAGGAGATTGGCTTGCAGATGAAGAAAGATTTAATGACGAAGAACCTTTATGGTTTTCTGAAAATTCGCATAGAATTTCGCCAGTCAGAAAACTGGACGTTGCACGTGAAAAATTAGAAGATTTGCTTGATCAAAGTGATTTAGATCAAGAGGTCAAACCATATGTTATTATTGTTAAAGGGAATATTATCAATGCAGAAGACATGATTGATATTTGGGAAGATATGGATATAGAGGTTGTACGTTTTGCTAAAGGAACACCTGCAGAATTAAAACCTTTATCTAAGGCAATTGAAGAAGCAGAAGATCAATTGTCAAGGGAAGAATCTTTAGAACTGAAAAGAATCATTAAAAAATTAGCATAGAGGTGAAAAGAAAAGATGAAACAAAGAGGCGTTGAGTGGGAAGAATATGATAAAGCTGTCCGATGGATGGCAATGACGATGATTATTACTTTAACAGTAACAGCCTTGCTGACAATTTTATCTTTGCCATTTTCTTTTTTGCTAGAAAACGGTATTTCACGTGAGAATATTCAAAGTGTAAAAATGTTTTTAAACGAAGTTTTTAATCGTCCGACATTTTTATTGAAACAATATTCACGCTGGATGCATAAATTATCCGCAAGTTCTGAATTTTCAATCAGCCGTTGGATTCCTATTCTTCCGGCGATTTCATTGCCTTTTGGACTTATTCTCGGCGGCGTTTCGTGTCCGTATCGTTTTCAGTCTAATGTCCATGGTTCTGCTCGTATTGCAACTGCTAGAGATATTGAAAAAATGGAGCTTTTAGGCTATGATGGTTTTTGCCAAGTTGTTGGTAAGTTTAACGGTCGTATGCTGTTGTTAAAAGAAACATTATCGACGCTTTGCTGTGCACCTCCGGGTACAGGTAAAACTGTTGGTGTCGTGATGCCGACGATTTTCCATTCTAAAGGATTGAGTTTGATTATTAATGATCCTAAGCCTGAGCTTTGTTATAAAACATCTGGAGCCAGAGCGAAAGTTGGACCTGTGTTTATTATCAACTGGGGTGCTGAGGATAAGCCTTCGGAAGGTATATATTATCCAAGTTGGAATCCTTTGTCTCCGAATGCTTTGCCTGAAATGGGACCTGACAGAGATATGTATGTTGATTCTATATGCAACATTTTGGTGGAAGACCCAAAGGGTGGGGCAGATCCGCACTGGTCACAAACCGGTCGTGCGGCCTTGAATGGCTTTATTCACTTTATTACGTCAAAATGTGAGCGCGCCAGAGCAAATGACTATTTTATTGGACGTATTTATGAAGGAAAATTAGATGAAGAAGATAAGCGTGTTTTGGAAAGCTATTACCAAGATATGCGAGATCCGATGGTGCCGAAGGCTATCAACGATTTGAAAAATGGCACAGTTACAATTGACAATTACTTGCCTATTGGCACGTGGAATTTGTTGCCTGAAAAATGGATAGGTCGTGAATCATGCATTGCTATGATTTTGGAATGGCTGACAGAGGCCCAAATTAAACAAGCGCAAGAAATCAAAAGACGCTTAGCAGAAGGTGATCAAATGGCAGCAATGGCAGATCCAATGCATGATTTGCTAGATGAGGCCGTTGAAGAAGCACGCAAATATGGCTATGCACAGCGTTGTTATACCGAACTTAGCTCACTTTCTGCCATGCCGGATAAAGAGCGAGGTTCTGTGATTTCTACCGCCTTTGCAGGTATTAATATCTTTAAAAACGCGGCGGTCGTTGCCAGAACCAGTTTTTCAGATTTACATTTTAAGGATTTACGTGGCATTAAGGATCCTGTCACCGGTGAGTTCAAGCCTATTTCCGTTTATCTGTCAATTAACCAAACAGACGCCAGAGCTTTAGGTGTGATTAGTTCTGTATTTATTGAATTAATGAGCTCATATCTTATTTCAAACCCGCCGAAGCATGAAAATAAAACAGATGGCAAAATGGGACCTTTCCCTTGTTTGTTTGTTTTGGACGAGTTTCCGCAAATGCCCAAGCTTAAAGCTGTTATTGACGGACCTGCAGTCGGTCGTGGTCAAAAAGTTTCATATTTGCTGATTGGTCAAGATTTAGGTCAAATTTCGGGTAAATACGGTAAAGATGATTTGGAAACGGTTATTTCAACAACAGCTTGCAAAATTATCTTGTCTCAGAACAACGAGGTGACGGCACAGCGTTTTTCAAAGATGATAGGAAATAAAACGGTGCAAACTACCTCATTTTCAAGAAGTGAAGGTCAGATGGGCAAAAACTATAATCCGTTTGCCAAGAATGTTAGTTATCAATTACAGGGTATTTCTGTGATTTCAACAACTGAGCTTTTAAGTTTGCCAATGCTGAAACAGGTTGTTTTGATGCAAAGTTATATTGACAGACCGATTATGGCTGATTCGCCAAGATGGTATCTTGATGCCAAAATGCGCAAGATGGCAGCCTTGAAACCTTGTCCAAATGTGCCGGATTGGGTTGTGGCACAGCGAGAAGACGTTAATGATGATATGCTTTCAAAACTTGGTATAGATTATGATCCAAATGCCGACGTAGATACATTCGAAGAAGACGAACAGGCGGTTGTCCGAAAAGGATAAAAATGATGGATGAACTTAAAATACTCTCTATCAAAGAAATTTTAATACAAGCCTATCGTCAAATGGTTTGTTGCGAAAAGGTTTTGCGACTTTTTTGGCTTATCAATTTTGCTTTCTGTGCTTTTTTTAATCTTGTTTCAAATGGTTTTTCTAACCCTTTAAGCCTGTTGATTTGCCTTGTTTATTACGTGTTTTGGTGCATTTTTTTTAGAGTTTATTATCAAAAAAAACCCTATTTTTCAAGCTCTAAAATTTTTGCGAGTGCGGTGCCATCATCGAAGATGATTTTTATTACACTTGCCCTGCTTTTTGCTTTGATAGCGCTGCCATTTTTACCTTTGATGATGGGTTTTAATAAGCAATATTTATCTTTTTTTGAACAATATATGAGTATTCTTCAATCACCGGAAACGAGTTTAATGAATGTGGCTGTTTTTTCAATTGTTTTTTTACTGATTTCCCCGTTAGCGTTGTGTCGACCATATTTGGCATGGATATCAGCTTTGCAAGGATATAGTGGCTCACTGCGAAAGGTTTTTAAAAAAACGAGGGGAAATTATCTGAAATTTTTAACATTGATGATTGTGCTGCATATTCCCTGTTTTTTGATTTTTATTGTAGATAATTTTTTAATCACACATGGTTGGCTATCTGCTGGTTTTTATTCAATTTATTTGATTTATTTTAATCTTGTTTTTGCAAAAGTTTATGACTTTTTTTATGAGGTTAAATAAAACACTCTACAATTCTTTTTATCTTTTTTGTGAACCATCAGCACTTTATTTCTTTAATTGACAAATTTGAAAAATAGTGATATAAACTTACAATAAATAAAGATGGGGGCTAGAAGAATGGCAAAGAGCAAAAAAGACAAAGAAAAAGAGCAAAAGATACTCGAACACAAGAGACAAGTGGAAGAAGAAGCGGTCAAAAAAGATTTGGAAGAGCGTTATCCAAACTATCGCCAAGATTGGGATTATGATCCGTATCGTCATTTTGGTCACCATAAACCGACAGAGTTTGAGGTTGTTGATACATTTTATGAAAAACGCGTGATACAGTACAAAAATTTGCATCAATTTTTGAATAACATGGAGGCTCTGTGGATGACTTCCGACGAAGCTGATGCTTATCGCCGAGATTTGCGCAATCAATTTTATTTTATTAATGAAGCCGAGGCAATATGGACACCCAAACCTAGAACCTATGAAGAACAATTGGAAAGACTGAAAAGTAGTTGTGCATGGAAACTTCAGGCCGTGAAGGATCAAGGCGACAGATCAGAAGAAGAAATTGAACAGCTTGCACAACATTTTGAAAAAAAGATACAAGAGTTTATTGCCAATAAAGGAAAAGCATCAAGATGAGTGCAAAACTGCCCGAGTATATGGACAATGCTTCATTTTACTGTCTTGATGAACCGTCAGCGCTTTATTTCTTTAATTGACAAATTTTAAAAATAGTGATATAAGCTTACAATAAATAAAGATGGGGGCTAGAAGAATGGCAAAGAGCAAAAAAAACAAAGAAAAAGAGCAAAAGATAC
Source organism: uncultured Pseudomonadota bacterium (assembly GCA_902797315.1). Lineage (GTDB taxonomy): Bacteria > Pseudomonadota > Alphaproteobacteria > RF32 > CAG-239 > UBA1254. The sequence goes on along the minus strand of CADBSM010000006.1, from coordinate 262 downwards.
TCGAACACAAGAGACAAGTGGAAGAAGAAGCGGTCAAAAAAGATTTGGAGGAGCGTTATCCAAACTATCGCCAAGATTGGGATTATGATCCGTATGAGCGTACCGGCGTGCATCAAACAACAGGGTTTTCAATAAGCGATATTCTCATAGATATTGGTCACCGACTTCAATATAATAACTTGCATCAATTTTATGGCAAGATGAGAGCCCAAGGGATGAACACTGAGCAAATAGAAGCTTATCGCCGAGATTTGCATAATCA
>CADBSM010000005.1 GCA_902797315.1 uncultured Pseudomonadota bacterium | reverse complement strand
GCGCATGTCCTTCGATCCGTCATCCGGATACACCCTGATCAGCGTGTCCGTTTTGGATCTGGTAAGTGTTTTCATGCCCCAAGAGGCATCCTCACCGGGGGTTTCCATTTTTCCGCAAGAAGCGAAAACAACAGCGGCCATCATCCCGATAGCGGCTGCAAATTTGATCTTTTGTTCCATTATTGCAATAAGGTTTTTTAATGACTAATACAAGCAAACTTCAAGAACATGAAAAATCTTTTCATATTTTCATTTAATCCCCATAATTATAGGCATACTTCTTTAAGTTTACGAAATTAATCTATCACATTTTTTTCAAAAACACAAGATAAAAAAACACAAAAAAGTATTTTTTTGTACAAAAAACATTTCAAATCTTGCACAACATAAGAAAAAACAACTTTTGACAAATCAAAAGTTGCTTTTAAAAAGAAATTTTATGAAGACACTTTATTGAAATTAAAGTGCCGTCTCCGGCAATTCGATATTCAAAGCTTTTGCCATATTTTTGCGATATTCTTCAGCCCATGCAATCATAGAATCAATCACAGGTTTTAGCTCATATCCGAGTTGCGTCAAAGTATAATCGACTCGCGGTGGAATCTGAGCATACACCTTTCGAACCAAAATCCCTTTTTCTTCCAAAAGGCGCAAATTAGAAGTCAACACCTTTTGCGTAATATCACCGAGCTCACGTTTTAATTCGCCAAAGCGCTTTGTACCATCAAGCAAGTTTTGAATAATCAAAACCTTCCAACGATCACCAAGCATTTTGATTGTCACCTCAGCCAACTTTTCCGGAAGATATTCAGACATTTTTTTCTCCTTTTAAAGCTTGATATCAGGCATTTGTTTCTTTTAAGAAACTATTGTTCTTAAAAGTGCCTACTTTACATACTTATAACAAACTGTCATACTTTTCAAGATTTTTATTTGAACTTACTAACAGTTAGGAAAAAAAACATGAAAAACTTATACAAATTGGCAACTGTTTCTTTGCTTAGCTTTGCTGCCGCAAATGTACATGCCGCAGGCTATCAATTAAACGAGTATTCCGTCACAGGTTTAGGTCGTTCTTTTGCTGGTGTCGGTGTTGTAGGCGATGACTACTCTGCTCTTGCATATAACCCTGCCGGCATGACCTTAGTAAAACGCTCAGGTGTTCAAGCTGGTCTTACAATGACTGAAGTTTATTCTAAAGTCAAAGGAATGAACGGTGAAAAAACAAATATGGATTTCATTATTCCTTTGCCTAGCATGTTCGGTCAATACAACGTTAACGACAAGCTCTTTTTGGGTGCCGGCGTTTATGTGCCTTTTGGTCTGGCCACACGCTACAAACGCGACAGCTTTATTGCTAAAGGACGAAATGGTGTTCGCAAATCAGAGCTTGAAGTCATTGACATGAACTTTTCAGCCGCCTATAAATTCAATACAAAATGGTCTTTAGGCGCAAGTGCTATTTTCCGCCGCATTACCGGAGGTTTAACATCTAATTTATATTCTGCTCAATTAGGCGGCGCTGAAATTGGATATAGCGATTTCAGAGTTAAAGGTTACACCGGAACATTCAACATTGGTGCGATGTATGAATTTAATGAAAATGCCCGTGTCGGTTTGTCATATCGCCATAAGAGCATTCAAAAAACAAGCGGCAAACATTATGTCAATGTTCATGAGCAATTTTTGCCGATGCTTTCTGTGATTGATGGCAAGTTCCATTCGGCTTCAGACCCAGAATTACCGGCAAGCATTCTCTTATCAGCTTATGTTAAAACAGCTCCAAAGTGGGCAACAACCGCCACATTTAAATATACTTTATGGCACAGATTTGGCGTTTTCCCTGGTAAATCAACAAACACTGTTTTGCTCGCCTCAGGTGGCAAAAAGAACTTAGATGTTGAATATCGCTGGAAAGATGCTTTCAGCCTTGCCATTGGCGAAGATTACTATTTAAATGACAACTGGACACTTCGTGTTGGTACGGCTTATGACCAATCACCGTCTCGCTCTAACACATATCGCACAAACAGAATTCCTGATACAGACCGTATTTGGGTATCTTTTGGTGCTAGTTATCAAAAAGACAATTACCAAATTGATTTAGGCTACGCTCATCTGTTTATGATGCATGGCAAAACCTACAATTCACATTCTGGTGATGTTGATGCTAAATACCACAGCCACAGCAATATGGTTGGGTTGAACTTCCAATATAAGTTCTAAAAAAAGCTATTCTTTCCGTCACAAAAGCCCAAGACTTTCATCTTGGGCTTTTGTTTTTACTCAACATATTGATTAGTAAAACAAATCCTTTTGCACTTTCATAAATCCGACTAAAACACACACAACAAAGACAAGAATAATTTCAAACAAAAATTCTGCAACAAGCGCCAAAACAACCCCCTGCCCTGCTAAATGAAATTTTAGCAAAGCGCTTAAAAATATCATCAAAACAAACAGCGACAAGGACAATAGAGCAAAAGACAGAACAATCTTAGATGTTTTCAATCGTGTTTTTTGCCATAAATCAGATATTTTTAAAAGCGGTACTTGTTCAATAAAAGCTGCAACATTTGCATAAAAACGCATCAGCAAAAAAGGCACCCAAAATCCTACTGATACAGCAACAAAAAAAACAACCTCTTTTTGCCATACAGGGTTTGGCACGCGATTTGAAAGAACAAAAAATGAAAAAATCGGAATCATGTTTAAAAGTAAAAAGACAACAAACGCCACAAACATTTTTAAAAAGAATTTTCCATGCTCTTTTAAATATAAAAAATTGACTGTTTTTTTCAAACAAACACCATCATAAAAAATTTTGATCAGAACACTCAGCACAAAAATCTTAAGAAACAAATAGACAACATAGAACCCAACATTTGGCATACAGCTCAAAAAAGAGGAGACAGGAGCGGCTGAACAAAACAATGTTTGTTTAAACAAAAAAGCAAGCATAGAAAACACTAAAGCACAAAGCAAAGCATATCGAGAAAACACAAAAAAATTCTCAAACACACTCAAAAAAGGTTGTGCAAAAGCTTTCATGAAAGGATATTTAAGGTCTTGTTCTTTTTTCATTTTATATCTCCTTAATGTTTGTCACACCCAAAACAGCTCTTAAATTTGAAATAATTGAAGGATCATAAAAAGCATATCCTTCTGCAAGTTCAATTTTAATATCCCAACCTTCTATTTCAGGCACAATATAAACTTTGTTGGCACCTTTTTTGTCCTTTTGCAAAATCTGTTTTAACTGAGCCACAGCGGCAACATTATTAATGGAGATAATAATGCCTTTAGCGTTATTGGCAATAGCCTCATCAAGACTTTTAACCTCATTAATCATCACACGCGGCATATCATCAGCATTTTGCTTATCAATTGTTAATTTCACACAAACAGGTTGGTTCGAGCTTAAAACATCTTCATACTTCAAGAGCCCATCTGAAAAAATCATTGCTTCCACCGCCCCAAACGAATCGGAAAGCGAGACAAATGCGAATCGATTGCCTGATTTCGCTGTTCTTTTTTGAACCTTTTCGACGCAGGCTGCAATGTTGGCTTTAATACTATCTCCCGGTTGCAGATTTAAGACAATCTGTGCACAATTTTTTAAGCCCATTTTAGAAATACTTTCCTGATACGCATCAAGCGGGTGTGCCGACAAATAAAAGCCAATCGCCTCTGCCTCATAGCGCAATTTTTCCAAATTCGGCCAATCTGGAGTATCTTTAAGCTTAATTTCTGAAGCAAGTTCTTCTGAACTAAATAAACTTGCTTGAGAGCTCGTTTTTGTTTCAGTCGAAGCCGAAATATGTTTTAAGATATTTTCAATGTTCTCAAAAAGCTTTGCTCTATTTTTTTCGATACAGTCAAAAGCTCCTGCTTTAATAAGTTGTTCAATTTGCTTTCGATTAATAAATTTGATATCAACACGATGACAAAAATCAGAAATATTTTTGAAGACACCATTTTTTTTGCGTTCTGAGACAATACCCTCCATTGCCGCTGCGCTCACACCCTTGACTGCACCTAGAGCATAACGTATATGACCATTTTCAACCGCAAATTCTGCTTCCGAACAATTGATATTCGGTGGCAAAACACTAAAGTTCATCGTTTTACAATCCGCAACAAACATAGCAAGCTTATCTGTATTGGTCATATCCAAGTCCATCACTGCGCACATAAATTCGACCGGAAAATGGCATTTCAGATAAGCTGTCTGATATGATATCAGTGAATATGCCGCCGCATGCGATTTATTAAAACCATATGAGGCAAATTTTTCCATCTGATCAAAAATAGCGCTTGCAACATCTTCTTTAATCCCATTAGCAAGGGCGCCTTTCATAAACTTTTCTCTTTGCTTAGGAATTTCTTGAATTTGCTTTTTGCCCATCACTTTTCTAAGTTTATCTGCCTCACCCATAGTATATCCAGCCAAAGATCTAGCAATTTGCATCACCTGTTCTTGATAAACCATAATTCCATATGTTTCATCTAAGATAGGCGCAAGAGCCGGATGTAAATATGAAATCTCTTCTTCACCATGTTTGCGTTTAATATAGGTGGGAATATTATCCATTGGTCCAGGCCGATAAAGCGACACAATAGCGATTAAGTCTTCAAATCGGTCTGGCTTAATTTGTTTGTGCACATTTTGCATACCACTCGATTCAAACTGAAAAACGGCACATGTTTCACCTCTTTGCATCATTTCATAAGTTTCTTTATCATCCAGTGGCAGACTATCAACATCTAGATCAATATTTTTTGTTTTTTTGATCCAATCGACGGCTTTTTTAATAACAGTTAATGTTTTAAGCCCTAAAAAATCGAACTTAATAAGCCCTGTTTCTTCAACAAATTTCATATCATATTGCGTCACCGGCATTTCAGCCTTAGGGTCTTTGTACAAAGGCACTAGTTGTTCAAGCGGCCTGTCGCCGATGACAACACCTGCAGCATGTACCCCTGATTGGCGATACAAACCTTCGAGTTTCATACCAATATCAAAAAGTTTGTTAATTTGAGGATCAGAACTCCGCATTTGCTCTAATTCAGGAACAGCTTCAAGCGCTTGTTTTAATGACACATTCTTTCCTTGGACAGGCGGCGGAACCATTTTTGAAATTCGATCAGCTTGCGAATAAGGCATTTGCATCACACGCGCCACATCTCGAATAACATTTTTTGCCTGCAACTTGCCATATGTAATAATTTGTGCCACGTGATCAAACCCATATTTTCTTTGCACATATTCAATGGTCTTTGCTCTGTTTTCCTGACAAAAGTCAACATCAAAATCAGGCATATTAACACGATCAGGGTTTAAAAAGCGCTCAAACAAAAGCTCTAGCTTAATAGGGTCTAATTCCGTAATTTTTAAAGACCACGCAACGATTGATCCTGCACCTGATCCTCGGCCAGGTCCCACTGGAACACCGTTGTTTTTTGACCAACGGATAAAGTCTGACACAATCAAAAAATAGCCCGGAAAACCCATACGTTTAATAACACTGAGCTCATATTCTAAACGTTCAAAATATTTTTGATCAATTTCAGCCTTTTGCGCATCAGTCATATCTTCAAAATAAACCTGTTTATCAAGTCTTTCTTGCAGACCTTTATGCGCTTGCTGTGTAATATATTCATCTTGTGTTTGACCATCCGGACATTCAAAAACGGGCAACAAAGGCTGTATTTTTTCAGACAAATAATTGCACCGCTTTGCAATATTAACCGTATTTTCGAGTGCTTCAGGCAAATCAGCAAACAGCTCGAGCATTTCTTCTTGTGTCTTTAATCTATTGTTAATTGAAAATCTTTTTCTAGCATCGTTTGCAATAATTTCACCCTGAGCGATACATACAAGCGCATCATGAGCCTCATACATATCTGTATCCATAAAAAAAGCCTCATTTGTTGCCACAAGGGGAATATTGTATTGATAGGCCATATCAATAAAAGCTTGCTCTGTGCGCGCCTCTTCTTCAAGTCCGATACGTGACACCTCCATATAGAGCTTATCGCCAAAAATTTCAAACAAACCTACAAGCGTTTGTTGTGCTTCATCTTTTCTGTTTTCAAGAATTAATCTGCCCACAGGACCCTGATAGCCGCCACTTAAAGCAATCAATCCTTCATGAAACTCTTTCAAGTCTTCTATTTTGAGTTGAGGCTCATCACCTGTTGCCGTATTGTCAAGGTAAAAACGTTTCATCAACTTCATCATATTTTGATAGCCTGTTTCGTTTTGAACAAGTAAAACGATTTTATCAAATTCAAGTGTCCGACCTTTTGATTTTAAAATATCATCCGAATCAGGATTTCTAAGATTAAATTGACAGCCTAAAATAGGTTTAATGCCATCTGAAGAAGCATAGCTTGAAAAAGCCTTGGCTCCGAACATATTGCCCGAATCTGTCACGGCGACAGCAGGCATATTCAATTTTTTTAGTTTAGACATCAAGTCAGGAAGCTTAATGGCGCCTTCTGAAAGCGAATAAGCTGTATGCACACGAAGATGTATAAACTTTGGATCTGTCATCATAGATGTGAGTATAATTGTTTGAAAAAGATTCTCAAGCGCTATTTAAAATTGATTCAACAAAAAAACACTCCTTACATTCAAATACATCTGTTTCATTACAACCTTAATCAAAAAAATATTTTTGTTGAAACATGTGATTTTTTTGCAAAATTGGCTTGAGAAAAGGCTTCAATTAATGTATAAACCTTGCATTAAGATAAAAAAATAGAGAGTTACATGACAGATTTATTTGAAACGAATTTGGTTGCCAAAGAAGAGTATTCTGCCCAAGATATTGATGTTTTGGAGGGCCTAGAGCCTGTGCGCTATCGCCCCGGCATGTATATTGGTGGCACAGATGAGGTGGCTCTACATCATTTGGTTGCTGAAATTTTAGACAATTCAATGGACGAGGCCGTAGCCGGTTATGCTAATCACATTGATGTTTTTGTTCATAATGACAATTCTGTCACAATATCTGATAACGGACGTGGCATTCCGATTGACGAGCACCCAAAATACCCAGGAAAATCAGCACTTGAAGTGATTTTAACGACTTTGCATTCAGGGGGCAAATTTGGCTCAAATGTTTATAAGGTTTCAGGAGGCCTGCATGGTGTTGGACTATCTGTTGTTAATGCCTTGTCCTCTAAACTTGTTGTTGAAGTCGCTCGTGACAAAAAACTTTATCGACAGGAATATTCAAAGGGCAAACCTGTGACAGCTTTAGAATTTGTTTCGAATGCCCCAAACAGACGAGGCACTTCCATCACATTCACGCCTGATATCGAAATTTTTGGAAGCTCTTCAAAATTCGATGCTTCTCGAATTTACCGCATGGCACGTTCAAAGGCTTTTCTATTTAAGGGTGTCAAAATCAATTGGGCTTGCGATGAAATCTTTGCCCAAGAAAATGAAAATCTACCGATAAGCGCAGAATTACACTATCCTAACGGGTTGAGAGATTTTTTAAATTTTCAAATTGGTTCACGCACAACAGTCAATCGCGGTATGTTCGCAGGCGAGCAAGATTTTTCAAACGGTGAAGGGCGTGTTGAATGGGCAATCACTTGGCCGGAAGACGAAAATGGTTTTACCTACTCTTATTGCAATACTGTTATTACACCATTTGGCGGAACGCACGAGCAAGGGTTCAAATCTGCTTTACTGAAAAGTCTTAAAGAATATGCTGAAATGGCAAACATCAAAAAGGTTTCAAACGTCACAGCTGAGGATTTTTTGTCGGACAGCGCCTTAATGCTTTCCGTCTTCATCTCAGATCCACAATTTCAGGGACAAACGAAAGATAAACTCACCTCAACAAAAGCAATACGCTTGGTTGAAACCGCTGTCAAAGACGCGTTTGATCATTATCTGTCATCTGATCCGGAAAATGCCTCAGCCATCATTGAATATGTGGTTGCCAAAGCCGAACTCAGAAAAAAACGCAAAGAAGAAAAGGTTCAGCTTCGAAAAACACCAACAAAAAAATTGAGACTTCCTGGAAAATTAGCCGACTGTTCCAAAGCAGCTGCTGAAGATACTGAAATTTTTATTGTTGAAGGTGACTCTGCCGGGGGTTCTGCCAAGCAAGGCCGTGATCGCATGACACAAGCCATTTTACCTCTTCGAGGCAAGATTTTAAATGTAGCAAGTGCAAGTATTGAAAAAATTGCACAAAACCAAGAGATCAAAGATATGATTGAAGCTCTTGGTTGTGGGGTTAAAGATGATTATAAGGAAGAAAATTTAAGATATGAGCGCATCATCATTATGACAGATGCTGACGTTGATGGCGCACACATTACTTCTCTTTTAATGACATTCTTTTATCAACATATGCCAAAACTTATTGAAAACGGACATTTGTTCATTGCCACTCCGCCTCTTTACAAAATTGTGATTGGTGCAAAAAACTATTATGCCCTAGATGACGATGAAAAAGACAAGATATTAAAACGTCACGTCAAAGGCAACGCGAAACCCGACATTAGTCGCTTCAAAGGTTTAGGTGAGATGAGCGCGCAACAACTCAAGGAAACAACGATGGATAAGCAAAACCGCATTTTGCTCAAAGTCACACTTCCAAATACAAATACGGAAGAAGGAAAAGAAGAAGCCTTTGCAACGCGCCGACAAGTCGAGCGTTTAATGGGCAAAAATCCAGAATTAAGATTTCAATTTATCATTGAACATGCAAAATTCGCCGAAGATTTAGATATATAGATTTCTATTCACGTTCTTTGACAGCACGTATATTTGCCATAATTTCCAAAAGGTCAGCATCTTGCTCTTTTTGTTGTAACGTATTTTGTAAAGATGGGTCAAAAAGAGATAAATCTTTGCTTTGAGACGTATTTTCATTTTCAAGATTGGAAGGTATCGCCATTTGATTTAAGATATTTTCAATTTCAGCTTCATAATTTTTGTTTTGATCTGAAAACAAAGATTGTGCTATAATCATAGGATCTTGTTTTTGTAATATTTCTTTAGCCACAGCCTGCGCCACCTGTTGTACAAAGGTGTTGCGAAAAGCTTTTTGCGCACTTTCTTTATCATTTTTCTTTTTAGCTTGCTTTTCTTCAAAATATTTCCGCTCAAAGCGTGCAAATTCAGAAATTGGTGAAGAACCTTTATAAAAGTTTTTAAGTCCCTGAGCAAAGGTTTTTTCGTCACTTAAACTTTTGATACCACGATTGCCTGGTGTTCTATAAATAATCCAATCGAAAACGATTTCATCATAGATGGCGGCTTTAAAAATTTTTTCTTCAATCTCTGTTAGGTCAACGCGTTTCTGCGTCCCTTCAGTATTGGTATAAACAGCCAAATGTTCAACAATAAACTCTTCAGTGTACTTTGCTTTTGAAAGATGATTAACAAGCACATGCGTCATTAAAAGAGCGGCAACGCCAAGCTTTAATTCTTGATTAGCGTAATAACTAATCTTTCGCGGATCTCTTAAAACTTCAGGCACATTAAGCGCACAGTTAACCGCCAAGACGTGAATTTGTTTCAAGAGCTGAAGCTGGTGATGCGTCAAAGGCAAATTGGTAACAATATCCATATTAGCTGTTTTTTGAGCAAATTGCTCTACAACTTCCTTAATTTTTTTTTGCCTATCTGGTTGTCTGTTTATCAATAGATCTGTCATAAAATACCTTATCTTTCAGCAATAAATTATACAACACTTTCATTTTTCTTTCAAGAAAATAGTGAGCAAATATTTACAAAGCAAATACTTTTTTTTACTGCTAAAGTTTTGAGTGTGCTCCTGAAGCAATCTTTTACATCGTTTGAAACATAACATTTTTCTTTTCAATCCATGCACGAAACGTTTCAATGTCTTTTGCCGAACCAAGTATATGTATTTGTGTCGGTTCAAAAACAATGACCTCTCCTTTTTCTCCATGCCACAAAATACTCTCATGTCCTTCAGACCATATAAACTTATTATAATCAGCCATCGTAATGCTTTGAAGATTTAAAACATTTTTATCACCCAAAACTTTTCTAATACGAAGAGCAAACCAAGCAGACGTTTTCTTTTCTAAACTAACATATTTTTAAATCCTGATCATCTTTTTTTAAATCAGCGCTAGATAATAAAAAAGCTCTCGTGAAATCGGAGAGCTTTTTTTTATTTTAGCAACAAACTTTTAGAAAGCGTATTTGAAACCAAGCAAAGCTTTTGTACGATATTCGCTGTCAATATAGCTAAT
>CADBSM010000004.1 GCA_902797315.1 uncultured Pseudomonadota bacterium | reverse complement strand
GTAAAAAAGCTTTAGATTCGTTTGAAATACGATCAATCGTTGACTGCGCACCAAGCACTATCGCCTTTGTCTCTAAAGCAGGCGTGCTTAAAAATGTCGTTGTTAATAAAAGTGTTAAAATGTGCAACCTTTTCATAATATTCCCCCTTTTATATCAAAGGTTTAAACGATAATTTTCTATAAAATCTAAGGTACCTTAAAATTTTCAAAATGTCAAGCCCTATTTTCAGGCTCTACAGAAGCTAAAAAAGTGAAAAATCTACGTATCTTAGATTTTTCATTTTTTTGCTTGTTCACCCCTCATATCATTGACTTTTGGTGTTTTTTATATGCATAAAAAAATCCTCACATTTAACCTGTGGGTAAATAAAAAAACATCTTACCTATTTTGTAATATTTCGTCATTTAATGTGTTTTTACAACGCAATATTATTTGAATATCTTGTTTTAAGAACGAAACTTAATATAAAGGATTATTGAAATGGCAAAAATCCATCCTTCTGCCGTCATAGAAAGCGGCGCACAAATTGCAGATTCTGCACAAATCGGACCTTTTTGTTTCATTAGCTCTAAAGCTAAAATTGGCGAAAATGTCAGATTGTTGGCTCGTGTTACTGTTTATGGCGATACAACAATTGGCGAAGGCACCATTGTTTTTCCAGGGGCTTGTCTAGGCACAGGACCGCAAGATCACGGCAACGAATTTCAAGAAAATGCAAAACTGATTATAGGCAAACACAACGTCATCAGAGAAAATGTCACCATGCATGCCGGCACGCCAAAAGAGCACTTGACAACTGTTGTAGGTGACAATGGTATGTTTATGGTTAACTCGCATATTGCACATGACTGTGTTGTTGGCAACAATGTGATTATGACAAACAATGCCGTAATCGGTGGTCACGTTCATGTTGGAGATGGTGCGATTTTAGGTGGGAATTCTGCCGTTCACCAATTCTGCAGAATTGGTCGAAAAGCTATGATAGGTGGTCTGTCTGGCGTTACACGAGATGTTATTCCTTTTGGCATTGTCACAGGCGACCGCGGCAAACTCAGAGGTTTGAATGTGATTGGGCTCAAGCGGAGCGGATTTGATGAATCAACCGTTAAAGCAATAACACGTGCATATATGTTCCTGTTCAAAGGAAAAGAAGGAACTTTTGAAGAACGCTTAAAAATTGCTCGCGAAAAATATAAAGACAACGACATGATTATGGAACAAGTACAATTTATTGAAGAGGCCTTACAAGGCAAACGTAACATCATGACTGCTGAAATTTAAATGTAAAAAAAGCTAAAAAACTAATAAAAGAGGCTCCGCAAACAAGCCTCTTTTTTTTCTTGCAAAATGAAAATAAAAAGTGTACCCTCTAAGTTGGAATACTTAATTATGAAGATATGAAAAAATTATGTTTTATGCTTGCTTTAATGCTTAGCATTTTTTGTGTGTCTTGCTCTTCCAATGTAATCTCTCCTGAGATTTTAGCGGAGATGAAAGTTTGTTCAGACGAGTACAAAGCTCTTTATGATGAAATCAGTACCTCTGATATTGCTTTAAGCGAACAAGAGTGGGCATATTTACAGGTACAAGCTCTTGCTTGTTCCTATTCTGCTCAGATCCCTCTCGGTCGAAAACTCAATCTAGACATGCGTTCGGCGTGGCAACAGGCTAACAGCTTTCAGAAAGAAGCTGATTCTTTGTGCAAAAAAATTAATTTAACCCCAAATGAGGCAGAATTTTGTGCAAAATATGTTCGCATGCATGTTTGTTTTGCCAAAAAATGTTTGATAGAGCATTGTATTGAACTGCATTCAAAGCACTAAAAAAAAGAGCACCTTGGGACACCCCCAGGTTGCTCTTTTTTTTTATTCAACCCATAAGCCCTACCAAAACTTATAGTCTGTTTCGTAACCCAGAGACACACCGACAGTTGTATTGCTTCTGTATTTGCTAGCACCTCTTGTTTTAGCTAGTTTATAGTTGACGAACGGTGCAAAAGAAAGCCCGCCGATAATAGCCACATCTAAGCGATTGTTTGTTTCTGCTTCATATTTAAAGTCCGTATTACGATATTTGTCATAAACAAAGAACTGACGCCAATAACCGTTTGAAACAAATTTGACTCCCTCTCTTAGTTCATATTCGAACACATAACCAACTTCGCCTGCTGTTTTCATATTTGTATCACCATATGTAAAATCTGCTTCTTCGACAGCCGCAACATAAAGTTCTTTGAAAAACTTACCTTCATAAAGTTTCAAACCTGTTTTTCCGCGCAAAATTTTGGTTCGGTACTTTTTGCCATCATCTCCTTTAAATGTGGTGAACTCAGTTTGGTAACCTAAATTCACAAACGGACCAACAATACCTTGTTCTAATTCCCACATTTTATGTGTGTAATCGGTTGTTAGCAAAATTTTATCTGCATTTTCACTTTTTGTGGTCGTGCCGTTTTCGGTTGATTTGCTTTTACCATATTCCATAAATAAGCTATTAAGCCAAACTGCCACATCATTTTGATATTCTAAATTACCATCAAAAACACCCGAAAAGAGCTCCTGCTCATCAGAGGTAAATGTTCCAGGATATTCAGAATCTTCATTTCTGTTTGTAACACTGTTTTGATTGTATTGAATAGCAATACGCTTTAAATTTGCTTTTAAGCTACTTCCATTTTCCACCAAATCATCTGCACGAGCATTTGATACAGCTAAAGGCAGAATAAAAGCTGAAGCTAAAAGAGCCATACTTAATTTTGACATATCATCAAGTCCTTTTAAAAATCAAGTTAGTACAAAAAATAGAAGATACACATCATTCTATATTATTCAGACTCGAAAATAGTATAAAAAAGTTAATATTTATCAAAGATTGTATTAATAGCTATTGCCATTTTATCCAAAGGCTTAATTTCAGGCTTTGGTGACATAATTTCAAAACCTCTGTTTTGCATAATATCAAAATATCTTTTATAGATACTAAAGACAAAACGCAACGAGCGCATTGTTTTCCTGTTGCGTGAAAAAAGGAGTTTGTATGTTTTGTAAAAATAACTTGAAGCAATCTGCCCCATTTTTTCCCGCACAGCAACAATTCGAGGATCTACAATAGCCTCCATAGGATTTTGCGTATCAATTTGTGCTTCTAAAAGCATAGATTTCGGAATATAAAGATGTCCATTTAAAGCATCATCTTTAATGTTTCTCAAAATATTTGTCAGCACTAAAGCTTTGCCGAACTGACGTGAAAGCAAACGCATTGTAGGCTCTCCCATTTCTCCCATAATCAAAAGGGTGATATATATCGGCATAATTGCCGTACCTTGACAATAAATTTCGAATTCTTCATCTGTCGGCGCTCGTATGGGTCTAGGAAAATCGAGTAGTGCAGCCTGTAAAATGGTTGAAAAATCATTTTTTTGAATTTTGAAACGCATACAATTTTTATAAATTTTTCGACCAATATTGCTCACCGGAACTTTTTTATCATAGATATTGTCAAGTTCAACTTTCCATGCGTCAAGCAATTCCTGTTTAGAACGAGCACTCATAGGACTACTAACAATATAATCAATATGCTTACAAAAAGCAAAAAGCGTGTATATTGCCTCTCTTTGAGCTTTAGGTAAACCCCTTAAACACCAAAAGAGGGTTGCTTGAGACTTGCGCACAATTTGGCTGACTGTGCTCATTATATATTCCTTTACTATTGGTCAATCGAAGAAAATTATAGCTTGACTTAACGTGTGTGTCAATCAGTTATTTTTTTAAGCCAATGGTCAAGTTTTTCAAGTGCACGCGTTGCATATGCTTCTTTTTTCAAAGCACCTTTCAAAGGTTTGCTTTTGTGATCAGTATTTTGAGAAACAATTAAATCAGGAAACAGACCAAAATTAATATTCATCGGTTGGTAATCTTCTTGATTTTGGACATCACATAAATGTGAAAGCATTGAGCCAAAAGCCGTTTCACGTGGAGGCAAAGACGGCATCTTATCCAAACAAAGCTGAGTGGCAAACAGACCCGCCAAAAAGCCGATTGAAGCACTTTCAACATAACCTTCACAACCTGTTATTTGTCCAGCAAACATAATTTTTGTATTTGATTTCAAACGTAGGAATTGATCTAAAAGCAGTGGGCTTTTAATAAATGTATTTTTATGAATTCCCCCCAAACGTGCAAACTCAGCTTTTTCCAAACCAGGAATAAGCGAAAAAATGCGTTTTTGTTCGCCATAGGTCATTTTAGTTTGAAAACCAACAATATTTCTTAAAGTATCTTCAGCGTTATCTTGGCGCAATTGAACAACGGCATATGGTTTTTCGCTACTATGAGGATTTGTCAGGCCGACTGGTTTCATCGGACCAAAGCGCAGTGTTTCAAAACCTCGCTCAGCCATAACCTCAATAGGTAAGCAACCGTTAAAATATTCTGCCTTTTCAAAATCATGAAATTCAACTTTTTGAGCATTCAAAAGTTCCTCAACAAAATGTTCGTATTGTTCTTTGCTGAGCGGACAATTAATGTAATCATATCGACTGCCTTTATCATAACGTGATTGATACCACGCTTTTGAAAAATCGATGCTTTCTTTATAAACAACAGGAGCTATAGCATCATAAAAAGACAAAGCCTCCTCATCAATATTTTTTTTGATATCCAAAGCTAACGCTTCAGAAGTTAAAGGCCCCGTGGCAATAATCGTTAAAAAAGAATCTGTTATTTCTTCCATTGATTTTATTTCTTTTGAAATAACCGTAATGTTGGGATTAGAAACAATTGCATCTGTTATTTTTTGTGCAAACTTTTCTCGATCAACCGCTAATGCCCCGCCTGCAGGAACTTTTGTTTGATCTGCAATATCCATCATTAAAGAGCCTGCCTTTCGCATTTCTTCATGAAGCAAACCAACAGCGTTGTGCATGTAATCATCAGAGCGCAAAGAATTAGAACACACAAGTTCTGCAAAATTTTTATTTTTATGCGCCGGAGAAAAATGATGCGGTTTCATATCATAGAGATCGACATGAATGCCTTTTTTTGCAATTTGCCATGCGGCCTCCGAACCTGCAAGACCAGCGCCGACAACAGCTACTTTTCTGTCCATCTTAAAATTTCCTCAACATTTTTCTTTTAGTTTTAACCTTTAAAAAAAAACTTGTAAATAAAAATAAAATTTGTTCTTAAAACTTTTTTAAGCCTCATTAATGTATGATAAATTCTGGTTCGTGAAGGGTTAATCAATGAAAAAAATTTTACTTACAGCTATTTGTTGTTTTTTCTGTTTTAGTGTGCGTGCACAAGGCGCAGAGCAACAGATTTCGCCCGATATTATATCTAACGCACCGTTGATGGACGAAGAAGATTTGGATTTTGATTTAACAGAAGACGCTTTTGGCAATTCTTTAGTTCCTGAAATTGATATTGAACCGCAAAAAACAAAAATTGATACTTCACGCTCATTGTCACAAAACTTAAAACAAAATGCCACAAACTCGTTAACACAAGAAGAAGAACAACAAGAGTCTCAAAAGGGTGGTAAAAGTTGGCTTGGTAACCTGCTTCAATCAGACAAAAAGAAATCGAATTCGGTTAAAGAACTGATGGAAGAAAGTAAAAATAAAACCAAACGTTCGAATGCCTCAGTTTTTGATATTGCCGGTGTTATGCTCAAAATGAGTTATAGTCAAGCTGAAGACCAGTTGCTTAAAAGAGGCTATCGTAAAATTTCACAAAAAATGGATATGCCAAACTTTATTCGTTGGCGTAATGAGGAAAAATGCCGAAACCAAGGTGTTGTCGGTTATGAGCGCTTGCAGGGATGTATTATTAAACTCGCCAAAACAATGAATACATATTACGTTTCCCATGCCTCTTTTAGCAAGTTTGACAGCAAAGAAAGTGTTGAAATTTTCCTTTCAAGTACTTTTACAAACAACAAAATCTATCGAATTATTTATAAAACAGAAGCCGCTGCAAATACTGGCAACAGCATGAAATCTGTTTATTTAAGAAATTTAAAGGTCTATGATTTTTGGAAACAAATCAGCCAAAAATATGGTGCGCCGGACAATAAAAATGATGTCATTTGGGGATTAGGCAGCAACAAACCTTATCTCAAAGCATCAACAGGATATTTGCGACTTGAAGATCCTGTTTTGCAACAACTTGACATTAACCGTATGTCGCGAGAAGACCAGCGTTTTATACACACGGATAGTTATACTTTTTAAAGGACAACCAATGGAAAAACCTTCATCTATTGAGATTGCAGAATTGATATGTACGCGTTTAAGTCATGATTTAATTGGCAATATCGGCGCCCTTTGTAATGCTGTTGAACTTATGGAAGATGAGCCTTCAGATATTGATGACTTAAAACCTTTACTTAAAAGCAGTTCAGAAACACTTTCAGCCCGGCTTAAATTTTTCAGGCTTGCTTTTGGCTTAAAAAATGCCATGCCTAAAACTTTAGATGAAATGATTTTAATTGCCAACAAGTATGTTCAAACTATTGGAAGCCCAAAAAATCCGATTCTTATTCATTGGAAAATTCATAATATTTCACTATATAAAATGATTTTTTTAAGTCTTATGGCTCTATGTGATTCTTTTATTCGAGGTGGAAACATTGATATTCTCGAAACAGATGATGGCTTAGCTATTAAAGCATTTAGCGATTTCGATCTCGCAAGTACCAAGTTAGAAAGTATGCAAAAGGCCTTAAATTTTAATATTCCTGAAGACAACCCTGCCCTTTATGCACCTTTGCTTTACCTTAAAAATATACTGTTTGAAACAGGCGTTGATATATCCTTGAAGTTTACAGAAAAAGAAGCTGTTATAAATATTTTTTAAGACAGGAGAAAATTTAAGATGGATTTTCAAGATAGACTTATGGATATTGAGCTTGCTTTAACTGAACAGCAACGTATGCTTGATGAACTGAACGAAGTAATTATTTTGCAAGGTAAACAAATAGATGCCTTAAAAAAAGAAAATGTTTTTCTTAAAAATCTTATTGAAAGAGAAAGCGTCAAACCTCTTAGTGAAGAAACTCCTCCGCCACACTACTGAAACAAAAGATTATCTAATCTATAATTTCTAGATATTGATTTGAAACAGACTTAAGCCTAAACCATTAATCACAAAAAAGCTCATAATGACATTAATGAAGGCATAAATTTTGAGCATATTAAGCAGCACAACATTTTGCAGCAAGGGAAGTTTTGCCTGCATCCAATTTAAGAACACATAAACAACTTTCAGGACAACAGCACACACAAACATTTGTAAAAAATAACCTTGTGAAGTCAAAATATCTTTGATGGGATATAAAAGTAAAGGTAAACTCGCCCAAAACACAAAATGAAAGATAATTATTCCTAAAGCTAGTTTATTCAAACGAACGAACTCTCGTCTTTTTTTCAACTTTGAAGCCAAATTCTTTTCTGTTGTCAGTTCCGAAATTTCGACACCTCGAATTGTCTGAGGAGCCTCTTTTTGTTTTTTAACAGCATTCATATCTGCTTTAAATTTATCTTCCATAGCGCATAATCCGCAACCTTTAGCTGTGAAATAGCCATGATTAGGATTTTTTTTGCATTGTTTATAAACTTTTCTAGATGACAAATATGCTAAATGTTCATACCACTCTTTAGCGCTTGGTCTATTTTGTTTTTTCATAAAAGCACGGTCAAAAAGCTCTAAAGTTTTTTTATCAAAATATTCATGTATGCTGTATGGGTGCGGCGACTGATAAGAATCAGGCCACAAGCCATAGGCATAATGATAATGTTCAATGCGCGTTTGAATATCAAGCATAGAATCTTCCTTTTTACGAGGAACACCTGAAAACGGATGAATTCCATTGTTTAAGAGTTTAAAGATAATAACTGCAAGTGCAAATTTATCTTGATCTTCACCCATATCTTCAGGGTTTTGGTTCATCCCTTCAGGATAGATATATTCTTCGCTAACAAATTCTGCCGGATATCTTGTATCGTCTCCTTTAATTGAGAAACCATCGCAATCGAACATAGCGACTGTCATGTTTTCTTTATAAACAGAGACATTTGCTGGTTTTAAGTCAACAATATAGTGCCCGCACTGGTGCAGTGCTGCAACCATAGCCGCAATATTAAAAGCCGCATCTACACGATCTTTATAATTTTCAGACAAGCCTCTTTTTTGGCGTACAGCCTTTTGCATCAAATGATCTAAAGAAACGGCCTCATTGGTATCAATAAAGGGCATTAAATAACCCACACAGAAACCCTCATCGTCCTCTAAAACGGCTTCTGGCCATGTAATTTGAATATAAGTCTTGCCGTTTGAAATGATAGGCTCAATATTGGGTTTGTTTTTAATCATCGCTTCTAATTTCAAGCGATTCGTTTTACTTTTATTACGGTCATGAAAAATTTTAGCAACAAATTTGGGGTGCGTTGAACACGAAAAAATTTTACCGGCCGCCCCACCTTTATTAATCAGCGATCCAAGCTTTTCACGTTCAAAATGCCCGTCTGAAAAAATGGCGTTATAAATAAGGTTTTCTGTCATGGCAAATGCACCCATACCAATGTTTTATCGTCCATACTCAAACTTTGAGCCTGTGGTGTTTCAAGCGTATTTTTCAAAGCCCTTTTGGCTCGTTTAATGTCTGCTTCTGCTTCCAAAAAGTGATTAATCGGCAGAATAAAACCTTTTTCATAAGCTCGCATATTTCTTTTCAAAGCAAAACCGGTCACACCATCTGTCATTAAAAACAAGGTGTTCGCTTTATCAAAAGGTGTAAAGCGTAAACTATCTTTCCAATCATCCATTGTATAAAAAAATGTTTCACTTGAAAAAATACCATTTTCAGGTTCAGAGATAACATATTTATCTTTGTTTTCATTTAAAAGAGCAATTCCCGCCCCATCGCCGATATGAAAAAACAAACCTTTGCCGTTTGCATAGACGGCACCAACAAGTGTGGCAGCAAAATCGATAAAACCGTTTTCATTTTTAGGCTTGTTTAAGCGATGTGTCACAAGGCAGTCTCTTGCAATTTCGATTGCATCAATAATATCCTGTTTAATGTTTTCAAGTTTTGATTTCGAGAGCACCCGACAAAGTGTTTCACAAACATTTTTAGCGCCGATTTTGCCATATTTTGCCGAGCCAGCTCCATCTGAAACCACTGCCACAATACGCGACGAACTTTGAAAAAAATCAAAACAATCTTGACATTGCAGTCCTTTTGTTTTGTGATAAGGACCGACAACACTTGCTGCAACAATTTTGCCAATAGATTTATTCTTCATTCCAGGCATTGATATCTTTCAACAAATCATCAGCATGAGGCGCAGCCTTAGACACACAAGAAACACTGCGGCTGAGCCACAAGAAGAATTCCGTAAACTTTAAGCCAACCAACCGTTTCGGACTTAAAATTGAAAATTTAGCCAATTTTTCAAGATTAGCCCCTTGTGTACCAATAGCATGCACAATCACTTTTTTATCAATTTGTGCTTGTCGGCATTTTTCAGCGGCTTGCTCCCAGCCATAATCCGTGGGCTCGCCATCGCTTACCAAAAAAATCCAGGGTCTTTTGGAGCTTACGGCACAAGAATCATACAAATCTTTTTGATCTTCAATTTTCTTCAAAGCCAATTCAACAGCCTTACCAAGAGGTGTTAAGCCTCCTGCTTCCATAACGGGAGCTGTAAAATTCATAGCATCTACCCAGTCTGAAGCAACAACAGGCTCATCTTCTTTGCCGCAAGCTTTAATAATTAAGATTTGAACGCGCGAGCTGGCCTCAATATCTTCTTTGAGCTCTTTTTCCAAAGCCTTAAGACCGGCATTGAGTTGTTTAATAGGTTCGCCACGCATAGAGCCCGAACAATCCAAGACAAGCACACAGGGTGTTCTCTCATTGGCATTATCAGCAAACTCCACATAAGGAATCATATCTTCAGTCATATTTTCATTTTGATTCTCTGTCATCATATTTTTCCTCAAACTCTTGGGTATGAATGCGGATAACCGCTGTTCTCATAAGGAATTGGCTCAGAAACTTTGCCACAAGCAGTTGCCTCAAAGATCAGGGCTATAATAGAAACCGCCTTCAAAAATCTAAAAAGATATTTCATAAATTTTAACCTTTTTCTTGTATTAAGCACAATAGAAATTATATTCAAAAGTGGCGTTAAAACATAGCACAATTTAAAGGATTTTCACAAGCAATGCGACATATTTTAGGAATGTTTTTGATTTTGGGGTGTTTTTTATATTCGTTTCAGAGTTCTGCAAAAAACGATGCCGTCAATATTTTCAAAATTTCGCGCGATGTTCCGAAATCACAAATTGTTCACGAAAGCGGTTTAAGCTCAAGGTTAACTGATTTTAACGGACAATTTGTTGTTGCTGTTTTTTGGTCGCGCACGTGTGGACCTTGCATTAAAGAACTCAAGGACCTCAACGCTTTTTATAAAGCCGCATTGAAAGACGATATTCGCCTTATTTTAATTTCACCGAAAAAAGAATGGAAAAATGCCTTAGAACAGCGCCGCTTTTTAAAAAAATTCGGCGCCCCCGATGTTGAGTTTTATACTGACGACAAGGGCAAATTGGCATCAGATTTTGGCATTTTTACAACCCCTCACACTGTTTTGATTAATGAAGAAGGGCAAGAAATCGGTCGCATTAAAGGCACAGCCAAATGGGCTGATAAGCGTGTTTTAAAATACATTAAAAGTCTGAAAAAAGAATCTTAAAACGACTTGACAAAAATAAAAATCTTTGGTATCTTAAAATCCTGAAACCAATTATTTTTAATATGATTTATGTTTTTATTTCTTTGCTGCTTGCGGGAGTGTTTGCAGCAATCTCTCTCGATTGGAGAGAGTTTGACAACGGCAAAACAACGGCAATTGTTTCGGCCCTCATATTCTTCTTCGGAGGCCTAATCAATTACTTTGCCATGCCGGTCCTCAATCTTTGGGGATATTACGCCATCTGGGCAGAGCTTTTGATCGTTACCTTTATTGGAGCTATTGTCGGCTCCATATCTGGCGACGACTACGCTGGCTATGACTGGGTCCCTGAGAAAGCCTGGAGATTTATTTTCCCGGTAGTGATCTGTGTTTTTATGATCTCTGCCGCGTTGATTTCTTCGGCGGCATTTAATGCCGGAGAATATCAACAAAAACTCCAAGTGCAAGAGGTCAGTTTTGACAACTTTTCGAGCGACGTCAATGTTATCCCCGTTGAAAAAATGGTGGTAGCCGACGATTCTATTGCAAGAAAAGTCGTCGAAGACCGCTTGGAGGAGGACCCTGGCCTCGGCAGCCGCTGTGTCGTCGGTAAAATGACAATGCAGCAAATCACCGGTGAATTTGTTATTGATGGCGGCAAAAAGCTTGTCTTCAATAACGATATCGTCTGGGTAGCCCCGTTAGAGCACAGCAGTTTTTACAAATGGTTGGTTAATGACGTAACGCCGGGCTATATGCTGGTGTATGCCAATGATCCGACCCGAACCTATCTCATCACTGAGATAAATGGTGAAAAGATTGCCTTGCGCTACATCGAATCTGGTTGTTTCGGTGATGACATTGAGCGCCGTATCCGCACACATGGATATCGTTCTCAGGGCATTACAGAGCACAACTTTGAAATCGATTCCAACGGGCGTCCCCATTGGGTGCTTTGCAGCTATAAGCCGACAATCAGCTTCGGTTGCAAAGATGCTGATGGCTGCATTGTGGTCGATGCTCAAACGGGAGCTGTCAATGGTTATGCCATTAACGAAGCTCCGGATTGGATCGATCATATTCAGCCCGCCGAGTTTGTGTCCCGCCAAATTGGCTGGTGGGGTAAATACAAAAATGGCTGGCTCAACTCTTGGATCGCCCAGCGCGACGTTCAAGAGCCGACCCCCGGAATGGTGCTTGTGTATTCGGAAGAACAAACCTTCTGGTACACGGGTGTACGTTCTGCCGGCGGCGATGCCGCGACTTCCGGCTTTATGCTCATCAATGCCCGCACAAAAGAAGCGCGTTATTACCGCGTCTCGGGCGTTAACGAGCAGGAGGCCAAAAAAATTGCGGAGGATCAAAACTTCGCAAAAGCGGCTAATTACAATGCCACTTCACCTGTGCTTTATAATGTCAGAGGGGTTCCGACCTACTTTATGACATTGCGCGGCGAATCCGGCAACGTGATGGGATATGCTTTTGTTGCGGTCACCAACCGGCAGGCTGTCGGTGTCGGAAGCTCCAAAAAAGAGGCTGAATCTAATTATCTTCAGGCTCTGAAAAGGACTTCCAATGACACCTTAAACGACAGCATGGTTCTTGCCGTTGAGGTAAAAAACTATACCGTAAGAGACATTACCTTTGAAGGAAGTACTTATTACATCCTTTTCAAAGAAGTCAAAGGAAAAGAGTTCTCCGGCTCTTCGGAATTTTTCCGCGAGCTCAAATGGACAAAATCTGGCGACTTGGTTTGTGTCACTTACAGCGAGACAAACTCGGATCTTGTCATCTTAGACAGCTTCGACAATCTCGGCTTTGAGTTTTAGCTCAAAGCGTAGAATTTTAAGCTCGCCCTCTTTAAAAAAGAAGGCGAGCTTTTTTGTACTTAGAAAACCCCGCGTTAGACGCGGGGTTTTCTAAGTACAAAAAACACCCCAATCTTTGAAAAGACTGGGGTGAAAATATGCTACTTCGAAGGAATGTTCAAAAGAGCATTAGCTTGCCCTGCGCTCATGATGACAGTTTGCCACCCTTTGGCAGATTCTGCCATCTGTGCCTGCACATCAAGCTTTTTGAGCTCGAGATACTGGCTATTGCGCCGAATAGCCGCACCTTCGATATCCATGGCCTTGGCTTTACCTTCAGCCTCGGCAATCTGAGCATCAGCATTAGCTTTTGCTTTTATAACAGACTGCCGTCCTTCTTCCTCCACCTGAACGGTGCGGTTTTTAGCCTTCTGAGCCTCCTGCTCGGCCAGCACTTTCTCTTCAATACCCTTCTCAAAGGCATCACTGTAATCAATATTGTTGATCATCAGCGATATCTCTGTGAAAAATTCGGAAGAAATCTCATTTCTGAGCTTTTCCTCAATTTCCCGGGCTACTTTGTCACGGTTGGCAACAAGCTCTGTGGCCGTCCACCTTCCTACAACGTCTTTTAAAGCAGAATGGAGTTTCGGCTCAATAAGCTTGGCTTCATACGCTTTGCCAGCGCTTTTGTAAAGTGCAGGCGCATTTGCATCCACGATACGATACGTGAATACATAGGCGACCTCGGCAGGCTGAATATCCTGCGTATAGGTTGCATCAAGCACTTCCATACGCTGGGTGGTCTTATCAAACTTCACAAAGGAAGTAATGATAGGCCATTTGGCTGTCAGACCATACTTGGGCGACGAGCCAATTTTGCCGAGAGTAACCGGCACGCCAACTTTTTCAGCCGGAATGACCCGAAAACTGCCGAACAGCAGAACCAACAGAAAGGCTACAGCAGCTGCGACGGCAATAATAACCCCCCATCTTGGCTCCGTATAACCCACTTCATTGATCGTCCAGAAGAAAGTTTTGTTTCTTTTCATATGATATTTTTTTAATTAAAAACTCAACCCTTAATGTAAGCATCTTCTCTCTTTGCTGTTACCTAGCGTATATATTGATCCCTAAGATACATAATCTTATAACTGAGACAG
>CADBSM010000003.1 GCA_902797315.1 uncultured Pseudomonadota bacterium | reverse complement strand
CACTTTTGCAAGCCTTTTAGAGCCTGAAAATAGGGCTTGACATTTTGAAAATTTTAAGGTACCTCAGATTTTTCATTTTTTTCGTTTACAAACACCTCATATCATTGACTTTTTATCTTTTTTATATGCACAAAAAAATCCTCACATTTAACCTGTGGGTAAATTTAAAAAAACACCGAGCAAAAGGTGACATCAAAACAAACAAAAAAAAACCGCCTGAAGAACAAGCGGCTTTTTTTATATACATATAAGCTATGCTGCTTTTGAAGCAAAGCGAGAAGCAAACTCATTCATTTTTTCAATAACATAAGATTGCTCTTCTTCGGTCAAATAAGGATGCATAGGAATGCTCAAAACTGTTTTTGAAAGTTTTTCACAAACAGGCAAAGGTCTATTGTTCCACTTTGCATAAGCTGTTTGAGTATTGACCGGTCTTGGATAATATGCGCCGCAACCGATTCCGTTTTCTCTTAAATAAGCCATTAATTCGTCACGATGTTCACAATTAATGGTATAAAGAGCATAGGCACTGTGACAATGATCAAGCACGCGTTGTTTTTTGAAATACGGGCTTAATTCTCTGTCATAGCGTGCAGCAATTGAAATTCTGTCTTTGAGCTCTTTTTCAAAAACAGTCAATTTCTGAAGCAACACAGCTGCTTGGAAAGAATTCATACGACCGGTCATGCCTAAACGCACATTATCATAGTGATCTTCTGGGCTCATACCATGCACACGGCAAGACTGAACAAGTGCATTTTCAGTTTCATCATTTGTAAAAACGGCGCCACCATCACCATAGGCAGCTAAAGGTTTTGTCGGATAAAATGATGTTGCTGACATATCTGCTATAGAACCTGCATTTTTTCCAAAATAAACACTACCATATGACTGACAAGAATCTGAAAGAACTTTCATGCCATTTTCATGGGCAATTTTGATAATTTCATCATATTCGCAAGGCGAACCGAAAATATCAACAGGAATAACTGCTTTCAAGTTCAATTGACCTTCTTTTTTTACCTCAGCGATAGCGCGTTTCAAGTCTTCAGGATCCATGTTATATGTATCTGGTTTAGAATCAACAAATATCGGTGTTGCACCGAGCAAAACAGGTGCCTCTGCCGAAGCAACAAAGGTAAACGAAGAGACAAAAACAGCATCTCCAGGCTTAACATCCCAAGCCATAAGAGCAAGAGTCAATGCGTCTGTACCCGAGCCACAAGTAGAACAGAATTTTGTGCCAGAATATTCGGCTAATTTTTTATCTAATTCTTTTGTTTCAGGCCCTTGACAATAAGCACCATGATCTAAAATGGTTTTAAACGCACCTAAAAATTTGTCCTGACCAATAACTTTTTGAGATGTTGCACAATCAAAAAGTCCAACGGGTTTTGAAGGTTTGTTAGTCATTTTTTTTCCTCTTATCTAGTTACAAACTAGGCAAGATAATATTTTATTTCGAATCCACTTTCAAAACACAAAAGATTACCGAATTGTAACATAGGCTTTCAATAGTGTATAATTTTTCTTGATTAGAGATAATTTGACTGTTATATTCACAAATAGTTTTAGAGATAAAAAAGGAAAGAAAGAATAATGAAGAAGGTTTTATACAGCTTTCTGATGCTTGTTTTTTTCAGCGGATGCGCCACAAATCCAAACGGCACAAAGATGAAAGCGAGCGATGAGCAAACAAAACTTGAAGTATACAATCGTGCGATGTTTAACTTCAACTATCAGCTGGATAAAAAAGTTTTGAAACCCGTAGCTAAGGGATATAAGGCCATCACAACGCAAGATATCAGAAACCGTGTCACAAGCTTTTTCAACAACCTAGAAGAGCCTGCGAATGCTATCAATAATTTGCTTCAGGGTGAAGTTTCTGCCACTGGCACTTCAATTGCTCGTTTTGCAATCAATTCAACACTCGGCCTTTTAGGCACATTTGATGTCGCAAGCGGTTGGGGGTTTGCAGAAAAATCAAATTCATTTGATGCAACAATGGCAAAATACTGCATTCCGGACGGACCTTTTGTGGTCATGCCTGTTATCGGACCATCAACCCCGCGTTATCTTGTCGGCTGGGGAGCAGATTCTTTTGCCAGCCCGATGTACTGGGCTCTGTTAGACAAGGATGATGAAACCTGGGCAATATCTGTTATTTATGGGGCTACGGCCTTAAAATATATCAATAAGCGTGCTGAAAACTTGGCTCTTTTGGACAGCTTAGAAGAAGGCTCTGTTGATTTTTATGCCACAGTCAAATCTGCATTTTTACAAAACCGCCAAAAATTTAAGAGTCTTTGTCATCACAAGGCAGAAAACAATGGCCAAACAACAAGTTATGATTTCGATTTTGACGACATGGAAGAAGAATAACAATTTTATAAGAGGGAGAAAACCATGAAAAAAATATTGATGTATATGATTGCCGCCTTTTTAATGATGCTTGGACAAGCACAAGCTATTGATGCGAACAAAGCTGAGAGTTTTGTGAAAAGTGTTACAAAGCAAGGCATTGAAGAAATTATCAACTCAAATGTTTCGAGACAGGAAAAAGATGCTCGTTTTGAAAAGCTTTTTAACGAATATCTTGATTTAGACTATATCGGACGTTTTGTTTTAGGCCGTTATTATAAAACAGCGACACCTGCACAACGCAAAGAATTTATTGATGTCTATCGCGCTTTCAATATAAAAACATGGTCTCAACGTTTTGATGAATTTAAGGGAAAAAGTTTTGTTTTTGCAGGCACTACCCCCTCTAATTCCGAAGGACAGTTGTTTGTGAACACAACAGTTAATATGGGCGAAGGTGAACCGGCCAAAGTTGTTTGGAGGGTCAAAGACAATGGTCATTCAATGAAAATCGTTGATATCATCATTGAAAATGTTTCTCTGGCCATTACGGCACGCAATGAATACACGGCCTATATTAAAAAATCGCCAAACGGTCTTAATGATTTAATTGCTGATTTGCGCGCAAAAGCAGCTAAATAAAAAAACTTAAAACAAGAACCTGTTGTCAAAACAGGTTCTTGTTTAATTTATGCTTGCTCATAAGCTTTGAAAGTCGCAAAGAAAAAATGCTATTTATTTGCATTTTTTTAATCAAATGATTGATATTATCCTTTCATGTTTACATCTTCTTGCAAAGAAAAAAATATGACCTTGATTCGAAAAATATATGATAAAACCTTGCAACTTTCTGAAGGAAAGAGCGCTTTGTTTGCCCTTTTTGCTGTGGCTTTTACTGAAAGTTCTTTTTTTCCAATTCCTCCAGATATTATGCTTATTCCGATGATTTTAGCCACACCGAACAAGGCCTACAAAATAGCACTTGTCGCAACAATTGCTAGCGTTCTGGGTGGTTTTTTTGGATACGCTATTGGTGTTTTCTTTTTTGATTTAATCGCTGAGCCACTCCTGTCATTTTACGGTTATTTACACAAATTTCAAAGTTTTGAAAACTATTATCACCAATTTGGTGCTTGGATTGTTTTTGGAGCAGGTTTAACCCCTTTCCCCTACAAAATCATTACCATTGCAAGCGGTGTTGTGCATCTTGATCTGTTTGTTTTTACGGTTGCTTCTATTTTAGCACGAGGCGGACGCTTTTTTGTTGTGGCGTGGCTTTTGAAAAAATACGGCGCTCCTATGAAAATTTTTATTGAAAAAAATCTTGGCTGGCTTTCAATTGTCTTTTTAATTTTGCTGATTGGCGGATTTGCTTTACTTAAATTCATATAAAAGTTTTAGCTGATTTTCATCTGTAAAAAACTACTGATAATGTTTTCATGTCGAACTTTAACGTCTTGAGGAACACGCAAAACACAAGGTGTAAAATTAAAGATATATTTTATGCCTGAATCGACCAGTTTGTTCGTAATATCTTGAGCACATTGCGGCGGTAATGTTAAAAAAACAGTATCTACTCTTGTGCGTTTAATCAACTCATCTAAACGCTTGATATCAAAAACCCTTTTACCGTTAATCATCTTGCCGATTTTTTCCTCATTGTTATCAAAAAGGGCTAAAATATTAATGCCATAATCTTTAAAATCAGAATATTGTGTCAGGGCTGTCGCTAAATGCCCAGCCCCAACCACAAAAACATCTTTAGCATAGTGAAAAGATAAAACATTTTCAATTTTTTGCTTTAGTTCTAAAACTTTATAACCATGTTTCGGCAACCCTTGAACATTGCAAAAAGAAATATCTTTTCTAACCAATGAATCGTCGATTTTAAGAAGTGAAGCAATTTCAGCACTTGAGACATACTCTCTTTTTTCAAGAGAATAACTCAAAATGCAATGATACAAAGTTAAACGATGTATCAATTTAGCTGAAATTGCCTCCATCACTTTTAATATTTTCCTTCAAAAGCATCGAGATAAATTTGTTTAATCTCGCTCATTAAAGGATAAACAGGGTTTGCGCCTGTGCATTGGTCATCAAAGGCCAACCGTACAAGTTCATCCAAATTTTTCTTGAAAACTTTTTCATCGATGCCATAAGCTTTAATAGATTTTGGAATACCAATTTCTTCTTTAAGCTTGGCAACCGCCTCAAGAAGCAATTCAACTCGTTCATCTTGAGTGCTTTTTTCAGTTCCCAAATAAAGAACATGAGCAACTTGTGCATAACGCTTTTTGGCTTCAGGTGCTTTATATTGTGGAAAAATACCTTGTTTTCTGGGTTTATCTGTCGCATTAAAACGAATAACCTGACAAATCAAAAGTGCATTTGCAACACCATGTGGAATGTTGTACATAGCCCCTAACTTGTGTGCCATAGAATGACATAGACCCAAAAAGGCATTTGCAAAGGCCATACCCGCAATAGTTGCAGCGTTGTGCATCTTTTCGCGCGCTAAAGGATCTGAAGCGCCATTTTGATAAGATCTTGGCAAATATCTGAAAATCTGCTTAATAGCCTCTAAAGCAAGTGAGTTAGTATAATTGGTGGCCATCGTTGATACATAAGCCTCTAAAGCATGAACAAGAGCATCAATACCGCCAGCAGCTGTTAAACCTTTTGGCATACCATCCACAAAATTTGGATCAACGATAGCCATCGACGGTGTTAAAGCATAATCTGCCAAAGGATATTTGATATGTGTTTTTTCATCAGTAATCACAGCAAAAGGCGTCACTTCAGAACCTGTACCTGATGTGGTTGGAATACAAACAAGCTTTGCTTTTTCGCCAAGTTCAGGCAAGTGACAAATGCGTTTTCTAATATCTAAAAAGCGCATAGAAATATCTTCAAAATTTGTCTCAGGATGTTCATACATCAACCACACAACTTTTGCGGCGTCCATTGGTGAACCGCCTCCTAAAGCGATAATCAAATCAGGTTGATATGTATTAACAAGGGCCAACGCTTGATTAATCGTTTCCAAAGTAGGATCCGGCTTCACATCAAAGAAAATCTGAAAGTCTGTACCGATTTCTTCTAACACATCTGTAATAGAACGAACAGCTCCAGAATCAAACAAAAATCTGTCAGTAATAATGAAGGCGCGTTTCTTACCTTCAAATTCACGAAGCGCTAAATCTGTTGCTCCTCTTTTGAAATAAATTTTTGGAGGCACTCTAAACCATAACATATTTTCTCTCCTTTCTGCGACTGTTTTATAATTTAAAAGATGTTTAACCCCAACATTTTCACTAACGGAATTACCGCCCCAAGAACCACAACCCAACGTTAAAGAAGGCTCTAGCCGGAAGTTATACAAATCACCGATACCTCCCTGCGATGAAGGGCTGTTAATTAAAATTCGGCCTGTTGGCATTTTTAACGCATAGAAATCTATTCTATCTTTGACGCGTTCGTCTGTATACAAAACAGAAGTATGTCCTAAACCGCCCAAAGTAACCAAAGCAAGTGCGATATCTGTTGCCTGCTCAAAATTTTTAGCCTTATACATTGTTAAAATCGGTGACAGTTTTTCATGAGCATAAGGGTTATCGTTTGTATAATCCTTTTGCTCTGAAAGCAAAATTTTTGTATCTTCAGGCACTTTAAATCCGGCAAGCTCAGCTATTTTGTAAGCAGGTTGTCCAACAATGGCAGCATTCACACCTTTCGGCGTTAAAATAATTTTTGCCAAAGCATCAGATTCTTTTTTGCTCAAAAGATAAGCACCGCGGTAAATAAATTCTTTTTTAACATTTTCATAAACCTCATCAACAACAATAACAGATTGTTCAGAGGCACAGATCATACCATTATCAAATGTTTTAGACATTAAGACAGATGAAACGGCCATATTAATATCTGCTGTTTCATCAATAATAGCAGGCGTATTGCCCGAACCAACGCCAAGAGCAGGCTTTCCGCTTGAATAAGCCGCCTTCACCATTCCTGGACCACCTGTTGCTAAAATAGCTTGAATTTTTGGATGAGTCATCAAAGCACCAGATAGTTCCACCGTCGGTTCATCAATCCATGCAATAATATCTTTTGGTGCGCCTGCCTTAACAGCAGCATCTAAGACAACTTTTGCGGCAGCTACCGTGCTTTTTTTAGCTCTTGGATGGGGTGAAAAAACAATACCGTTTCTTGTTTTTAAGGCAATTAAAGATTTAAAAATTGCCGTTGATGTCGGGTTGGTTGTCGGCACAATACCTGCAATAACACCCAGAGGTGCTGCCACAACTTTTGTACCACCCACTTTGTCCTGTGAAATAATACCGCAGGTTTTAACTCCTTTATGTTTGTTATAAATATATTCTGAAGCAAAATGATTTTTAATAATTTTGTCTTCAACCACACCCATGCCCGTTTCTTCAACAGCCATTTCAGCCAAATCAATGCGCATTTTATTGGCCGCCGTTGCCGCTGCTTTAAAAATAGCATCGACTTTTTCTTCAGAAAACGTTGCATATTGATTTTGTGCGATATGCACACGATCAAGTAAAGCATCTAAATCTTCAAGTGTTACAATTTTTTGAGTTGTCATATTCTTTTACCTTTCAATGTTCGTCTTTTAAGGAGTAACTGCTGTTTGCGTATTCACCAACTTTTTTGGTGGCAGCTTTAATGGTACTTAAGCCGGCATTTCCGCCAACACAGCCCCCTTCACAGCACATTACTTCAACTAAATTGCCGAGCGGACATTTGCCCGTTTTGGCATAAACTTTTAAATCACGCAAAGTTGTTTTGTTCACCCCATTAATAATGGCTGGAACAATTGCGTCAGGTTTGCCGCGCCATGCGGCCAAAACAGATCTTGCCACACCACCTGAAACAGCAAAATCTCTGGCTTCTTTTGAGCTTTTATAGGCAAAATCTTGCTTTTCACAGGTATCGATTTGAATACCCAATGCAATCAAAATTGCACCTAATTCTTCAAAGTTCAAAATATAGTTGATTTTATCATTATCAAGCACCTCTCGCCTTTTAGCAAAACATGGACTGATAAAGACAGTTATGGCATCAGGATGTTCTTTTTTGACAATTTCTGCCGTGTAATAAAGTGGTGTTTTGGCTTCTGATACATAAGGTTTTAATTCCGGCATATGTTTTTTGACTAGTTCATTATAGGCCGCACAACAAGAGGTTGTCATAAATGCCGCACCTTGGTCTAGGCGCTCTTGAAAATCTTTAGCCTCAGTTTTTGCTGTTACATCTGCTCCCTGAGCCACTTCATATACTTCAGAAAACCCGATTTTTTTGAAAGCTTCTTTAATTTGTGAGGCATCGCAGGGCAAATGTCCGACAAGAGCCGGAGCAAACATAGCAATCACTTTTTTTCCAGCTTTAATATTTTTCAACACATCAATAATTTGACTTTTGGCATGTGTTGCTCCAAACGGACAAGCCGAGACGCATTTGCCGCAAGAAATACATTTATCATGATCAATATGTGCCAAACCGTCTTCCCCTTTGGAAATAGCATTAACGGGACAAGCTTCCTCACATGGGACAATTGTTTTAACAATTGCTCGATAAGGACAAGCGCTCATGCAAAGGCCACATTTTTTACATTTTGCCACATCAATTTTCGAACGGCCATTAACATGTTCAATTGCTCCAAATTTACAAGCGCTCAGACAAGGCTTTGCAACACAGCTTTGACACAACTCTGTTACAAACACCTTCGAAGATGGACACCCTTTACAAGCATTTTGCAAAACAGTTAAAGGATATTCTTCGGGCTTTTTGCGCTCTAAGGCACGATTAGCGAAGTCAGACAACAGTGTTTTTTCATCGTCTTCTTCCATAGCAAAACCGAGACCTGCTATAGCCCTTGAACGCAAAATCGCTCTTTCTTTGTATATGCAACATCTAAAAGGAACATCACTTCCTTTTGGGCGCATCTCATATGGAATAAGCCGTACATTTTCGGCAAAATTATCTGACATAAACGCTTTGACAAGCCGAACCAAAATTTCATTTTTTAGTTTTTTTGTTGCAAGAACTTCATTAGTCATTGGATAGTTTCTCTTCTATTATTTTCGTTATTGTTTGAAAGTTTGCATTACCAACAAGCTGACCATCAATATTAGCATAAGGGGCTTTTGCAAAGTTATCACTTAAAGAACATGCATTTAAACAGCGCACACGCTCAATTTCAAGACAATCCTTAAATTTGACCATGAGTTGATCCACCATATTTTGCATATCCGCGCCCCCCATCACAAAACATGTGGTGCCGTTACATACTTGCAGCTTGACTTTTTTCATTGCTTTTCTCCTTTATACATAATGGATGGTTACACTTTTATAATACTTATTTTCAAGAACTTTTTGCATTTTTTTAATAATATTTCGTCTGATTTCGATTTCAATCGGCAAAGCCGGATCATAATGCGCCTGATTAAGCATCGCTCCGACCATAAACTCAATCTGATCTGAAGAGAGCAAAAAATCAACCAAAACACCTGCCGCATCTGACACCTTTAGTCTACCTTGCTCAAGATATTCGAGCGCACGTGTTAAGGTTAAAATCCCCTCTGTAACCAAATCAATTCCTTCCATATATGAAACCGGCGGCAATGTTCCCATATTTGCGTTAGCTTCGGTGATAACTGTTTTTTTTAGTTCTCTTGAAACAAGGTTTGCTGTTGTTCCGCCGCATATTGCCTTTTTACCATTGAACATTGCAAGCTGCCGACTATATTCGGCATCTTTTTGTTTTTCATAGGGTGGCCCCGTAAAAACAAGAGCTTTTCTGGGCTGCCTAAAAAACATAACGGCACAGGAAATATCATCTTGAGCTTGCTCATTTTTTTCGCATTTTAAGGCCCTTTCAACAATTTTTTTAGCCAAATCCGCGCTTGCGATAGAGGGCTCGTTTTGAACTGTTTTTAACACAAACTCTATCATATTTTCTCTTGTCCAGCCTAAAGGATAATCTTTTTCACCCATACCTGCCTGCGTCACGCCATCTGAACAAAAAATAAGCCTATCACCAAGCAAAGCCTTAAACTCATATATATTGAGATGTCTATCAGGAAAAGATGGTGAACTTATTTGGCTAAACTCAGGCTCTTGAAGTTGATTGTCTTTAATCCAAACAAATGATGGATTGCCTTCTTCCACAACACGAACTTGACCTTCTGCATCAACATCGACCCCAGAAAATGTTGCATAACTAATTTTTCGAACCTGACAAATTGGCAAAGAATTCATCATAATTTCGGCCGCTTCTCGGATTGGAACATCTCTTTGCATAAATTTCAAAAGCATTGTCGATGTCATTGTAGATAAAATATTAGCTTTAATGCCGCTACCCAAACCATCTGAAAGGACTGCTAAAATCTTGCCGCTCTTTTCACGTTTTGAGACGAAGTCATCACCAAATGCATTTTGGTTATATTTTTTTAATTGATAACAACCGACATCGATAAACATGTTTACCTTAATCCTCTTTTGTATCGTAGTCTGCCGCAATAGCACTAAGAAGCGATTCTGTTTCAACCATATGTTCGCCAAGTAAACAAGCAATCTGTTGAACAGTTGCAATGTTCTTGTTAATAACTTCTCTTGCTTGCTTAGCAACATATTCATGCGCACTTTGAGCTTGGGTGACATTGCTGGCAATCACGCCCAAGCTTTCGCCTGCCTCAATCGGAAAAACATGTAAATCATATATTTTGTTTTGGAATTTCAAATGTTCTTTATGAACTTCCTGATTACTGGCAAGCGCTTCTTTGAAAATGTTATTCCAAGAAACAAAAAGATTAATATCGAGATTAAGCATCGCTTTGGGATTTGCTAAAAACTCATTTTTATTCTCAGCACAAAACTCTTTAATAAAGGCTTCATTCGTCTCTAAAATTTTGAAGTTCTTATCAAGCACAAACATTGCTGAAGGCATTGATTTAAGCATGGCGGCTACCTGTTTTGTAGCAATTTGGCGCATATACGAAACGCACATTGACGGTTCTGCATCACCATCAAGCAAAGCTTTGGCAAGTTCGCGACAAGTCTGATAACCGCAACCAGCACAATTAATTTCATCTTCCGGTACATATTTGCCGATTTTTTTCAAAGCGTCTTTTATTTGCTCAAGCGTATATTCAGATTTTTGAACCGCTTTTCTTGCAAACTGTTTTTCTAGGACGACTTCTGAAGTTTGAGGCACACAATCTCTATAACGAATATTGCCTAAAATATTTGAAACGTTATTAAAATGAGCCTCATCTGAAGCCAGACACGGACCATTAACACACCCCCCTGCACAAGCAAGAGCTTCAATAAACAAGGGCTTTTGAAGTGTATTAACATTAACTTCATTCAAGGTTTTAAAAAACAAATGTAACGATGAAACTTGTGTTAACTGAACATCTTTTTTGACACCGATCAGCTCAATCGTTTTATTCATGCCGCCATCTAAAGGATAAAGGGCGCCCTCATGAGCTTGGCCTACAATCCCTTCTGAAATCTGAGCATTTGCTTCTTGAATATCGATATCTTCTTGCTTAAACCAAACCTTAACTTCTTCAAAAGTCAGCGCCGCTGCAATTAAATCAGGATTTGAATCCGCCTCATTTTTCTTAGCAATACACGGACCGATAAATACAACAGAAATATCTTCTCCCAGTTGTTTTTTCAACAAACGAGCATGTGTTTGCGCTGGCGATGCCAGGGGCACAATATAAGGCACCATTTCTGGTTTATAAAGATGAATATAGTCAACAATAACAGGACACGCGCTAGAAATAAAAAGCCCCCTAGAAGCTTGGTTTAAAATTTTTGCCGTTTCAATAGAAACCTGTTCAGCCCCTAAAGCCGTTTCACTTAAGCCTGCGAACCCAAGTTCTTTAAAAGTCAAAGCTAAATCTTCTAAAGTACAACTAAAAGCTGCACGCCATGACGGCGCAAGAGAAATATAGACTTTGTGTGAAGCTTGAAGCAACGTTTTCACTTCTTCAATATCTGAACGAACACGCTTAGCATGGCTTGGACAAGGAGCCACACATTTACCGCATGCAATACAGCGTGAAGGCAAAACACAAGCGTGTCCTTCCTGAATTTTAATAGCCTTTACAGGACACCTGCGCACACATTTATAACAATCTTGACATTCGTTATTTAAGGTATAAACCGGACTCAATTTATCCATGAATGCTCTCCAAAATAGACGGAATATCTTGAGCAGTGACGTGTGTATATTTTTTTTCATCAACAAAAACATTCGGTCCGTCAGCACAAAGATTTGAACACCTGCAACCGACAATTTCAAGCATCGCATTTAACTTTTTTGCTTCAATTTCTTGTTTAAGCAACGTAAGTATTTGGTTATTCCCTCTTGCAAAACAAGAGCTTCCTAAGCAAATTTTAACTATTGTCATTTTCGTTTTCTTTTTAATCGTGATTAAAATCACAAATTGAATACAACTATTTTTTTTCCCTGTCAAGTTATTTATTTCTA
Source organism: uncultured Pseudomonadota bacterium (assembly GCA_902797315.1). Lineage (GTDB taxonomy): Bacteria > Pseudomonadota > Alphaproteobacteria > RF32 > CAG-239 > UBA1254. The sequence goes on along the minus strand of CADBSM010000003.1, from coordinate 235 downwards.
TTTTTATCAATTCTTCAAAAAAAGCAGAGATTCATTCATCTCTGCTTTTTTATCTGGTGGAGCTAAGGAGGATCGAACTCCTGACCTCTTGAATGCCATTCAAGCGCTCTCCCAACTGAGCTATAACCCCTTTGTCACCTTTTTGTCAGGGCTCAGTTGCTCGGTCACTCGTTTTGTAGTTTCGCTTGCAATCGCTTAAACGCTCTTTTGCTCAACAACAAAACTTCGCCGCTTG
>CADBSM010000002.1 GCA_902797315.1 uncultured Pseudomonadota bacterium | reverse complement strand
TAGGTTTAATTCCTATATGATAAATTTGAGAACCGATACCTTCCTTGTCAAGAGTTTTAGCTATTTCATTTAAGGCTGTATATGTACATCCCTTTGCATGAGGAGAACCATTAACCAATAAAACTTTCATGTTTTTTCCCTTATTTTTTCAGTTTTAAACCGTCTTTGAAAGCATGCCCAACAACTTCACCTAAAACACGATATGTGTTTGATGAACTATCAAATGAAATAGGTTTGAGTTTGCCTAAATCAATTTGTTTGTTGCTATTTAAAATTTGCTCATCAGCTAACATATTGACACACTTGCCAACCACTTGAAATTCGCCTTCAAAATCTTTTATATCAATAACTTCACATTCGAGCGTTAAAGGAAATTCCTGTATAATTGGGGCATCTACGAATTCACTTTTGCTGATGTGTACGCCGGCGTGTTCTATTTTATTGATATTGTGTCCGCTTTCAACACCAAAATAATCAGATATTTCTAAGGTTTCTGGTGTTGCAAAAGACAGGGTAAATGCCTTTTTAATTTTTAAATTTTCGGTTGTTTTGTGCGGGCTTAAAAAGAATGTTACCTTATCAAAATCACACTGTGTTCCCCATGCTGCATTCATAGCATTCGGGATACCGTTTTCATCATATGTCGCAATAATCAAAACAGGCAAGGGTGTAACAATCATTCCTTTACTAAAGTTCTTTTTCATTTTATTTTCTCCTTTTATGTTGATTTACGGTAGTAAATTATATTGTTCGTCAGAAACTTCTTCAAGCCATTCGGTTGAAGCATTTTCTGCCGGTTCAGCAATGGCAATATGTGTCATCCAACTGTCTTTTGCCGCGCCATGCCAGTGTTTGATTGATGGGGCAATATAAACAACATCTCCTGCTTTTATCTCTGAAGCCTCTTTTCCCCATTCCTGATACCAACCGCGCCCAGAAACAACCATTAATATCTGAGCTCCTTTGTGGTGAATGTGCCAGTTGTTGCGGCATTTTGGCTCAAATGTGACATTCGCAATTTGAACGCCTTTATCGTTGAGAGGCTGTAAATAGCTGTTACCAATAAAATATTTTGCATAGGTCGTGTTTGGGGCGCCAAAACCGAAAAGAACATTTTTGGCTGCCTGTTGGCGCGCTAAAGATAAAACTTCGGTAATTTCGCTGTCTTTTAAACCATTATGTTTGCCTATATTAATGTGGGCTTGAAGCTGACTTTCGACCCCATTTCTAACAGCAAGCATGGCTATTGTGGCAAGCTCTCTTGTTCTCCAAGAGATGATGTTTCGTGAAAAAATATCGCCAAATAAATGTGCCTTTAAGTATTGATCTATTTGCGGCGCAAAATCAAACAAAGATCCTTTAACTTCTGTGCCAACTAAATTCGTTTGGTTTTGCGTGCCAACAAGCAAAGAATCAGACAAGATTGTTTGAGAATTTAAATCTTTTGACGGGTTTTTAATGTTTTTTTCTTGTGCAACCTGCTGTAGTGTTTGAAGCGCATTTAAACTTCGAGGAAAACCACAATAAGCGTAAGATTGAACTAAAATTTCTTTTAAAACTTCAATATTTATATCGGCTTCAAGAGCTTGCGTTAAAAATTGTTTTAATACATTTTGGTTGCCAAGAGCTGCTGTTGCTGAAATTTGAACAAGAAGTCGATCTTGTTCGTTTAAGCCTTCATTTGCCATAACTTTTTCTCCACCCAAAACGAATACAGATAATAAAAAAGAAATCAGTATTTTTTTCATGTTTTTAACCTTATGTTATTCAACATTTAAAAATGTTTAATCTTTAGAGCAAACTCTAAGTCAAGGATAATTTTGAAATTATCCAACCATCAAATCAATTTCTTTTTTTGCTTGTTCTAAAATGGAAGAAACATTATTTGTGATGATATCTAACCCTTCTGCCGTGATTAGAAAAACATCTTTAATGTGGTATAACTCATCACACAACGCCTTAACATAACCAAAACCATGATCGTGGCCGTTATATCCACCCATTGTTGTAACATAATAGAGACTTTTTGCTTTGACAAGGGAAATAATATCTCCTTTTGGGGAATATTTAAAACTAATGCCATTGACTGTTACATGTTCAAAAAATATTTTCAGTATTGCCGGAAACGAGAGGTCCCACATCGGTGCGGCAATAATAATTTCATCTGCTTTAGCAAATTTTGTGGCCAAATCAAATATCGGATCACTAAATTTTTCTTCTTTAATTAACTGATTCCTTTTGCTTAAAAGAGCACTGTTCAATGGGGCTAAATTAGTTTGTTCGAGTTTGATTTCTTCGACATTGACGCCTTTTTTTTCAATCAAATAATCGGCTAAAAGTTTTGTCCTGGAATTTGGTCTGATACAGGCATTGATATATAAAGTTGTCATCTTATTTTTTTCCTTTCATCTTGACTCTGTTCTCCTTTTTCTCTTATATAATAAAGAAAAAAGGAGAAAAAAATATGTTTAAAATCATTTTATACATCATCATCTTTTCTGTTTTTGCTGGCGGCGCTGCTAGCCTCTATCATCTTTATAACGTTTATCAAAAAAACTCAAAAGAACTGTCAAATTTTGAAAAATCGGTTGCAATTAATAATAACTTGGGAAAAGTTTTAGTTGTTTACTATTCTTTGAGCGGACACACAAAAAATATTGCTTTACAAATTGCTCAAAAAACAGGGGCGGATATTTATGAAATTAAAACAAAGGAAGAATATACATCTCCTTCAGTTTATATAGAAAGCAAAAAACAATTGATGCAAAAAAAATATCCTGCATTAAAAGGGTTTTTGCCTGATTTATCAGCTTATGATGTTGTTTTTGTCGGCGGTCCTGTGTGGTGGTATACTATGGCTCCAGCATTGTACAGCTTCTTAAAAGCAGTTGATTTTAAAGGAAAACGCGTCGCCTCTTTTTCAACTCAAGGCAGCAATTATGGGTCTTTTTTTGAAGATTTTCAAAAAACAGCTCAAAATGCAAAATTTCTGAAATCTGAAAATTTTAATAATGTGAGTGAAAAATACAACAACCAAGTTTCAAATAAAATCAATCAATGGATTAATGAGCTTTAAGGGAAAAACAAATGTCTGACTACTCTTATGTTCCTCAAGGTGTGTGTGCTAAAGATATAAAATTTAGCCTAAAAAATGGTAAAATACACAACCTTAAATTTACCGGCGGTTGTATGGGAAACCTTGCGGCTATCTCAAAACTGCTTGAAGGTGCAGATGCTCAAAAAACGGCGGACCTACTCAGAGGCAATATTTGCCGCAACAAACAAACTTCATGCGCCGACCAACTCGCGCAAGCACTTGATGATATCTTAATGCAAAAGTCTGATGATAAGGAAAAAGAACAGTGATAAAGCTTAATACATTTATAGAACACACGCTCTTAAAACAAGATGCGAGCAAACAAGAGGTTCAACAATTTCTTGATGAAGCAATTAAACATCAGTTTTTAGGTGTTTGTATTCATCCTTGCTATGTTGAATTGGCAAAAAAGTATTTAAAAAATTCTGCCATTAAGATAGTGACGGTTGTTGGTTTTCCTTTAGGGGCTAATTTGCCTGAAGTTAAAGCTTTTGAGGCTCAAAAAGCCATTGAAAACGGAGCTGATGAAATTGATATGGTTATCAATGTTTCAAACATTAAAAACAAAAATTGGGACGCAATTATTGAAGATATAGAAACGGTTAAAAAAGCGTGTGCGGATAAGCCTCTTAAAGTTATTTTAGAAACAGATCTTTTAACATCTGATGAAATTGAAAAAGCCAGTATTTTATGTGTTGAAGCTAAAGCAAACTTTGTTAAAACATCAACAGGATTTGTTAAAAATGGCATTGGAGCTAAAGTTGAAGATGTTGCTCTCATTTCGAAAATAGTTAAACCATATGGTTTAAAAGTGAAAGCCTCGGGCGGTATTAAAGACAAACAAAAAGCACTTGATTTAATTTCAGCCGGTGCTGACCGAATCGGTACAAGTTCGGGTGTTGTGATTATGAATTCTTAAATAAAAATTTTTGATTGATATTTTGAGTGTTTTTTGTTATACTTGCATCTATCGAATTATAAAACTAAGGAGAAAAAGGTGTCAAAAGTGGAAGATATTGCTTTAAAATTAGATTTAGGAAATCTAATTCAATCGTTTGAAACAAAAACATTCTTAACTTCAAAATCTGAATATAAGCTTTCACAAGCTCTATTTAAAAAAGATGTTTTAAAACAACAGGATTATCAGTCAGTTAATTCGACCCAAACAACGAACTTGTTTGTTGCTCGGGGTAGTGGTCGTTCGGCTGTTTTGCAAATAAAAAAGACAGATAATCTTGAAACATTTGTTATGGCAGACGGCTTTGGGGAAAATAAAACTTCAAAAACAGAGTTGTTTTATAATAAACGTTCGCTGGTCTTAAAAGAAGGAACAGAGATTGATGATATCTGTGCCGTTCGTTATCAAATCAAAGCAGACAAAAAAATAGCCTCTTTTATTGATAAATTTATTTTAACAGATGAAAAAGAACGCAAAAAATATGCGCTTTATGAAAAAAAACAACAATTTTTAGAAGCTAAGAAACTGCAAGCCTTTCGCCAAAAAATGAATGTATATGAATAAAAAAACGTATAAAATCGGTTTTCAAGGAACAAAGGGATCTTTTGCCGAAAAAGCAACGGAGGTTATTGTTGAACAAAAGCATTTGCAAGCTGAAATGATTGCTTTGCTTAGCTCTTATAATGTTGTTCAGGCATTAATGGAACATAAAATCGATTATGGTGTGATGGCTATCAGAAATTCTATAGCAGGTGTTGTTGTTGAAACACAAAAAGCCCTTAATGACGATATTGAATTGCTAGAACAAATACAAATTCCTATTTGCCACTGTTTGTTTGTCAAATCAGCAGATAAGCAGATTCGCGCAGTGGCTTCCCATATCCAAGCCTTAAAACAAACCAAAAATACTCGAAACAAAATCTTAAAAGAAACAGATGAAATCGAGTGCGCGGATACGGCTATTGCTGCAAAAATGTTGCATGACGGGGAATTTTCTGACGATGTTGCTGTGATTTGTTCTAAAAAAGCCGGTGAATTTTATGGCTTAAAGTTATACGCACAAAATATTGCAGACGATCCTTCAAACAGAACAACTTTTGGATTTTTTCGCTTAAAATAAAAAAATGGTGCCGGTTAAGTGACTTGAACACTCGACCCACGCATTACGAATGCGTTGCTCTACCAACTGAGCTAAACCGGCAACTGTGCTTAAATTAACTGAAACATTTTAAAATGCAAGTATTATTTTTGAGTTTCTTGATGAGTTGCATAAAATTGATTGTTTGACGATACTTTGTCTCCATTATGTATAACAATTTGCTGAAACGGAATTTCAATTCCTTCTTCAATAAAGCGTTTATTGATTGCAAATCGAAGTTCGCTTGGAATAATCCAGCCTTCCCATATATTGTCCGAATAACATCTTAAATCAAAATCAAGCGAACTTGCTCCAAAATTTTGAAAAATAACATAGGGTGCTGGCTTTTTTAAAACTTTCGGATTGTTTAGGGCGCATTGAATTAAAATATCGCGCACCTTCTCAACATCTGTTCCGTAAGCTACGCCGACAGAAACATTGACCCTTGTCCAATTGTTGCCATGAGTCATATTAATGACAGATGAAGATAAAAGCGTTGCATTTGGTACAATAACACTTGTTTTCTTAAAGGTTTCAAGTTCTGTTGAACGGATGTTTATCTGCTTAATACGTCCTTCTTCGCCACTGATGTTTACCCAGTCGCCAACCTTAAAAGGTCTTTCAAATAAAATAATGATTCCAGATACAAAGTTGTTGATCACATTTTGCAAACCAAAACCAATACCAACAGAAAGAGCACCGGCAATGACCGTTAAGTTTGTTAAATTGCCCCCCATGACCATAATGGCCAGTAAAATAGAAATCACAAGCCCTATGAAATTAACAAACGAATCTAGTGAATGCCTGATGCCTTCATCAACTTCTAAATGTGTGAATGCATTTTGCATTAAATGTCGTCGAAACATTTTAAGCAAAGCATAGCAAACGATAAAAGTTAAAATACCAAAAATTATTGCAACAAGCGAAATTCGAATGCCGCCGACACTAAATCCAAACAGAATTTTTTTTGCAATATGCATTAAAAAATCGCTTGAAAAACCCCACAGATTAAGCAAAACGAAAACAAACATTAAAGCTAAAATCGGGTTAATTAAAAAGCTTAAAACAAAATTAACTCGGATTAAAACGGAGCGGCGTGATTTAAATGTTTTGCCCCACAATCCGACAACAAAAATTCTGCGGATTAGCTCTTCTATAAAACGGCGTACAACCCAAAACAAAGCAAACAAAACAGCTGTTAAAATATAGCGATTTAAAATATATGACGATAAATTCGGATAACCAAATAAGGCCATACCAAAGGTTCCAAGCGCAATAATTGCTGTTAAGATGTTGATACGAAAAGCTATTGATCGACGCTCGTCATCTTCAGAAAACTTAAGCATTGTGGCGGTTACAATCATAATGCTAACAGCTTTAGCCATTGAGCAAAAGCATACCAAAAGATTAATTAGTAAAGTATCATAAATAGCATGTATTGCTATCTTTTCTAATACACTTGGCACAGCTATTAAAAGAATGCTTAAAGAAATGACTCTACTAAGCTTAAGTGCTTTTTCGCTTGAAACAGCAATCAAACGCCATTTTTCATGATGAGGTGCCAACACAGCTAGAGCTATAGCACGAATAAGAATAATGTATAACAGCCAAATCAAGACCTCTTTCACAACTAGACCAAAAAGACCAACAGTGAAAATTTTAGACCCGATAAACCACCCTAAAAAACCAGTGATAATAAAAGCAGGAACAAGTCCGTAGGCTACGGCGTTTGTGACGGCAGCTCTCAATTTTTGAACAATGTTTGGCGTGTCAATTTGCTCTGTATAACCCCAGAGCCTTAAAATAAGGCGTCTTAAAGACAATCCAATCCACAGCGCAGCAATTAAAATAAAAATAACAGGAATAAAGTAAGTCAACACATAGGTTTTTGAGCCGGCATCTAGGCGTTGATACCAATGAATAGGAGCTTTTGCAATATCCCACAAAAATGAAGCAAGAGCCTTAAAGCTGTCAAAAAAAGTCTGAGGTAACAATAAAACGGCTTGTTTATCAACTAAATTTCCTAGAACTTTCTGGCTTTTGTAATTTAAGGTGAGCATATTTAAATCTTCAATTTTGACTTGCAAAATATCTGTTTCAGCAATGCGACTTTTTAAAAGGGCTAATTCGTCTTTTAATTCGTTTCTTTTGATTGAAAGCTCTTTAAGTTCCTTCTCACCTTCGATGATTTCACCCATAGCATCAAGCTGTTTTTGAACGATTTTAACTTCACGCTCGTTAAACCGCTTTGTTTCAAAAAGCTCATTTGATAAATTATAAAGTTCTGTCGTGCGGTCATCAATTTCATCAATTGATAATTTGTCGTTTTTTAAGTTTTCTTCAATAACAGAAAGTTGATCTGAAATTTTTTTAAACTCAACTTTCTTTGATAAATCAGCACAGGGTGCCGCAAAAGAAAAGCTTAAAAAAAGTAAAACTGTAAAGAATATCTTGAAAAAACAACGCATGAACAACTCCTGACTATTGAAGCATTAATCTCATAACACGATATGCATTTTGGGCGCTGTCTGCACGTAAATTATCAGCAACACACCAAAAACTAAAACCGTTTTGTGAAGATAAATCTTGTCTTAAACGACTGACATAAATTTCATTTTCACCTTGGATGTCGTTTAAGCTGACATAACCACCATCAAGCTGCTTATCAAAAACAACAACACCTTCGGTTTGTTTGATTAAAGAACGCACATCGTCAACATCAACATCTTCTAAAACCTCGGCATTAACATATAAACCGGCACCAATAAATGCTGCAACATAAGCTAAATTAGCATGAACTTTCATGTTGCCGCCAAAAACCTTTTTAACCTCTGCATTGATTTGCCATTCGTCTTTCGTTTCTTCGCCGATAAACTCACCAACCTGAGGCAAAACATTAAAGGCTATTTGTTTTTTAAAAATTTCCTCATCATCAACAAGCCCTGTATTCATATAAATCTTGCGTGTTTGTGCAAAAAGCTCATCCATTGCTTCGCGGCTGTGAAGTGAGGTCGATAAATATCCATTGATAATAAGGCGTGTAATGTGATATTTGTCATTGACTTTTGAGAGTGGCTTTAACAGCTGTGTTACTAGAGGCATAGGAATAGATACAATGTTCTTTTTTGCCTCTTTGATTTGGGCATCATTTAACCCCGCAACAATCATTGGCACTTCATTGTCTGCAGAAGTTGCACCAGAACAATCAATAATCTTAATGCCTATCTGATGCACTTTAGGCAAATATTTTTTTGCAATTTCTGCTGAACAGGCGAAAAGAGCAATATCCGCTTTTGAAAAATTAAAATCATCTAAATTGAAGACGTCCAAATCATCGTCTTCTCCATATGATACCATCGTGCCAAGAGGAGCTTTCATCTCTACGGCATAAATATTTTGAGCATCAATATTGTTTTCACTTAAAACAGATAAAATTTCGCGTCCCATGTTAGATGTTGCGCCGACAACTGCAATTTTAGCCATTTTTTTTCCTCATCAGTTAAGTTATTTTCTTTCTCCTTTTATCATAACATTTATTGATAAATTAATAACATTTTGAAAAAAAACAAATGATTAAAAAATAAAAACAGCGTCTGCTACAGCAAACACTGTTTTTATGAGAACTAAGCCGTTATAAAATCCAAACAATCAAATTAAATCAAGTTAAAATTTGAAAAATAATCCAAACATTGCGCGATAATCATTAGAAGCTTCTTTTTGATGTTCGGGATGAAGGCGCATGGCAAGCTCTGTTTTAAAGACAAGATTTTCACTGGCTTGTTTGTTGTGATAAAGTGCAAATTTGTATTCTCTTGCTTTCGGTTTTAATTGAGCTCTTATGTTTTGACGATAAATTTTATCTGAGTGAGCATCACGCCCAACAGAAATATCAAAATCAGCATGCCCGTTGTATATACGCAGCGGGGATGAAAGCTCAAAACCTAAAATGCCGCCATTTGTGTATTCATAATGTGTATCAAACGCAAAACTTCGGCTTTTAAGAGCTGAAAAACGAATCATTGAATCATTTTGACGATTGGCTGAAGTGTAGCCCTGATAAAAAGCCGCACTAAAAAACAATTTTTGTACTGGTTTATAGCGAAGAACAACACCTGTGTAATATGTTTGGGCATCACCAAGACCCAAAGCCCCACTACCGTTTAAGCCGAGTAAAGCTTCATCTTCACGCATTAAGCCGGTGACAAAACTTAAATCCAAATTCTTAAGCATTTTATAGGAAAACGCAGCATCAAAAGCATAAGCTTTCTTGTCAAAATCACGGTCGTGATAAGATCTGTCACCATCATATAAACCGTTTTTACCGTACATAAAACTCATTTTTACCCCAAAATCCTTGAAGCTGTAGGCTTTTCCTAAGCCATAAGCTTCGTTTAGGGCTAAATAAGGATTAAATGTTGCTTTTTCAGCGGCGGAAGAAGCTAAACCATAAGTGTTCTGTGCATAGAAAAATGATGTCTCAGTGTTTGCTTTTTGGTAAACGCCTTCAATAAATCCTAAACCGTGTGAGCTTGGTTTATCAGACATTGGCGCAAAACGCATGCTTAAATTTTCTGCCTTAATATTTTGGGGCTTTTCTAAGCGCATGAAGTGCGCAAAATCATTTTTGAAATTCTTAAACGAACCATGAGTTGTTTGAACAAGTGATGAAAATTGAATATCAAACGGACGTTTGTATTTATCAAAAACTGTTATGGATTGAGGCATGGAAGCAAGCATTGCCTCTTTGAAAACGGTCGGCACAACAAGATTTGAACTTGCGACGTTCGTCTTTTGATTTTGAACACTTTCCCCTTTAATGGTTGCTAAATACCCTTGAGGATTTGTTGCCTCTGCTAAATCAAGCATGCCGTTGCCATAAACTTCTTTGTTGGCATAATCACCTTTTTTGTTAGCTGTTTCAAAGATAAGAGAAACAATTTCTTGCGGTGTTAAATAAGGGTAAGCGCCCATTAAAAGAGCAATGCTTCCAGACACAACGGGCGTTGCCATAGATGTTCCATGGAGGGCATATGTTTCAACATCATATGTGCCAGTTGAAATGATTTTGCTTTCTTTTGTTCCACCTGGAGCGGCGATGCAATAGTCTTGCGCTACACCGCATCTGTTGGAATATGGTGTAATTTTGCCGTTATCATCTGTGGCGACAACAGTGATAAACAGGTTTTGAAGCTTATCCTTAAATTCAGACAAACGGGCAACGCCGTTGTAAAGACCGGGCTGATTTTGAGATTCGTTTCCGGCAGCCATCACCATTACAACATTTTTGTTTGCAGCTTTTAGAAGGCCGTTGGCAATCATTTCATCTAAATCTTTTTTGTGTTCTTCATAATATAAGTCATCAATATTGGATGCTGGATTATCTTTTGCCTCAACAGAAAAACTCATGTTAATGACTTGAGCTCCTTTATCGACAAGCTCTGAAATAACAAGCGATGGAGCATACATATAATCCCAGCGTGTCATTAAAATATCCGCATTTGAAAAAGCGACGCCGTGCATACCTTGAGCATTTTTGTCTGCAGCAATAATTCCAGACACGTGGGTGCCGTGTATATTTGTGGGCTCGGCATCAATCGGATAGAAGGTATCTTTGTTTTGATCCCAGTCATAATTGTTGTAATTTTTTGCCCAATCTTCAAATTCGGTTTTATTTAATTTGTAATCAGGCACAGAATCATCCGTGAAAACAAGCCGTCCAGTTGAATATGTCCAGCAATTTGTTGTGTCGCCGTTTTGACAAGGTCCAAAATCTCGGTTAAAGCCTTCAATCTTTGTTTTTTTAAAGTCAGTATGCACTGCATAAAGACCCGTGTCAACAACGCCGACTTTGACATTTTTAAGAGAAGATGTTAATTGACCTTTGTTGTTGAGCTTAAAAAATCTTGAATATGCTGTTGATGCTTTAATTTGGCTTAAAAAATTGCCTTTATAATATTCGCTTGTCTCAAAATATTTTGGATCAGAAGGTGTTTGAACAGGTTTTGAAGAATCTTTACTCTCAGAGCCGCCGTCTCCGCCGCCACCGCCACCTCCACCTCCGGCGGCAGCTGCAACACCAACACCGGCCGCAACAGTAAGTGCACCAACGGTATAAGCGGGCTTCCAAACGAAACTTGAGCCAGATGATGCTGCCATTGCTTTTTGAACACAGGGGTGCCCTTCATTTGCGCCATGAGCCCGAAGCACATCATAAGCTTTCATGTCCTTTTTTAAAAGAGAAATGCACAGTGCCGTATTACCGTCGGCATCTGTCGAATCAATGGGTTGGCCGGAACTAAGTATTCCTTGCAGAGCTTGAGAATTGGCCTGTTTTGCGTAAAAATATAAATTCTGCACAAGTTGATTTGATTGAGCGTGGACAATCGTGTTTAATAAAAATGTTATGGAAAAAAAACAAAAAAACTTTAATATACGCATATTCTACCTCAGTTCAAAACATAGCCATCATAAGTATCTTCATTATAATTTAAAATAAGATTAAAAGCAAAGTTTTTTATTGGACAAATAAGTTTTATTTGACAAGTAATTTTTGCTGTTGTATACTTATGACGATATTGTAGAAAAGGAGAATTCAAATGAACATTCAAAGAAAATTAAAAGAGCTTAAACTCAGAGCAAGAGATTATAAAAACAAAATCACAGGCAAAGATAAAGTGATTAAAGAATATAATGAAGTGGTACACGAAATGACGTCTGCTTCTGATAAAGAAAAAGATCCCGAGATCAAAAAAGAACTCATGGCTTTGTGTGACAATGTGCTTGAAAGCAAGTGGCATACTGCAAAAGATGGTATGAGCGTGTCTTACGACAGTTATAATCCCTACGAGGGCTCTAAAAAGAAGACTTTATCTAAAATTGAAATGGCTAAAATAGGTTTAGAAAAAATCAACGCTTCTCGATAAGCTGAAAAAAGCGTAAAAACAAGAAGCACCTGCAAAGGTGCTTCTTGTATATTATGCTTTTTGGCAGTTTTAATATCTTTTGCCTGATTTTGGGTTTTGTACTTCTATAACACATTTTTGATAAGTGCTTGTGTTTTTTTCAAACGATTTGCAATTTTTTATAGGCGACCATCGAAAGTAAAGTTTTTACCATTTGATTCCATTTGCATATCGGCATTGCTGCTAAAATCGTTAAAACAATCAATGTGGCGTTAACATCGTTGAATTTGTTTACATAATGATATGATTTCATCAATATCCTTTTTTATTCAATAAATGCAGTTTTTTTGAATGTTAAGATCTTGATTGTTCCCAAGTAAATTGTTTTTTTATCTTTGCGATATAGGAACGAGGCATTAAATTAGCAACAATATTATGTTTTTTTCCTTGATAAGGTAAACTTTTGAGTAATGGGGATTCTTTAAAAGCCTCATAATCAAGTATTTGAAAGTCTTTATCTAAAAGCCCCTTTTTTTTCATGTCAAACAACTGTTCTACTGTGTGTGAAATTTCTTGAGGTGGAATGGATTTGTTTTTATAAAAGTTTTCTTCATAATGGAGACACATATCAACGAATTTCATATGCTTGACGAAATCATATTCAAGGGTTTTGTTTGCTGATAATGTGTCTTTTAAAGCATGGGCTATTACTTGAACAGCAGGATATAGCTCTTTAATACTGGCGTTAACGTATTTGTTCATGGCAGAAGCCAAATTAACATCTATTCGTTGTTGTTGGTCTTTATTTGCGGATCCTATAAAATAACTTTCCGGAAGATTATACTTTTTAATAGTGTTTTTTTCAATTTGTAAGAGGTTTTCATCAGATAGTTTTTCGTTGCTTTTTAGTGCGTTGTTCAAAGAAGCATTAAAAAAATCGCAAGCACCTTTTAATTCCGGATACATCCCAAAAATGACAGCTCTATGAAAATCTGCATAGTGTCGATTTGCATTACGGGAGAGCTTTTTTATTTGTGAATACCAAGGATCAACAGGCTTCGGGCACTGTCTTTCGGTTGCAATATAAAGCAAGATGGCTGTTGGACAACTGTTTTTTGAGTTTTGTTTGTGTCGCTGTCTTAATTGCCTGATTTTTTCCATGACATCCATCTTAAATCTCCGATGTAATTTTAATATTAGTGCCGTCGGTTAGAATACGGATTTTTTTAACGAGAAACACCAACATCCTTAACAAATGCTGTGTTATTGCGAGAATGTGTTGTATTTTGCTTAACTTGTTCTGTTTCTTCTTTGACACCTTCTTTTTGATTTGCTTTTTTATTCATAACATCAGCAACTTTTTGATGAACATCAATTGTCATGGATTCGGATTCTTTCATAACATCTGTAAAAACTTGCTGATAAGCTGGATCTGTATATTCTAGACCTGTTTCTCTTGCCTTATGGAAAGCGCGTAAAACAAGATCTTCGAATTCTGGCTTACCTAGTAAGCTTTTTTGATGTAAGGCGCGCTGTTTTATTTGGTTAAATTCCGTTTCTGTTTCGACTTGTTGTGCTTGTAGCATTAAAACCGTTTGACGAATATCTTCAGCGAATTCTTTGTCTGATTTATTGAGGTTACTATATTCACAAGGCCAACCAAGTTGTATATTGTCGACAAAAAGAGCAACAACCTTTCTTCCAAGGTCATATGCCTCTATCGCACGACCTCTCTGATAAATACCTTTTTTTTCGAATTCTGTTTCAGGCTTTGTTTCAACCTTTGTTTCAGGCTTTGTTTCAGCCTTTGTGTCAGCCTTTTTTTTGAAAAGTTTTTCTAGTAATCTCATAACACAGTTCTCCTTTGTTAAAGCTATCTCAATTCTATATTCTATACTGATTCGTTTTTTTTGTCAAGGTTTTTTTGTTTTTTGTAAAAAAAAACCGCCATTTTAAGGCGGTTTTAAAAACTAACAACGCTCAAACCAATAATCTTCAAGCTTTGTCCAAGGATTAATCCGGAAGAATTCGTTCGGTGTGAGCACGATTGAAACGTGAACGTTTCTTTTTTGTGAGCCTCTTTCGGGAACCTCATTTCCTTCATCGTCTAGGGAATACCAGCAATCTCGGCGGCCATGAGGGTCTGTTTTGTCAGAAGATGTAAAACAGTTCAGAAATGGCGGATTTTTTTCGGCGTTGTTGGCTAAAAGGCAAGTTTCGATACGAGGCAGTCTCGATGAAGATGTGTAGTGCCCGTAATACTTTTTGATCCAATCATAACGCAGGTGCCAGGCTTCGGAAACATCTTTACATTTTCCAATCGGCTCTAAAAAGGCGATTTCAAAATTGCCGTTTACCATATTGACGATGGCTTTCTTAAATCGCGGACTGCTTGTGATTTTCAAATGGCGGTCCACATACATTTTTTTTCTACCCATAAAAATATCATTTAAATAATTTTGAATATAAATCATAATATACAATCAAACTTCAAGATAATGCTTTTTTATCTTGAAGTCAAGTTGTTGTATTGAATGCTTAGAAAAAAAATTGTTTTATTTAAGAGTAATAAGTTTGACCCGAAACACGAACCAGCGGCTCGTGATTTCTGACTAAACGATAGCGATGTTCTTGTTTGATGTTGCAAAGCCGTTGAATAAAATCTTGTTTGTATTTTTCTTCAATATTTAAGTTAGAAAGCTGGTTGTTCCAAATATTGGCAAGATCTGACATATCTCCCCTTAAATAACCCCCTAAGTCATTTAAGTGGTTGCGCTCTGCTCCTCGAATAACCTTATCTAAGATTTCTGTTCGATATTTAATAAGCGATGGATATTTGCTGTGTTCTTTAGCATATCCGTACGCTCCGGGCACAAGACCGCGCGCTAAATAAAGCGGTGTATTAAATCCTTTGGTGTGATTTTCAGGGGCTTTTAAATTATCTCTTAAAAAGGGCTGAATGTCGATAATTCTAAATTCTTTATCAACGCCTGAATACAAAATGTTTCCAGTGTTAACAAACCAGCCTCCGTTGCCGACATCAATAGAATATTCTCTTGAAGACAAAAAATGCAAATCATCATAAAGCCGGTCAATTGCCGCATCGGGCATGTTCAAAACAGCTTTTGAAAGAGCGATGGTTTTCATTAAGGCTTCATCGCTTGAGGGAATTTTTCGTCCGGGTTTGTGAATTTCCATTGAAAAACCGGGCGTATACAAATTGATAGTGACAAGAGCATTTAAAGGGGTGTTTGTATAGCCTTTTAAATAAGCGACGGATTGTGCATAATTTCTGCCTTGGAAAATATCTTTTTGAGAAACAAAGCCTTCATTAAAAATCATTTTAGCTAGGCTTTCATATTCTTTAATTTCATTGCTGACACGCACCGTATAGTCTGGGTTTGTATGTACTTTATAGACTTTGGCTTCTTCTCCCATACCTAAAGGTTCTTCGCTGATAGCAAAGAGAATTTCATCTTTTGTGGGTAATTCATGTTTTTTCATAAAATTTGCTCCGATTCGATTGGAAATATACATTAAAAAATACACCTTGTCAAGTTTTGTCTAAACAAAAAAAACAACATCAAACGGCTTCCGTCTTTGAGGTACAAGATAACTAAATTTGAAGTTTTCTGTTAAAAGTTTTGATCAATAATGTTATTGATTTAAAAAATTTTTAGAGTACACTTTTCAAAAAAATGAACTTTGTGAGGATATCATGATTATCTTTTTAATAGCGTTTGTGAGTTTAATTTTTGGTTATGCTCTTTATGGTTATGTGGTTGAAAAAGTTTTTGGAGCTGACGCAAACAAAGAAACACCAGCAGTGACAAAGTGTGATAATGTTGACTATATGGTTATGCCCGGTTGGCGTGTTTTTCTTGTTCAGTTTTTAAATATTGCCGGATTAGGTCCTGTTTTTGGTGCAATTTTAGGGGCGCTTTATGGTCCTGTTTGTCTTTTTTGGATTGTGCTGGGCTCAATATTTGCAGGAGGCGTGCACGATTATATGAGCGGTATGATTTCGCTTCGTCATGGCGGGCAATCTTTAGCCCCGCTGATTGAAAAATATTTAGGCTCGAAAATAAAAAATGTGTTTTTGATATTTATGATTTTGTTTTTGCTTCTGCTAGGCTCGGTTTTTGCAATGAGCCCAGCGCATATGCTTTCTGATTTGTCAGAAACACCATTTTTGCTTTGGATTGTTGTGATTTTTGCTTATTATTTTTTAGCAACTTTATTGCCGATAGATAAAATTATCGGTCGGTTTTATCCATTGTTTGCGCTTCTTTTAATCAGTGTTTCGCTTGCTATGTTGGCCGTTCTGTTTTGGAAGGGGCAAGAGTTTTATCCTGATTTGAGCTTAACCAATCAACACCCCAAAAATCTGCCGATTTTTCCGTTAATGTTTATCACAATTGCTTGCGGGGCTATCAGTGGTTTTCATGCAACGCAGTCTCCTTTAATGGCGCGTTGTTTATCAAACGAAAAATATGGACGTTCCGTTTTTTATGGCGCAATGATCACAGAAGGTGTTGTGGCTCTTATTTGGGCAACACTTGGAATTGCTTTTTATCAAGGCGGGCAGGGCTTAAATCAAGTGATTGAAAAACTTGGTCCCGGAGGTGTTGTTTCTGAAGTTTCAAATGGCTATCTTGGGCAAATAGGCGGCATTTTAGCTGTTGTTTCTGTGGTTATGCTTTCCATAACTTCAGGAGATACAGCTTTTCGCTCGGCCAGACTTGCTATAAGTGATTATTTAAAAAAAGAAGATAAATCACTTAAAAAACGCTTGATAATCAGCGCTGTTGTTCTTTCGGGCGGTATTGCGATGAGCTTTTTTAACTTAACAACAATTTGGTTGTATTTTGGCTGGGCTAATCAGCTTTTAGCAGCAATTACGCTTTGGATGGCTACTTTTTATCTTTATCGTGAAAACAGGTGTTTTTGGCTGACTTTATTGCCGGCCGGTTTTATGACTTCGGTATGTGTTACTTATATTCTGTATGATAAAATAGGTTTCAGGCTCCCGCTTGATGTTTCTGTTTATGCGGGCAGCGGTGTGGCAATTTGTTTGATGGTTTCGTTTATCATAAGACATCGCAGGTAATTATAATTGGGAAAGGTTTATGTGGGTTTTATTTTCGGTTTTAGCGAGCATTGTTAACGCAATTTATTATATTGCCAATCAAAATGTAAAGCTGTCTGCATCGGTTTTTATGGTCTATCGCGGCATTATCGTAGCGCTTATGGCTTTGCCGTTTTTATTTTGCTTTAAGGTTATTCCGGCTTGGCAGTTTTATGCTATTGCCATTTTGCAAGGATGTATAACCGCCTACAGTGATAAACGGTCTTTTCTGGCAAATCAGAAATACGGAGCTGAAACGGTGAGTTCTATTTTACCTTTAAGTGTTTCGTTTACTTTCTTTTTATGGCTTTTTGTTGAACCGATTATTATATTTAAATATTTGCAAACCCCTGTGCGTACTTCATTAATAATTTTAGCACTCGGCGGTACGATTTTTGCGCTTATGAAGTATAGAAGAGTAAAAGTGGCCAAGGAAGTTTTTATTTTTTTATTACCGGTAATTGTTTTAGGTGCCGTAATTTCAACTTGTAATAAAACTATTATGGAATATGCCGCCGATTCGCTTTTAGGACTTTGTGTGTGGCGAGTTTTTGTTTCCAGTGCCACAGTTGGCATAATACATTTGGTAATATATTTTAATCAACATGGAACGATGTCAGAATTATTGAACAAAACCAATCTGTTAAAAAATTGGATATTTATTTTTATGCCGTTGAGTATGATTTGCCGTAATATGGCAATGTATTACAGTGTCAATCCGTCCTATGTTTCCGCCCTTGTGCAAACTTCTTTGTTATGGGTAATGTTTTTCAATAAATGGTTTTCTTTTATTCCGTTTAAGCGTGTATCGTTAAAATTTGAAAAGAAGTGGGCATTATTACTGTTATTTTCGGTTTTGCTTCTGATTTTAGCCTCCGGATAATGCCGATAAGCGGAAACACAGATAGATTTTTGCGGAAAATTTAGGTTTTCACATCACGATCAAATTTTTATTTTCCTGTTTTTGTAAATTTGCACAAAAGTCCAGCCGCACAACACAATATTTGCAAGAGCCGAAGGATACATTTGCACATAAAAATTATGAATAAACCACAAAATCATATTTAGGGTTAAAGCCCAACGCATTTGTTGTTCGTTTTTGGTTATATATATGCAAATTGTATAACTTGCGGAAGCAATAATCGGCAATAGGCCGATAACAGCCAGATTGTTTGCATATAAGCCGACAATCACGCTTATTATCAACAGTAAAATGGTAATATTTTTTGTTAACTTATTTTTGTAGGAAAGTAGATTTCGTATAAAGCAAACGGTACTGATAACCAAGGCGGCGTGTGCCGAAAGCGCAATATTGGCTCCGGTTCCGAACAGCGCATCGCCGATTTGCCAATACATAAAATCTTTTTTGCTTTTTTTAACAACGGAAACAGCAATACAAATTGCCGAAAGCAACGAAAACAGATTACCGATGATTAAAGATATTTGCATTAAATTTACCTCTGTCTGTTTTTTTACCTTAAATAGTTTAATAATTCAATATTGATTATCAAAAGTCCGATAATTTTGGTGGGATAGCTGCTTTTTAGAAAATATAATTATCGGACTTTGAGAGAAGTAGTAATCGCAACAAAAAAGCACCCTGAAAGGTGCTTTTTTTGGGGGCTATTTTATCTTACATGTTTTTGATAAAAATTTCTGATATCTGCTGTTTTTTGTCGCTGGCTTACTTCGAAACCATTGTCTTTTTCGACACTTGCTTCATAAGAAGCGTTTTTAATATCTTTTATTTCCCATTCTACAGCAGTCAAAGCATCATTAACATCTTGAATATTTTCAATTTGTGAAATTTCCTTTGCAACAATGTTTGGACGTACTTCTTCTTTTTCACCGCGTCTTATCTTCATTTTTTCAGAGCCAGCCTTCCACTCTTTTGTTTGAGTTTCTTTTTTTCTTTGAGCTATTTCTTTTCGCAAAACCTCTCCTTTAACGCTATTTATCGCGGCGGCATATTCTGCGGCACTTGCGCCATCCTTATCCCTAATGTTCATGTCTGAATGTTGTATCATCAAGCGCGTACAAATATAGGCTTTAGCAGATTCCGGTTGTTCTAAAAGCCGCATTAAAGGTGTTTTTCCTTCACTGTCTTGAGTGTCAATATTTGCACCGTCATCAATGGCCTTTTTTATCCCATTAGCGTCAAGGTTTTTGAAGGCTTGAACAAAATCTTTGGTTGCTTTATCGACAATTTCCTGTTTTTTTGCCGTAAGTGCCTCTTTTTTTGCAGTAGCAGCAATCAGTGCTTTTTGGTCTAATTTCTTCATTGCGTAAAAATGACCTTTTTCAACATCGACTGAAAGACTGTCAGCACCCTCATTTATTTTTTTCCATTCTTTAACGGCTTTTTCGTTTTCAACAGTTTTAACAGTAGCCGCCGTTCCGCCTCCGAGTAATGTGACAGCAAAACCAACAAGAAAAGCTTTAAGCTTATCATATTTGCGTTTAGGTAATTCTTTATTTTCTTGCTTATTGTTTTCGCTCGTCATTTTTTGTCTCCTTGTTTAAGTTGTTTATGATACTTCCAGTTTACCCCCCCCGATTTTTTGTCAAGTGTTTTTTTTACAAAAAATGAAAAATTTTTATTGACAGAAACAAAAAAATAAATTAAATTTGTTTCTGTTAATAGAAACGATTGGGTAAAATGAAGAATATTAAAGTATTAGCAAAAATTTTTGCAGACCTTAGAACAGGCGAAGATATTCGTCGTCTGATGCTTGAACTTTTTACGCAATCAGAACTTAATACTCTATCTAAACGATGGCAGATTCTCAATCTGCTTAATCAAAAAATGAAACAACGAGATATTGCCGCTCAGTTGCAGGTTAGTTTGTGTAAAGTAACACGCGGTTCCAAAATTCTCAAAAAAACAAATACAATCGTTAAAAAATATTTAGATGGAGATAAGGCAAATGACAACAATATTCAAAAAAACACCAAATAAGGAAGGTTTCTTTGGTCGCTTTGGTGGACAATACATTAACGAAGATTTAAAAAAAGAATTTAACAAAATTTATGATCAATTTTTGCAAATAAAAAAAGACAAATTATTTAACGAAGAGCTTACAGATTTACTTAAATCTTATAGTGGGCGACCTACGCCCATATATTTTGCAAAAAACTTGTCACAAAAATATGGTGCGCAAATATATTTAAAACGTGAAGATTTGAATCATACAGGTGCACATAAAATCAATCATTGTTTAGGAGAAGTTTTATTAGCAAAAAAAATAGGTAAGACAAAAGTTATTGCAGAAACGGGTGCCGGACAGCACGGAGTTGCTATTGCAACTGCCGCTGCTTTGCTAGGTTTACAATGTGATATATATATGGGACAAATAGATATTCAAAAAGCGAAACCGAATGTTGAAAGGATGAAAATTCTCGGTGCGAACGTTATTTCTGTCAGCAGCGGGAGCAAAACATTAAAAGAAGCTGTTGATGCTTCGTTAAATGCTTATAAAGATGAATATCAAACAGCTTTTTATGCTATTGGTTCGGTTGTCGGACCGCATCCGTTTCCAACAATTGTCGAATATTTTCAGACAATAATTGGGACTGAGGCTAGAAAACAGTTTATGCGGATCACAAAATCTTTGCCGGATTATGTCGTTGCTTGCGTTGGTGGTGGTTCAAATGCTATCGGCATATTTAACGGTTTTATTGATGATAAAAAAGTCAAATTAATCGGAGTTGAAGCGTTAGGAAAGAGTGAAAAAATAGGCGAAAATGCAGCAAGTATTGCTTATGGTAAAGAGGGTGTTTTACATGGGTTTAAGTGCTTGCTTTTGCAAAATAAGGATGGCTCAATTTCTAATGCTTATAGTATTGCTAGCGGTTTAGATTATCCTGGTGTCGGACCAAAACATTGCTATCTTAATAAAATAGGACGAGCATCATATCAAACTATCTCTGACGCTCAGGCAATTTGTGCTTTTTATGAATTATCTAGACTTGAAGGAATTGTTCCGGCATTAGAAAGTGCACATGCTCTAGCCTGCGCTATAAAATTGTCCAAAAAAAATTGCGGTAAAAAAATTCTTGTCAATCTTTCAGGCAGAGGAGATAAAGATATCGATTTTGTTTTGAAAAACTTTCCAATGCAAAAAGTCCGCTTTTAAGCGGACTTTTTACATTGGTGCGCAATAGTTTGCAAGTATCGAACTAATTTTATGATGATTGTAAGCAGCTGGAATATAGGCTGGAGTTTCGTTTAGACAAAATTGAAGAGATTGATACTGACAACATGCAACTTCATTTAGCTTAAGCAATAAAAATCCTCTCTAAAATTCTCTAATCTATTTTGAACTCCTACTATTCTTCATTTGCGAGATTCTATCTATGATATCTGCTTTACCGAGTGTTGACTTTCTTTCTTTTGTTTCCAATATAGACGCAACCTTTTTTTGATAGTCAGGTACAGACAAACCTAAATCCTCAGCATT
>CADBSM010000001.1 GCA_902797315.1 uncultured Pseudomonadota bacterium | reverse complement strand
GTTCTTCATCTGTTGTCATCAACTTTTCAGCCTTTGAGCGCACATAAGCAGAAATTGCTGTACCTGAAAGACCTCTTCTTTCGCCATATTTTGTGAGCGCATTATCAATTCTGTCCTCAGGACTCAAACCTTCATCTTGCAACCCTTTATCTTCCTCATCAAGCGAAACTCCGCCTCTTTGCTCATAGCCCGAAATTGCAAAAACAGCATCTGGACAAACGATATCAACTTTTGAGCGATAAGCATAATCAGCTTCTTTAGCGCAACCCGTCAAATTCGGACAGTATTTAACAGGGGTTTTATAAAAACGGCAACCGTTTCCGAACCACACATCATTTGCCATTTCTTTGCCGTAATAATCGCTGAGATAATCCTGCACATTGATTTCCGAAGTTTCAAGCGCACTCAAGGCCTTTTCATGAAGCCTTTTCATCTTTTCGTATTCGATAAACGGTTTTCTCAAATCAGGCATTTGTTGTTTTGTATTGTGCATCAGCTGTGCTTGTGAAAGCAGGTCATATATACCATTCATCATCGCCAAAGCCTCAGCATTTTTTTGAGCATCACCTTCAAAAGGCAAACGTTCTTCATATTTGGCTGCCGGGGCCAATTCTAAATTCGGATTTGTTTTTTTGGCTGTTCTTGCAACGAGCGCATTCAAAAGTTTTTCATCTTCTTTGCTTATTTGAGACGAATCTTCTGTCTGACCAGAAACCAAGCTTGAACGCACACCTTGAGCAAAAGAAACTTTTTCAAAGTTGAAATATTTTCTGATATAACTATATTCCTCATCTTTTGCGCCGATATCTACACCTTCATTAATCGGTCGCACACCCTCAATCAAAGATTTAGCCGCAACATATTGCGATCTTAAAGCCATTAGCTCGATGTACAACCTTAAATATGAATCATGTATTTGTTTTAATTTTGCAGCGTTGGCATAATTACCCAATTCTTCATCTGAGGCTGAGGCGCTATTACAAATAGCCGCCTTACTTTCCGAACCTTCAACGAAGCACTTTGAAAGCTCTTCAAATTCCACTTCTAAAGCGTCTATTCTGCCTGATAAATCGCGCGCGACAAGCGAAAGTTCTATAATACTATCTGTTGTAAATTCTTCTCGTTTATTGCGATATAATTTTAGCAACTGCTCTCTGTTTTCAACAGGATAAGATTCGACAAGTTCTATCGGATACTTCAAAAAGAGCTGTTCAAAGGCGTTTCTAAGAGAATCTTCATCTTTTATATCTGCAATTTCAGATTCTTCAATTTCTTTTGTGGCGGCCAGAGCAGAATCACCCTTTTCTTTTTGAAGCGGCACCTCAGTAAAATCCATATTTATCAAATTGCCCAATGACTTAAGCAAGTTAAGTTTACCGTCTTGATCAAACTGTAAGGTGTCTGCAACTGTTCTGCCAACTTTTAAAAGACCTTTTCCCAGCACAACGCCATCGTTTACTCCATCAAGGCTCGGACAAACAGCACACGGCGGCATCAAAAAACCAAAAGCATCTGAGCTAATAAACAAAGATAAGACAAAAACATATTTTAATAGCTTTTTTTTCATTTTTGGTCTCCTTTTACTTTTTCTTTTTGATGCCTGCTTTTTCAATATCTTGCTCGGTCAAAACATAATTATCAAGATTAATTTTCGACGGATCCTTATCCGGATTGTTTTGCCGATAACCTCTGACAACCATATCTGCCGATGTTTTAAGCCTGATTTCGGCTAATTCCAATTTCATTTTTGCCTGCAAAAGCTTAATTTCTTGTATTTCTTGTTCGTTTTTAAGAGAAAGCGCTGAAATGGTCGCATCAACAACTTCTATGTTGTTGGCTGTGTTGTCTATTTTTTCTTCCATTTCTTTGAGCATTTTGCGCCTCTCTACAATTTGAACTAAGGCGTTGGCCATATCTTCCTTCCAAGTGTCACGCCTTTCTTGATTAACTCGGCTGACACTTTGGTGATCTAGGGGGGTGTCCGGCGCCACAAAATTTTGCGCTTCCATTTCTTCATATGCCTCTTTTTTCTGAGCCGGTGATTTTTTAATCATGCTTTTGACCGCACTGGCCGCCAAACCTTTTCCTTTTTCAATCAAGGCTTCTTTTTTCTTGTTAAGCTCTTGTTCTAAGCTTTGTTTTTGTTCGTTTAAGGCCTGATATTCTTCATTGTTTTGCCAATAAGGGCTGTTTTCATCATCAAGCGTTTCTAAATCAGCTTGATATTGTGCCTGAAGCTGTCTTGTCTCTGCCAATTGATTTTCGATTGTTTGTCTGACATCCTCTGCATTTTCACTTTCAAGCATTTGAGACAGATATTCAGCATTATTGTTGGCATCTTTCAAGCGGGCGCCGAGTTCGATGCGCGTGTTGTCTCTTTTTTCTTGCATTTGGGAAGAAACATCTTGAATTTGTTTTTGAAGAAGTGCTGTCGACACAACCTGCGAATTTTTAATTTCAGCCATTTTTTCTTCATATGTTTTTTGAACTTCTTCAATTTTGTTTTTACCTTCTGCTATTTTTTGTGAGGTTTCATTATAAAGTTCTTTTCCTTTATTGATATTGGCTTCAAGACGCCCTTGCAAAGCCTTAAGCTTTTCAAACCTTGTTTTAAAATTTTGCCCCAAATTGCTTTCCACAAGTTTTTTGCCGGCAGCATTAACTTTTTTAACCGTTTGTTCCACAAAAGTGTTAAACGAGCCAAAGACGCGTCCGCCAAGTGCTGATGGATCCAGTTTAAGCTGTGCTTGAGCGGGCAAACTTAAACAAAAAGAGAGCGCAAAAATAAGAATAACCTTTTTATTTCTCATCATTCTCCTCGTCTCCTTCCAAATTTCGAATACCTGCCGAGTGTTCATAAGCAATTTCAGCCGCTTTCATTTCCAGAATTTTTTGTTGACGTTTTTGTACACTCAACGCTGCTTCTTGATACAATTCCACAGCTTCATCGATGCTTTCAGGCGCCTCAAAAGAATCTTCTTCTTCTTTTAACTCTTGTCTCAAAATCAAAGAGTTGGCATATTTCTCTGCCATATCCTTGCCGATTTTTTTGTTTAAGGCATGGGTTAAAGCCTTTTGGTTGGCAATAGAATCAGAACCTTTTTTGCGCACCATCACGTCTAAAACGGCCTCTGCCATTTCATCGTCCATTTTTGTGCCGTTAAAAGTGTCTTTCAACCCGGCAAGCTCCATTGAGCCTAAAGCCGCTTTTAAATCACCGCTCTTGACAGCCTCAAGGGTGTTATGAACCTTATTTTTAATATTTTCAGCTTTTTGCTTGGCATTTAAAACAACTTTTTTCCCTTTTTCAAATGTCTTTTTAGCATCATTGGCATATTTTTTGGCC